>DKYZ01000020.1:0-8672 GCA_002493515.1 Porphyromonadaceae bacterium UBA7087 | reverse complement strand
CGAATCCGACAAGAGGCTCAGGAATGCTGCTTGCAGCATAGCGTTGAATGTTTTTCATAATTTTGTTTTGGCGGCGTGTTTAGTGATAAGCATGCCGTTTTTTTATATAAGGAATATGAACAGATACAGAAAAGCCAATATATGTGCGGCAGCCGCCTCCGCGCTGCTGCTTGCCTCCTGCGCCTCCCATAAGGATAAACAGGCGGCCATAGAGCCGCAGCCGCTTCCGCAGTCGGAGATCGGCACGCTCAACTATATGCCGAAGGCGACGGTGTTCCGCATGAGCGGCGATTACGCCGACAAGGTGGGAATTACCCTTGACGCGGCCGGCAATCTCACATATTATCCGGCTCCCTCCGACATATCCGCCAATTCAGCACCCGTGAAGCTCGCCGGGGGATGGTGGCTCAACCGTCAGGGTCTCTCGGCCGGCTCTGTCTTCACAAAATGGACGTTCGAGGAATATTCCAGGCTTGACAAGACTCCCACAATGGCGGAGCTCAAGGCGGCGGTGATTCCCGGAGCCTACGTGACTGACATGACCCGGCTGCCGATAACGATGAACGAGGCGCTGGCCGATCCGAAGGGCTGCGACCGTTATCTTCCCCAAGACTGAAAAATACGATACAGTCATGACTATATATAATGTGACCTTCATGATGGAGCGTAGCCTGAAGGCGAGATTCACCGGATGGCTACGTGCCCGGAGAGCAGACGGACTGCTGTCGGAAGAGAACGGCGTGATTGGCGCGAGCCTGCAGGAGGTGGTGGAGGTGCCTGGAGAGAGTGAGTTTGCCGAACAGGCATTGAGTGTCGCGCTCCAGGCAAAGTTCATTGACCGGACTGCGGCTCATGCCTGGGGCCGGGGCGCGCTTGCCTCGCTTCTGGCTGATTATCGTAAGGATTTCGGACCGGAGGCATTGAGTTTCTCCACTATCCTTGAGACAATCGACCTGGAATAATTGTTATAAGGAATATGGCGGAGAATGTTAGACCCGGTCTCGACTATGAGCGTATAATAATGGGTATCGACCCCGGCACGAATGTGATGGGGTATGGCGTTCTGGGCATCAACGGCAAGAAACCGGTGGTGATAGTCACTGGCGTGCTTGAACTCAGCCGCTTCGAGAGCCATTACAAGCGACTGCGCCGCATATTCGAGCGCGTCACGGGGCTTGTGGAGCAGTATCTGCCCGACGAACTTGCGATCGAGGCACCGTTCTTCGGGAAGAACGTGCAGTCGATGCTTAAGCTCGGCAGGGCACAGGGTGTGGCCATGGCGGCGGCGTTGAGCCGCGACGTGCCCATAGCGGAATATGCCCCGCTCTCGATTAAGCAGGCCGTGACGGGCAACGGGGGGGCCTCGAAGGAGCAGGTGGCCAACATGCTACGTCATCTCCTCAACATTCCGGCCGACCATATGCCGAAGCTTCTTGACGCCACCGACGCTCTCGCGGCCGCCCTTACCCATTTCTACGAGACCTCCAAGCCTCAGGTGGAGAAAGGGCCGAAATCATGGGAGCAGTTTCTGGCGAAGCATCCGGAGCGGCTGGCGCCGCGCCGGAAATCGGAATAATCGGAGGAATCAGAATAATCGGAGGAATCCCGATAGCTCCGATAGCTCCGATAATCCCGATAAATCTTGATTAATCTCGATTAATCCCCAAAAATTTAAATTATGAATAGATATCATCAGGCTCTGGCCGCCAGCAACGTCTCCGAAGACGATGCGCTGGTAAGCGCAGCAGTGGCCAAAATAATAGAGAAGGCTCCGGAGTACGCCGGCGAGGAGGTCTACAAGCTGCTTTTCAGCTGCATCGACCTGACCACGCTCAGTACGGAGGATTCCCAGAACAGTGTGGCGGCGTTCACTCGCCGGGTCAACAGTTTCGACGACGAGTATCCTCAATATCCCCATGTAGCCGCCATATGCGTCTACAGCAACTTCGCCGAGGTCGTGAAAGCAAATCTTGACGTCAGCGGAGTCAACGTGGCTGTGGTGGCGGGAGGTTTCCCTTCGGGGCAGACCTTTACCGAGGTGAAGATTGCCGACGCCGCGCTCGCCGTTGCCAACGGCGCCGACGAGGTGGATGTGGTGATGAACGTTGGTATGCTTCTTGACGAGGATTACGAGGACCTCTGCGACGAGCTCATAGAGCTGAAGCATACTATAAAGGATGCCCGTCTGAAAGTAATCCTCGAGACCGGGGCACTGAAAAGCGCTGCCATGATAAAGAAGGCCTCTATCCTGGCCATGTACAGCGACGCAGACTTCATCAAGACCTCCACCGGCAAAATCTATCCCGGTGCGAGCCTGGAGGCAGCGTATGTGATGTGTAGTTGCATAAAGGAATATTTCGAGGCCACGGGCCGCCGTGTCGGTTTCAAGGCCGCCGGAGGCGTACGCACCCCGGAGCAGGCCCTGCAGTATTATGCCGTAGTGAAGGAAGTGCTGGGCGACGAGTGGCTCATCCCCGAATTTTTCCGTATCGGGGCGAGCGGACTTGCCAACAACCTTCTTGGCGTCATGACCGGCTCGGAGACGAAATTTTTCTGAGAAAAAAGGGAAAATCACTTGCGCGGCACAGAAAATCTGGGCTGCGGTGGCGTGAAAATTGCAAAAAAACAGTCAACTGGCTTACATTAGTGGGTCAGTTGGCTTTTTTTATTAACTTTTATTATTAACTTTGCGGTGTGGCTGGATGACGGGGACGCCGCAGGCGTCGGCGCGGCATCCGGAAACGAAGAAAAGACCGATTGTCTAATATCATAATACCAACAACATTTTCAGAAATCATGCTACCGACTACAAACGTAAAGACACTTGAGAGGGTAGTGATCCGGTTCTCGGGAGACTCTGGCGACGGAATGCAGCTCGCCGGCAATATCTTCTCGAATGTATCGGCCGGAGAGGGCAACCTCATATCCACATTCCCGGACTATCCGGCAGAAATCAGGGCCCCGCAGGGTTCCCTCGGAGGAGTGTCAGGCTACCAGGTGAGCGTGGGTAAGGGTGTGCATACCCCCGGCGACGAGGCTGATGTGCTCGTGGCCATGAATCCCGCCGCCCTCAAGACTAATCTCAGATATCTCAAGAAGGGTGGGGTAATCGTCTGCGACGGCGATTCGTTCACCGCCGCCAACCTGCGCAAGGCGGAGTACAAGACCGATGACCCCGTGACAGAGCTGGGCATCGATCCCAACCGCATCATGCTCGTCCCCATGGCCACTCTTCTTAAAAATACACTCGCCGACAGCGGCATGGACTCCAAGGGAATCATGAAATGCAAGAACATGCTCGCCCTGGGTCTGATTTGCTGGCTCTTCGACCTCCCCGTCGAGAAGGTTATCGCCCGCATAGAGAAGAAATTCGCCAAGAAGCCGGCGATTGCCGAGGCCAACGCCAAAGTTATCCGCGCCGGATGGGACTATGGCCACAACACCCACTCCTCTATGTCGACCTACCGTATCGAGAGCGACGAGGCTAAGCCCGGCACATACGTGGACGTAAACGGCAACACAGCCACCGCCTGGGGCCTTATCATGGCTTCCGAGAAGAGCGGACGTCCCCTCTTCCTGGGCAGCTATCCCATCACCCCGGCCACCGATATCCTGCATGAGCTTGCCAAGCGCAAGGATCTCGGCGTGAAGGCATGCCAGATGGAGGACGAGATTGCCGGAGTATGCTCCGCGATAGGCGCCTCCTATGCCGGCCATATGGCTGTGACCACAACTTCCGGACCCGGTCTCGCCCTGAAGAGCGAGGGTATCGGCCTGGCAGTAATGGCCGAGCTTCCGCTCGTGGTGATCGACGTGCAGCGCGGCGGCCCCTCCACGGGACTTCCCACCAAGACCGAGCAGACCGACCTCATGCAGGCCCTCTACGGCCGCAACGGCGAGTCTCCGCTCTGCGTAGTGGCCGCAGCCAGCCCGACCGACTGCTTCCACATGGCGTTCGAGGCAGCCAGGATAGCCATGGAGCACATGACTCCCGTAATCCTGCTTACCGACGCCTTCATCGCCAACGGCTCGTCAGCCTGGCGTGTACCCGAGGAGAGCGAGTATCCCGAGATACATCCCCATGCCCTTACCACCGACCGCCTCGCCGGCGGCTGGCGTCCGTTCGACCGCGATGCGGAGACATTCGCACGCTTCTGGGCAGCACCCGGAATGGAGGGCGCAATGCACCGCGTAGGAGGTCTGGAGAAGGATTTCAACACATCCGTCATCTCCAACGACGGCAAGAACCATGAGAGAATGGTGCAGACACGTCGCGAGAAAGTGGCGCGCATAGCCAATGATATCCCGGCCCTTGAGGTTGTAGGCGACAAGAACGCCAAGACAGTCCTCGTGGGATGGGGCGGCACCTACGGCCATCTGCTGACTGCCTGCAACGAGCTCAACGCCGACGGACATCCCGTGGCCCTGGCACATTTCAGATATATCAACCCGCTTCCGGCCAACGCCCTGGAGGTGTTGCGCGGATATGACAACATCATCGTGGCCGAGCTCAACACAGGAATGTTTGCCGATTATCTTCAGATGCATCTTCCCGGCAAGGAGGTAAAACGCATCAACAAGATCGAGGGACAGCCGTTCATGGTCAAGGAGATTGTTGAGGGAGTGATCAATCATACCAAGTGAAACCGTCAAAGCCAAGAAAAGAATCAATGGAAGATATAAAAACAACGTTTGCAGCCGGCGATTACAAGAATGAGCAGACACCCAGATGGTGCCCTGGCTGCGGCGACCACGCCATCCTCAACGTTCTCCACAAGGCGATGGCGGAAATCGGGGTAGCACCCAAAGACACGGTGGTGATCTCGGGCATCGGATGCTCGTCGCGCCTGCCTTATTATATGAACACATACGGCATGCACACCATCCACGGACGTGCCGCCGCGATTGCCACAGGCGTGAAGACCTCTCGCCCCGAGCTGACCGTATGGCAGATTTCGGGCGACGGCGACGGTCTCGCCATCGGCGGCAACCATTTCATACATGCGCTGCGCCGCAACATAGACATCAACATCCTTCTCTTCAACAACCGTATCTACGGTCTGACAAAGGGACAGTACTCGCCGACGTCGGCACGCGGCACAATCTCCAAGTCGAGCCCCTACGGCACGACAGAGGATCCCTTTATCCCGGCTGAGCTCTGCTTCGGAGCCCGCGGCAACTTCTTCGCCCGCGGATTCGACATCTCGCTCGACACGACAAAGGAGATCATGGTGGCTGCCGCACGCCACAGGGGGGCTTCCGTAGTGGAGGTGCTTCAGAACTGCGTCATCTTCAACAACGGCGTGTATTCCTTCATGAGCGACAAGGAGAAGCGCGACGAGCATACCATCCATCTGCGCCACGGCGAGAAGATGCTTTTTGGCAAGGACCTGGAGATGGGTCTCGTGCAGGAGGGCTTCGGACTGAAGGCTGTGAAGGTTGGCGAGGACGGCTATACGCTCGACGACGTGCTCACGCATGACGCCCACTGCCGCGATTATGTGCTCCACCAGCAGCTTGCCATGATGGACGGTCTCACGCTCCCCATGGCCATAGGCGTCATCCGCGACGTCGAGGCCTCGAGCTACGAGTCGGACGTCGCCGCCCAGGTGGAGGAGGTAAAGGGCCGCAAGAACTATGGCGGTCTGCGCGACATGATTCTCAAGACGACAGAGAGCTGGGTTGTGGAATAATCCCCCGCAAATCGTCGGAATAGCGTAAAAAATCACCCGATTATTGCACAAATGTAAAAAAGTTGTGCAATAATCGGGTGAAAATTTCCGTAATAGAAAAATTTTGCTTTACTTTGCAGTCTGAAAAAGGAAAATCAATTATTAACACTAAAAATTAGAAAGTTATGTCAGACATACAGGACAGGGTAAAAGCTATCATTGTCGACAAGTTGACAGTAGACGAGAACGAGGTTACACCTAACGCAGAGTTCAGCAAGGACCTGGGCGCTGATTCACTCGACACCGTAGAGCTGATCATGGAGTTCGAGAAGGAGTTCGGCATCACCATCCCCGACGAGGAGGCAGAAAAGATCACCACCGTAGGCGACGCGATAGCATATATCGAGGCCAACCAGAAATAAATAACCCAGCATATCCACCAATTTCCCGCTATGGAATTAAAAAGAGTTGTAGTGACCGGTCTTGGAGCTCTCTCGCCCATCGGCAACGATGTGGCGACGTCATGGCAGAACGCCGTGAACGGAGTGAGCGGAGCGGGTCCGATCACGCATTTTGACGCGTCGAAATTCAAGACAAAGTTTGCCTGCGAGCTGAAGGATTTCAATACGGCAGACCATTTCGACCGTAAGAAAGCGCGCACCTTAGACCTTTACGCGCAGTATGCGCTCGTGGCAGCCGACGAGGCTATCGCGGACGCCGGATTAGAGGACGAGAATCTCGACAAGAACCGTATAGGCGTGATTTTCGCAGCCGGTATCGGCGGCCTTCACACCTTCGAGGAGGAAGCCGGATATTTCGCTCTCCACGGCGAGGAGCAGGGCCCGAAATACAATCCTTTCTTCATTCCTAAGATGATAGCGGACATCGCTGCCGGCCATATCTCCATGGAGCATGGCTACCGCGGCCCTAATTTCGCGACCGTCTCGGCCTGCGCCTCTTCCAACAACGCGATCATCGACGCTTTCAACTATATCCGTCTGGGTATGGCCGACGCAATAGTCGCCGGAGGTGCCGAGGCCGCTATTTTCCCGGCTGGTGTAGGCGGCTTCAACTCCATGAAGGCTCTGTCTACGCGCAATGAGGATCCGAAAGGGGCATCACGGCCTTTCAGCGGCTCGCGCGACGGTTTCGTGATCGGCGAGGGCGCTGCCGCGCTTGTGCTCGAGGAGCTTGAGCATGCCAAGGCCCGCGGCGCGCATATCTATGCCGAGGTAGCCGGCGGAGGCCTGAGTGCGGACGCTTATCATATCACGGCCTCGCATCCGGAAGGTCTCGGTGCGCAGCTCGTGATGGAGAACGCTCTCCGCGATGCAGGCATGAAGCCTGAGGATATAGATTATGTAAATCTTCACGGCACGTCCACCCCTGTAGGCGACATAGGCGAGGTGAAGGCCATCAAGAAGGTCTTCGGCGACCATGCCTACAAGATGAACCTGAGCTCAACGAAGTCGATGACGGGCCATCTGCTCGGCGCGGCAGGAGCTCTGGAGGCTGTATTCAGCGTGAAGACAATCACCGACGGCATAATACCTCCGACCATCAATCATGAGGAGGGCGACAACGATCCGGAGGTGGATTACGACCTGAATTTCACATTCAACGAGGCTCAGAAGCGTGAGGTCAATGCCGTTCTGTCGAATACGTTCGGTTTCGGCGGCCACAACGCAGCGGTCATCCTGAAGAAATATCAGGAATAAGGGTTAGGTAAATGATTATCAGCGGCGCGGATTCCTGACGGGAATCCGCGCCGCTGTCTTTTCAGCCGGCTGCGGTCTTTAGCTCGGCTTCCGCCTCGCCGCGGTATGAAAGATGATGTCTGAGCGAGCTCTATCTGGCACCTGATCAATCTCTATTTGGAGGGGAGGTAAGGATTTCTTATGCAGAAACGGGTTGAGGAGGGGAGGGTGGCTATTGCCATAGCGAGGTCGTTCATGGTGTGGAATTCGTGATAGCCGGCTGTGGATTTGCGGCCGTAATTGGCAGGCCAAGGGGCAAGCAGGAGCAGACGCCCTTCGGAGCAAAGGTCGAAGTCTCTCCCTTTGGGCTTGAAACGGGCTTCGAAGCCTTGGTCTGAAAGCTTGATTATACGCGCGCCCGTCTCGATGGCTTTATTCATTATGGCTTTTTCAGCGGGATGGATGAAAGGGGATATCGGGACGGCTCCTTGCTCAATCTCTGAAAGGCATTTCTTAGTGTATTCATTGACCTGGGTGTCTGTCCAGCGGCGATGGATTCTTATGGGGAGAAGATATATCTCTTTAAGCAGGAATATGTTGCCGTAGGCTGCGTATTCGTGATCTGATATGACGAGATGAAGATAGCGTCTGAAGAGATCGGGATTTTTGCGTTTTAACAGGAGCCTGCGTGGATTGTCCTCAACATATTTTATCGCTCTGTCAACCTGGTTTGAGTCAAAGAGAATCTGGTCGTGGAAAGGCTGGAAGAGGGTTTTGAACTCAGTGAGGCTGGCAAAGGAAGTGTTATGTTTTGAGCAGGCACCGAAAAAACCGGCCAGTTCGCTGCCTAATTTGCGCCGGAGCCTCTTCTGGACATGCAGGACAATGTGCAAATGGTCAGGCATTATAACGAATCTGAGAATATGCATTTCGGGGTGGAATCTCGATATGGAAAGGATTTCGGATTTGATTTTTTCTCCGAGAGGGGTATGTGTGGGGATTATCATTCCGGAAATTTCTGTTTCCGGGGGAGGACTTGTAATAATTGATAATGGTGCTGACCCGGGATGGACGGTGGCGGTCAGATGATAGAATCCAGGGGCGCGATAGTCATGGAAATAGGCGCGTCGCGAGGAGCGATGGCTGAGAGGGGATAGCTCTATTCCAGGCGGGGGATTGTTTCTTGAAGGGAAGCCGGAGGGCTGATTCTGAGGCTGATTCATGGGGAATTGGATTTGTGATTTTTTCTTATTTTTTTGCTCGGCTTCCGCCTCGCCGCGGTATGAGAGCCGGCTCTCATACC
>DKYZ01000078.1 GCA_002493515.1 Porphyromonadaceae bacterium UBA7087 | reverse complement strand
TGCTCTAACCAACTGAGCTATGGGACCGGTGCTGGCGGGGCTTGTGCTTTTCCTCTGAAACGCGGCCTATCCGTTTTGCGACTGCAAAGTTACGATTTTTTTCCGAACCCACAAAATTTTTTCCGATTTTTTATCAAAAAGAACCCGTGCCACGCCACTATTTCCGGTTTTGCTTGCTCAGAATACCCCTATTCACTACTTTTGCGCCCGATAATCACTCGTCTCAACCATGATTTCCAAAGCATCCATATTTGCGAAACGTCACAAAGCGTCCCTGGCACTATATATCATAGCCTGGGTCGCGCTGCTGCTTGAATGGTGGCTGCTCGGGCACACCGCCGGCGGCTATGGTCAGAAACTGTCGGGCGACATATTGAAATTCCTCGGCGACGGTATGCTGATCCTCCTCCCCTTCTGGTTCATCCCGCCCAGATGGCGCTGGTCAACGCTGGTGCCAGTATGGGCCGGGGCTCTCTTCTGCCTGGTAAACGTCTGGTATTTCCGCTTCTGGGGCGACCTGCTTCCATTTGATTTCATAACCATGGGGGGCAACGTCAACGCCGACCTTGTGAAATGCATCCCGGGACTCTGGCAACCGGAAGACCTCCTTTTCCTCGTCATTCCCGCAACCGCCACAGCTCTCTGGGCCTTCATGCGCCGGAAAATACGCGCCGAAGGATCTTTCCTTACCACCCCACGCCTGACAGCCTTGACCCTCACCCTACTGGCATTCCTTGTATCCCAGGCGACCTATACCGTCACCGAATACCGATATGCCCGCGCCAACGGCATCAACCACTCCTGGACCGAGGCGTTTCTACTGCGAATCAAATCCCCCATCGCATCCAGATTCCAACTACTGAAAAAATGCGGATTTACGATAGGGACCGTCAAGGGCACTTCCATCCTTTGGCAATCAATGGTCTGCAAACGCAACCTCTCAGACGAAGAACAACAGGCCATCGACTCCTATCTCCTGAAAATGAGAGAACTGAATAAAAACGGAAAATGCTCCATCCATGACAGCATCGCCGAAAAAAACCTAAAAAAGAATCTCATATTAATTGTGGTCGAGTCGCTCAACACAGAGCTGCTCGGAGATGAAATCGAAGGACGGCCGGTAATGCCGGTGCTTGACTCCCTTGCCAATGCCAACGGGACCCTCTTGGCAAGACAGGTTGTCCCACAAATCAGGGACGGCGGCTCCGGTGACGGCCAGATGATGATAAATACCGGTCAACTGCCGCTCCGCGCTGGATCAGCCGCTATCCTGATAGGAGACTCATTTAATTTCAGCAGCATAACAAAACGCTGGAATAGAGGTGATAACGCCGTGATATTCGGCGACGACCTGAACGCCTGGAACGAAAATAATACATTTCTAAACTACGGATTCCCATATGTGGCGTCCTCACGAGATTTTAAAGAAGCCACTGCCAGATTCGGGGGAGACGCCGCCATGTTCTCATACGCCTCCCGGACACTCCCAAGAATGCAGAAACCTTTTTTTCTGGAACTGCTGACGGTCTCCATGCACATACCCTTCAACGACCCGGCAGTAGTCCCTGCTTCCTGGATTTCAAAAGGCAGATCAAAGGAAGTAGCGGGATATCTGCGGATGTCAAACTATTTCGACACGGAACTTGGACGATTCATAGATGTCCTGCGGCGTGAAGGTATTCTGGAGAATACTATCATTGTGGTGACTGGCGACCATAACCAACCACTCACCGACACCGATGACTCCGGCTACACCGCTTTCATTGCCGCCAACTGCGGGCTTACCCTCGAGATCGACCATCCTGTCGGGCAGGTCGACATATTCCCCACCCTGATGCGCCTCACCGGTCTCTGGAAGGCCGGAGGCTACAACGGCCTGGGGCGCGTGATGACCGACCCGCAACTGACTGGAGCCACATCGCCCGACGGCACGACCCATGGCGACCTGTCGGCCGAAGAGGCGGCACGCCAGGCCGAGGCGTTCCGCATCAGCGACCTCATGCTGCGCGACCGCACCAGAAACGTTAAAAAATAACCTCAAAAGCGTAAAAACGACTTTTTTTTCGTATTTTTGCACCATCATTAAACACATCAATATAATTCACCAGATTATGAGGAGATTTTTCATTGCCATTGCGATGGCGGCCGCTTCTCTCGGCGCCTACGCGTTCTCACCGGTGCTCAATGTGGCATATAAGGCCATGTCTACCAACAACCTCGAGCAGGCGCAGAAAATCTGCGACCAGAGCAGCCTCAACGGAGTGGAGGTCATGGAGACCAACATCATCTATTATATCGACGATGCCGAGGATATGCTCGGCCTGGTCACCACCACCGACGGCGAGACACTGACCCAGATCGACACATACGTGAAAGACAAGGCAAAAGACGTGCAGAAACAGTTGCTCAACATGGGCTTCAAGGAAACTGTGAGCAGCGGACAGTCGCACATCGAGACTCGCAACGGAAAGAAGATGCTCCTGAAGGGCATCTATAAGAAAGGCGACGTGAAATGCACCCTTTTCAACGGGAAAGAGGGCGTCACCGCCGTCTTCACCCGCATCTGAGAGACTCAGCGGAAAAGCGTCAGCCTACGGTCGCGGTTGGAGCGGAACGTATATCCGATGCCGAGCATGAGGTTGTTCTGGGTGAGGAAATTAAGCAACTGGTAGCCCACATTGATATAAAGCCCCGGCGTCAGATACGTCTTGAGATTCACGGCCTCGTAAGTGCCGTGGGTCTCAAACGGCCCGACTACATTACAGCCGATTCCGGCATTGACGGAGAAATAGGGCATCACCAGCTCCGCGCGGGCGGCTATGCCGACACATACCTGCCCGAGGAACGACGGGCGGTAGAAACGTATGTCGTCGGTAGTGGTGCCGTAGCCGTAATAGTTCTCCAGGTCGGAACTCTGGTCCCACTGCAGGTCTAACGACGCCCCGGCCCGGAATATCCGGCAGACATCATACATCGGCGCCAGTCCTACTCCCGCCACAGCGAAATGACCCTTTAGCAACACCGGAGGGTCTATGCCTCTGTATACCCTCTTGCGCCACGCACCGTAGGCCGTGACATCGAAAGTGAAGCGGTGGCGCAATGGCTCGGCCGAAGTCACCACCGCCGGCTTAGGCCTGCCATACGTGTAGTCACGTCCCAATAGATACGACATGCCGAGACGCATCCCGACACTGTTGACCCCGGGGTTGGGATACGCCGTGTTGCCGTTCGAGTAATGGGTCAGGTCAAGACCCGTCTCCAGGAGCCAGCGTCGCCCCACCCTCCAGTCGAGCCTCACCCCGAGATTTATATAGGCGTTGACGCGGCTCCCCACCACTAAGTTGCTCATGGCGGTGGTGCCGTCGCACGGACGCCATCCGAAGGAGGCTCCGAAATTCCATTCGTAATTCAAAGACAACCCATCAGTAATATGCCAGACCGGCGCCCCCTGGAGGAGGTAGACCGCCACAGGATTACCGATTCCATTGTAATTTCCGAATGAGGAGAGCGACACCCCCGCTCCCTGATAGGCGCCTGGAAAGAAATCTCCCTCCGGCGAGCCGGGATCGAACGAGAAGGCATACCCGAGATGGAGCGAGCCGAATCCATGTGTGGTCTTCGCCTCACTCTCGTCAAGGAGCATCCCCAGCAGATCATCTTTATATGAGGAAAATGTGTAGCCGCCACGCACGTTCGCCATTATCCGTGACGTCACGCCCGGCCGTTGCTCCTCCACGCCTTTCGACACAGACAGGGAGTCACTCGCCGGACGGGTCTCGGCCCGTCCGGCAAGCAGCGTCGCCGCCATAATCAATATGCATGTGCCCCGCAAGATGGTCAGTCGAATTTAACGGTTCTGGAAGTCTTGTCGCTCAGGCGGACATCCACTTTTGAGCCGTCTGGCGATACCTTCACCGATTTCACCGGCATAAGCTCGGCGGCGGTGAAAGGTTCGGTGCCTCTCTTCCAGAGCTGCAGGGTGACATATACCTTCTCTCCGGGCACTTTGTCGGAAAGTATCTGGACGGCACACTCGCGGCTGACGGGATGCAGCCCCTTCGGCGTGATTGTCTCGGCGCCGGAGGTCCAACCCTCCAGCGGAACAGTGGCGAGCTGGTGTTCGCCGTTGGATGTAATATATGCCTTGACGCCCTTCTTCAGCTCTAACGTACTGTTCTCGAAGCCTTTGCCCACATCGGGAAGAGAGTAGCTGCCGAGGCGTATGTCGGCAGGCGAGGCCACCGACACGCGGTCAACGCGCAGAATACCGTCGGGAAGCGTTATGTCCGCGAGACTGTAATTCACGGTGCTGTCGGTCTCGAGCACAGCATTACGGCGGTAGACGCCGCCGTCGTAGTTGAGGAAGTCATAGAGGCGTAGCACCTCCCACTCCCCTTTTCCGTTCTTTGTGGCGTAATTCATCGACACCTCCCCGTCCGGGCCGTCGGCCATCCAGGGGAACTCGGTGTTATAGGCGAGCTTGTTGTAGTTTTCGGAGCTGCGGAATTTCTGCCAGTCGTCGGCCACCGTCTCGTGACACCACGAGCGCATCTCTGCCGCCCCGCTGTTGGGATAGTCGGTGATCATCAGGCCGGTGGCGGGCTGGAGCTTGTCGTATACCTTCCCTGCGGTCAGGTCACTGTCCCAGGGACCGTTGTTTTCAACAGCGCTCCAATACTGCGAATCCTCGGGAAGGAGAAGCCCCAGGAAAGCCTTGCCGGCCCAGAAGGCGCTTCCCCGGCAGCTGTAGATCTGCACGGCCGGGGCAAAGGATCCGTAGAAGCCCATGGTAGGCACGCCGTTCTCGAGAAAGTCCTGGTTCTGTAGGAACTGCAGCAACGTGGAGGAGGCTATGCGCCGCAGCCAGCCGTAGTTGACGTTCTCATGGCCGCCGAGCTCCACCAGCGGCAGAGGGGTGACGGAGGCGAAACGGTAAGGTATCGAGCGGCCCCACATGTTCATCTTTCCATCCTTGCTGAACATATAGGGATAGTTGTCGATGAGGTCGCCCTGGTTCTTTATGAACTGTGCGGCGATTTCGGGATACTGGTGTTTACCCCAGAACTCCGCCCAGAGCGGTCCATAGCTCTGGTAGGCCCACATGCTGTAGTAGTCGTAGGCCGGAGCGTCGTTATACCATCCCTCGCCACGATAGCGCGCCAGCAGTTTCTCAAGAAACTCCTTGAGCTGGGGCTCGTTGACCTCATAGCCGCGGTCTTTCATGAACGACATTATGAAGACGTTGAAAAACATCCAGTTGCTGCCGATCGACGGGCCGTTGCCGTAGCTGAGCATCAGTTTTGCGAGGTCATCCTTCTGCTGCTGGGTCAGCGGATCCCAGAGCACCTCCGGAGCCGCCTCCATCGAGAGGGCGATCGAGCCGAGCTCAAGCAGGGTCTGGCTCGGGCCTCCCGTGCGCAGGGGTATGTAATTCTTATTAATGGAGTCGGTCATCGCCACGAGCTGATGGCGGTAATAGTCGGCCACCTTTATTCCGTTGAGCGTGAGACCGGGATTTTCCTTCAGCAACGGAGCCGCCACAAAGAGTGTGCGGGCGAACCCCTCGAGCTTGGCCACCCGCTCACCGTTCTCGTCGTGCGGATAGGTCTTGTCAAGCTGCTTGGGGAAATACATCGGGTCGTCAAGCGAATGGATATAGGAGAAGGCTCCTCCGAGCAGGTATTTACCGGCCTCGACCCAGTGTTTGCGGGTCATACCGGAATAGGGGCTTTTCTCAAAGTCAGGACTTGCCACTGTGAACACATTGTCGGTTACAACCTCGGCCGTCGCCGCCGATGCCGTCGCCACGCCCGGTCCGGCGAGCAATGCCATTGCAAAAAGGGAAGATACGAGTCTCATGATTTTTTGTTACGGTTCGTTGATTCTGTTTACAAAATTATATAAAAAAATCAGAAATAAAAAATTTTAGTCGCACTGACGACACGTCATTTCGCATCAACCGCACCACCCCCATTTTGCCATATCATTAAAGGGAGGTTCTATTATTTG
>DKYZ01000134.1:28967-72653 GCA_002493515.1 Porphyromonadaceae bacterium UBA7087 | reverse complement strand
TCATGAAACGATTTTCTTATCTTACATCATTATAACAACAGCTCAATCCAGAAAGTTCACGCCCCGCTCAAAAAAATTTTTTAGCGAGCGATTTCACCTGATAAAGAGCCCGTTGTATAAAGATTTTCTTACGGGAAGGGGTATAATCCAAAAAGTCTTTGTAAATTTGCGGCATGAAGATAATCATTTACCGTATATACCAGTGGGTCATAGCAATGCCCATATTCATCGTGATCACCTTTCTGACGGCCTTGATCACGATTATCGCCACGACGCTAAACGGAACCCATTTCTGGGGATACTACCCGGCCCACATATGGTCGCGGTGCGTCTGCGCCCTCTTCCTGATGAGAGTAAAGGTCAAAGGGAGGGAGAACATCGACAAAGACACCTCCTACGTCTTCGTCGCCAACCACCAGGGTGCTTTCGACATCTGGGCCATCTACGGATATCTCGACCACAACTTCAAATGGCTCATGAAGAAGGGACTGGAAAAGATTTTCATGGTGGGCTACGCCTGCAAGCGCTCGGGACACATCTTCGTGGATGACAGCAACATACGCGCGATAAAGCAGACAATCGAAGACTCCGAGAAGACACTCCGGGGAGGTATGTCACTGGTGATATTCCCCGAGGGGAGCCGTAGCTGGAACGGCAAAATGTCGCCGTTCAAACGCGGGGCGTTCATGCTCGCCTCGGAGTTCAGGCTCCCCGTGGTGCCCCTGACCATCGACGGCTCCTTCAAGGCCATGCCGCGTTTCACCTACAACATGACCCCGACAACAATCACACTGACAATACATCCCCCCATCTATCCCGGCGAAAAGGGATTCAACACCCGTCAGCTCATGGAGCAATGCCGTGTCGAGATAGAGTCGTCGCTCCCTGCGGCAGACAGGCAGCCGGCCAAAACTGAGACAAAATGACGGAGCCAGCGTTCATAAGCCTGCTTTCGATTGCCGGGAGCGACTGCAGCGGAGGGGCCGGCATACAGGCCGACATCAAGACCTGCTGCGCATTCGGCATATACGCGGCCACTGCCGTCACTGCCGTCACGGCGCAGACATTCTCCGGAGTGCGCGAGATAACCGAAATTTCACTGACGGCAGTGGAGCAGCAGCTGCAGGCTGTGTTCGACTCCATGACACCACGGGTGATAAAGACCGGAATGCTACCGTCGGCGGAATGCGTGAGGATAGTAAGCGGTTTTCTTGAATCCCGGGCCAAAGGGATACCGGTTGTGGTTGACCCGGTGCTGGCAGCCACAGCAGGAAAATCACTTTCGGGAGATACGGCAACCACAGCCGACGCAATGGCGACCCTGCTCTTCCCCATCGCTGATTTTGTCACGCCCAACCTTCACGAGGCGGAGTATTTCTTAGGCAAGCCCTATGGAGAGTATTCATCGCAAGAGGATATGGCGATTGATTTCTGCTCACGGTTCGGATGCCGAGCTGTAGTGCTCAAGGGGGGCCATACCGGCGGCGACACAGCCACCGACGTGCTTGCACGCAGAAACAGTATGGGAGGTTATGGCATAAGGAGATTCCCGTCGCAGAGACTGCCGGGAGTAGACCGCCACGGCACCGGATGCGCGTTCTCGACCGCACTCGCCTGCGCTCTTGCCCTCGGGCTCATGTCGGAAGAGGCAGTCAGGACAGCGAAAGATTATCTTTACACCGCATTAAAAGAGAGTCCAGCAGATGGATTCAGAAAAGACTGCGGACCATTGAATTTCTTTATAAAAAACAAAATATGACAATTACACTCGACAACACACCGATCGTACTCCCCAAGGAGGACATGACAGTGGCCGAACTTCTCGAATGGCGCCACATGGCATCAAAAAATATCGCATTCGTAATCAACGGCAAACTCGTGAGACGCGAGAATTACGAGAGGACACGTCTCCACGAAGGCGACTGCGCCATGACCGTGACCGCCGCCTTCGGGGGCTAAGCCCAGCCGACCACAAGAAAGGGATGGACGGATTCCTGAGAATAGGGATAACCCGGGAAAAGATTTTTCCCGGGGAGGCTTCCATGATAGAGAGCTATCTCAAGGATGGCACACTCGATTACGTGCATATCCGCAAACCGGAAGAGGACACGGATAAAGTGAGGCGTCTTATCTCCGGAATCGACCCGGAAGCGCATTGCCGGCTGCGTCTTCATGACCATTTCATGCTGTTCGGTGAGTTCGGACTGGCGGGAGTTCACCTCAACCGCCGTAATCCGGACGCGCCGGAGGGCTGTATCTCAGTGACACGGTCATGCCATACATTAGAGGAGCTGAAAGATATCGGTAGATACAGCTACGTGACACTCTCCCCCATCTTCGATTCGATTTCGAAGATGGGGTACGTATCGAATTTCAGACTGGATGAACTTCCGGCTGCGCTTGCGGGCAAACGGGTTGTGGCTTTAGGCGGGGTGACACCCGAGGCTTTCCCCGCGCTACGCGAGGCCGGGTTCATCGGCGCCGCGATGCTCGGATGGCTATGGTGATACCCGGGGTGGCCAACATCCCGTCCGCCAGCCTGCCGGCTACTCCCCTACCGGCATTTTCTCGATAAAGAGGCGGGTGGCCTCCCTGATATCCGGGGCATTAGCTATCGCGCCGCTTACTGCCGCACCGTTAACGCCGGCTTCAAGCAGGGCGTCGATATCCTCAAGGCGTATGCCGCCTACCGCCACATGGGGCAGCTCGATTCCCCTCTCATTCATCTGACGGCAGATCTCGCGGATACCCTCGAGTCCGAGCACCGGCGCCAGACGCTTCTTGGTAGTGGTGTGGGCGAAGGATCCGATTCCGATGTAGTCGATATCGAGCGATTTCACCTTCTCTATATCCTCTATGGTGTTGGCCGTGACTCCGATCACGGCGGCCGGCCCAAGAATCATCCTTGCCTGGGAGCAGGGCATGTCATCCTTGCCGAGATGCACTCCTCCGACGTCAAGCTTCTTGGCGAGTTCCACCCGGTCGTTGAGAATCAGAAACGACTGGGTCTCGATGCAAAGCGGCTTTATCGCCTCCACTACTGTCCTGATCTCGTCGTCGGAGGCATCTTTCATCCTGACTTGTATCCAACGGCAACCGCCGTCAATGACAGCCATCACCTGGTCGATGACCGGGGTCTGGCAGTCGGTGTTTGTTATGTATTGAAGCATGGTGCTAAAGGTTTTTATACGTCTTATACGTCCTATAAATCTTATAAGTCTTATAATTTCTTATATTAACGGTGGGAGAAGAGCAGATGTTTTGTCATCGGGCTATTATCGTGAGGGAAGAGCTTGGAGGTTTGCGTTTTTTTGCTTAACTTTGCGGCATGATTATAGGGGTGTTCGCCCTACTCTTTCCAGAGGGAAAAGAGCGGCGATCTGAGATCATACCCTTTGAACCTGATCCGGATAATACCGGCGTAGAGAAATAAACATGGACAAGAAAATACTCAGAGCCGCCGCCATATCTCTCGGCGCGGCCGTAGGCTCCGCCTCAGCCCATGAATCGGAACCGAGCCAGGGCGACACGACAGCCGTAAGCCTGGCAAACATAGAAATCGTAGCCAACCGCGCCAACGAGAAAACCCCGGTGGCTTTCACAAATGTCTCCAAGAGTGAGCTTGCGAAAGCCAACGACGGGCGCGACATTCCTTATCTTCTGAAATCGACACCGTCGGTGATCACCACCTCCGACGCGGGCGCAGGAATGGGCTATACCTCGATGCGCATACGCGGCACAGACGCCTCACGCATCAACATCACCGCCAACGGTATCCCCATCAACAATTCAGAGAGCCACAACGTCTATTGGGTGAACATGCCCGACCTGGCGTCGTCGCTGCGCGACATCCAGATCCAGCGCGGAGCCGGCACAAGCGCCAACGGAGCCGGAGCCTTCGGAGCGAGCGTCAACATGGTCACCGACGCCCCGGCGCTTGACAGCTACGCCGATCTGTCGGGAGCCTATGGCTCCTACAACTCCAACCGGGAGACCCTGCGTGTAGGGACGGGCCGCATCAACGACCACTGGAGCTTCGACGCGCGCCTGAGCCATCTCGGCAGCGACGGATATATCGACCGCGCCACCTCGCAACTCTGGAGCTATTTCGGCCAGGCGGCCTATTCCAGCCGCAACACCAACGTCAGGCTTCTCGCTTTCGGAGGGAAGGAAAAGACCTACATGGCCTGGGACTATGCCTCAAAGGAGGAAATGGAGAAATACGGCCGACGATACAATCCCTGCGGAAAATACACCACCGACGACGGCAAGACTGCCTACTATCCTGACCAGAACGACAACTACATACAGCATCACTTCCAACTGCTCCTGTCGCAGACACTCGGCGACTGGTGGCGCCTCAACGTGGCGCTCCATTACACGAAAGACAACGGCTATTACGAGCAATACAAAACAGGACGCACACTCGTGGAATACGGGCTGAAGCCATTCCTGACAGCCGAGGGAGAGCTTGTGGAGAAATCCGACCTGGTAAGGCTCAAGCATAACGTCAACGATTTCGGCGGAGGAATGGCAGCCCTGAACTACAGCCATGGAAAATGGAACGCCACCCTCGGTGTCGCAGCCAACCAGTTTCACGGCCATCATTACGGACAGGTCGACTGGGTGCGCAATTATGTCGGCCCCATCGACCCGCTGCAGAAATATTACGACAACACCGGCAAGAAATTCGACTCGAACGCATACATCCGCGCCAATTACGACATATCCGGCGCGTTCTCCGCTTTCGCAGACCTGCAATACCGCCACATACACTATACCATAAAAGGAGCCTCCGACAACTGGGACTGGAATACCGAGACTCCGGCAGACCTCAACGTGAACCGCTACTGGAATTTCTTCAACCCGAAGGTAGGCGTCAACTTCACGCAAGGTCCGCACAGAGTATTCGCGTCATGGTCGGTGGCCCACAAGGAGCCCACACGCGACAACTTCACCGACGGCGACGCCAACCACCGTCCGGAGGCTGAACGGCTCTTCGACTATGAGCTCGGATACTCGTTCAACTCAAGAATCTTCTCGGCAGGCGTCAATCTGTATTATATGGACTACAAGGACCAGCTTGTGGTCACAGGACAGCTTTCCGACACGGGAAACCCGCTGAGCGTGAACGTGCCGAAGTCATACCGCATGGGAATCGAGCTGCAGACGTCGCTCACACCGTGCGAATGGTTTGACTGGCAGCTCAACGCCACCCTCTCGCGCAACCGCATCAAGGACTTTACCGAATATATATATGAGGACGGCTGGGCCAACCCCATCTCCATAGACTGCGGCGACACCCCGATCGCGTTCTCCCCGGATTTCATACTCAACAACGCCTTCAACTTCCGCTGGAAAGGGTTTGAGGCTACGCTCGACAGCCAATATGTCTCATCGCAGTATATGAACAACGCGCGCTCCGAGGAGGCCAGACTCGACGCCTACTTCGTCAGCAACCTCCATCTGCGCTACAGCCTGCGCCAGATCATCGGGATAAGGGAGCTGACCCTCGGACTGAGCGTATACAACATCTTCAACGAGAAATATTTCAACAACGGCTACGCCGGAGCCGGCTACTACGTATCCGACAGCGGCGAGAAGACAATCTACCGTTACGCCGGCTTTGCGGCGCAGGCTCCGACCAACGTAATGGGCACAGTCACCTTCAAGTTCTGAACCACATGGACCTTGCGCTTGAGATACTTGGATTCACCATCGGAATCATATATCTGTGGTGGGAATATCATGCCGACACGAAGGTCTGGCTGGCCTCAATGGTAATGCCGGCCATATCGATGTGGCTGTATTTCTCCAAGGGTCTCTACGCCGATTTCGCCATCAACATCTACTATCTGGCAATAGCCGTCTACGGCTACTGGGCATGGACACGCCACAAGGGGAAAGAGGCCGGGAAAAGCCACAAGACCCTTGCGGTGAGCCACACCCCGGCATGGGGCTGGACAGTCGTGGCAGTGGCGACAGGAATCCTGTGGCTTGTCCTGTGGAGGCTTCTGAGCACATTCACCGACTCCACCGTGCCCGTGGCCGATGCCTTTACCACCGCACTGTCGATAGTGGCGATGTGGATGATGGCGCGCAAGTTTGCCGAGCAGTGGATCGCATGGATGGTGGTAGACATTGTCTGCGTTGGCCTCTATATCTACAAAGGACTGGTCTTCTACCCCATATTATACTCAATCTACACAGTGATCGCCGTATTCGGCTACCGCAAATGGCTGCGGATGATTCCCAGGCGCAAGGAAGAAAACACATAGGATAATTTTTTTTCTTAATCAACCCTCATATGAACGATACCCTTGAAATCGGGGGGAGAAGGTTCACCTCACGCCTATTCGTAGGCACAGGTAAATTCTCCTCTCCGGAACTGATGCTTGAATCCATCAAGGCATCAGGCTCAGAAATGATCACCGTGGCAATGAAACGCATCAACATGCTTAACGAAGCCACCGACGAGATGCTCACGCACATCAACCGCGAACACGTGCAGCTTCTTCCCAACACCTCCGGGGCCCGCGACGCCCGCGAGGCAGTGCTTGCGGCCCAGATGAGCCGCGAGATATTCCACACAGACTTCATCAAGCTGGAGATCCATCCCGACCCCAGATACCTTATGCCCGACCCGGTGGAGACACTCGCAGCCGCGCGTGAACTGGCGTCCGACGGGTTTGTGGTGCTCCCCTACGTGCAGGCCGACCCGGTGTTATGCAAACTGCTCGAGGAGGCAGGCTGCGCAGCCGTGATGCCCCTTGCGGCGCCGATAGGCACAAACAAGGGGCTCGTGACTCGCGACATGCTTGAGATCATAATAGAGCAGAGCCGTGTGCCGGTAGTGGTGGACGCCGGACTCGGCGCACCGTCGCACGCATGCGAGGCAATGGAGATGGGAGCCGACGCAGTGCTCGTCAACACCGCCATCGCCGTGGCTGGCGACCCCGTGGCAATGGCCATGGCCTTCCGGAAAGCAGTGGAGGCCGGGCGCGAGGCCTTCAACGCCGGGCTCGGCACAGTGAGCGACACCGCGCAGGCCACAAGCCCGCTTACATCATTCCTCAACGACTGAAAAAACGCAATAACCATGAAAATAGAAAATATCAACGTCTCCTCATATCCGAACTCAGAGAAAATATATGTTGACGGGAAGCTGTTTCCCATCAGGGTGGCCATGAGGCGCATCCGCCAGTATCCGACCGTCAGAATCGAGGACGGTAAACGGGTGGAGTATCCCAACGACGACATCACCGTCTATGACACGAGCGGCCCATATACCGACCCTGCCGTGACGCCCGACATCAACAAGGGTCTGCCGCGCGACCGCGAGCAGTGGGTAGAGCAGCGGGGTGACACCGGGAGGCTTGACGACATAACGAGCGAGTATGGAAGGAGCCGACGCGCGATGAGGAGTCTCGACGATATACGTTTCCCCGTATTCCACAGGCCGAGACGGGCCAGGGAGGGAAGACGCGTCACCCAGATGCATTACGCCCGAAAAGGAATCATCACCGCCGAAATGGAATATGTGGCAATCCGCGAGAACCTCGACAACGAGGCGCGCGGCATCGAGACATACATCACGCCGGAGTTCGTCAGGCAGGAGGTGGCCGCAGGCCGAGCTGTGATAGCCTCCAACATCAACCATCCCGAGGCCGAGCCGATGGTGATAGGCAGCGCATTCGCAGTGAAGCTGAACACCAACATCGGCAACTCCGCCCTCTCCTCGGGCATCGAGGAGGAGGTAAGGAAGGCCGTATGGAGCTGCTACTGGGGGGGCGACACGCTTATGGACCTTTCCTCGGGCGACAACATCCACGAGACGCGTGAATGGATAATACGCAACTGTCCGGTGCCGATGGGCACCGTCCCCATCTATCAGGCTTTGGAGAAAGTCAACGGAGTGGTGAAAGACCTCAGCTGGGAAATCTACCGCGACACCCTCATCGAGCAGTGCGAGCAGGGGGTGGACTATTTCACCATCCATGCCGGCGTCCTTCGCGAGCAGGCTCCCCTCGTGGCGCAGAGGCTTACGGGATGTGTATCGCGCGGCGGCTCGATAATGATGCAATGGTGTGTGGAACACAACGAGGAGAGTTTCCTCTACACCCACTTCGACGAGATATGCGAGATACTCAACAAATATGACGTGGCAGTCTCGCTCGGCGACGGGATGCGGCCCGGAAGCACCCACGACGCCAACGACCGGGCGCAGTTTCTTGAGCTTGAGGTGCTCGGCAGGCTGACCAGACAGGCCTGGGAACATGACGTGCAGGTGCTCATCGAGGGGCCCGGACATGTGCCCATGAACAAGATACCCGCAAACATGGACAAGGAGAAGAAAGACTGCCTCGACGCCCCCTTCTACACGCTCGGTCCCCTGACTACCGACATCGCCCCGGCCTACGACCACATCACGTCGGCCATCGGGGCCGCGATAATCTCATCGCTCGGCACTGCCATGATCTGCTACGTGACGCCGAAAGAGCATCTCTCGCTGCCGAATCTCAATGACGTGCGTGAGGGGGTGATTGCATACAAGATAGCGGCCCACGCAGCCGATCTCGCCAAGGGATTCCCCGGGGCGCGCGTGCGCGACGACGCCCTGAGCAAGGCGAGGTTCGAGTTCCGGTGGAAAGACCAGTTCAACCTCTCGCTCGATCCGGAGAAGGCACGCCGCTTTTACCTGGAGTCGCGACGCGAGGCGCCTGAAGCCGACGACAGATTCTGCACAATGTGCGGACCGAATTTCTGCGCCATGAGGATTTCACAGAATGTCTCGGAGAAATGTCATGAGAACGAGTGTTGAAAACAATTCAGCGGAGGGAAATGCCACCGCAAGGAGAGTCTTCGCAAGCGATCCGTGCCCGGGCTCACTCTTCGGACACGGCTTTGCGGATGTCATAGGCCAGTATGACTGGGACGAGACACTGAAGATGGTGGAGAAAGCCACCGAAGCCGACGTGAGGAAGGTGCTCGCGAAAGCCAGAAGGAATGTGAATCCCCTATCCCCCGACGAGTTCGCCGTGCTGATATCGGAAAGCGCCGACCCATATATGGAGGATATGGCACGCCTCAGCAGGCGATATACCCAGGAAAGATTCGGGAAGACGATTTCGATGTATATCCCGATGTATGTATCAAACGCATGCACCAACAAATGCGTCTACTGCGGCTTCAACCACGACAACCCCTTCACGCGCAAGACCCTGACACTGGAGGAGGTGGAAAACGAATGCAAGGCGATCAGAAGGCTCGGGCCGTTTGAGAACCTGCTCATAGTCTCGGGCGAATATCCGTCGCTGACGGGTGTGGAATATCTTGAGAAGGTGCTGCATGTATGCCGCCCCTATTTCCATAACCTGACCATCGAGGTGATGCCGATGAAGGCACGCGACTATCACCGGCTCACCCGCAGCGGACTCAACGGAGTGGTGTGCTTTCAGGAGACCTATCATAAGGAGGCCTACCGGAAATATCATCCGCAGGGGATGAAGAGCCATTTCGAATGGCGTCTCAACGGCTTCGACCGCATGGGAGAGGCCGGAGTGCATAAGATAGGTATGGGAGCGCTTCTCGGCCTCGAGGACTGGCGGGGCGACGCCGTGATGCTGGCGCGCCATCTGCGCTTTCTTCAGAAAAGATACTGGCGGACGCGCTTCTCGGTGAATTTTCCCAGGATGCGCCCCTCCGAGAGCGGTTTTCAGCCGAAAAGCCTGATAAGCGACCGCCAGCTCGCACGCCTCACCTTCGCCTTCCGCATCTTCGACCATGACGCCGACATATCATACTCTACGCGTGAGGCGCCAGCCTACCGCGACCATATCCTCTCGCTCGGCGTCACATCGATGAGCGCCGGAAGCCAGACCGAACCGGGGGGATACGCCACATCCCCCGAAGCGCTCGAGCAGTTTGAGGTAAGCGACTCGCGCTGTCCGGCCGACGTGGCCGACGCCATCAGGCGCAATGGCTACGAACCGGTCTGGAAAGACTGGGACCAGGTCTACGACATCTGACAGGCAAGCCCATATGCCATACGCGGCCCCGCCATTAAACAATGACGGGGCTGTGTTTGTTGCTATATAAAAACAGAAACAAACCCCAATAATTGTAAATTATGAAATTCACGCAACCTCGCCTTCCGTATGCCCCTGACGATCTGGCACCTGTGATATCACAGACCACGATCGACTATCATTACGGCAAACACGAGAAGGCATACATCGACACTCTCAACCAACTTATAGAAAACACTCCTTTCGAGGACATGGCGCTGGAGCAGATAATATGCAACAGCGAGGGAAAGCTTTTCAACAACGCGGCGCAGGCCTGGAACCATATCTTCTATTTCTTCCAGTTCTCCCCCAACGGGCTCAAGGAGCCGGGAGGCAAGCTGCGCGCTAAAATCGACGAGACCTTCGGATCGTTCGAGGAGTTCAAGAAAAAATTCGAGGAGGCCGGAGCCACGCTCTTCGGCTCAGGATGGGTATGGCTTTCGGCCGACTCCGACGGAAAGCTTTTCATCACCCAGGGACGCAACGCCGAGAATCCCCTCACGACGGGACTGAAGCCAATCCTGACATTTGATGTCTGGGAACACGCCTATTACCTTGACTATCAGAACCTCAGGGCACAGTATCTGCACCGTCTGTGGGATATTGTAGACTGGGACATAATCGAGGTGAGATACGGCGAATGACCGCTAATCCTGCCACAGGCAAAAACCAACCGCCGTGCCGGGGCTAAAGCCGCTCCGGCACGACCGTTTTTAAACATCCATTTCGTCGGCTAACATATTTTGATTAATTTTGCATTATTTTTTTTCATAAAGAGTAATTTTTCACGTTCAATTGTTTATACAACAAATCAATATCACCAGGCATAATGCAAGATATCAATAACCTGACGACAGCAGTGGTGGAAGCCATCCAGGACAAGAAGGGCTCTAAGATAACCCTCCTTGACCTGACACGGCTCGACTCAGCCCCGGCTGCCAGGCTTATCGTCTGCCAGGGGAAATCCACTTCCCAGGTATCGGCGATAGCCGACAATATCCGCGAACACGTGCAGAAGACTACGGGAGCGAAGCCTCTCCATTACGAAGGCTACCGCAACAGCCAGTGGATTATCATCGACTACGGCAGCCTGACGGCTCACGTGTTTCTGCCCGACATTCGTAATTTCTATAACCTCGAGGAGCTCTGGGCCGACGCCGAAATCAAGGAGCTTGAAGACCTCGATTAATCCCAACCGGCCAACAGCAATCTAAACAAGGTATGGCACACAACAGCCCACAGAATAACAAAAAGCCGTAATATGAATTTCCCACAACCTAAGAGAAACCGCAACCAGAACAAGAAGTCGCTCTTCAACATGTATTGGATGTATGCGCTCGTTGTGCTTTCTCTCTTCGCCCTCTTCTATTTCCAGGACGCCTCGCAGACAAAGGAGGTGGACTGGACTGACTTCGAGAAAGCCGCCCTCGCAGGAGACATCGACAAGATAATGGTCTTCGCCGCCAACGGCACAGCGGAGGGCTTCATGACCCCGCAGGGAGTCAAGAACCATAAATTCGACACCTCCGACCGCTTCGAAGGCGACAAGAAGATAAAGACCACCATCCCTTCGAGCGACAAGATACAGGAGAAGATTGACTCCTGGAACGCCGCTCTGGCAGCCGAGGGGAAACCCCAGATCAAGGTGAACTATGAGAAGGGCTCCGACCTGATGAAGGTTTTCTGGTATTTCGGCCCGATACTTCTTTTCCTGGTCTTCATGGTCTATATGTCGAAACGCATGGGAGGCTCCTCGGCCGGCGGTGGCATCTTCAGCGTCGGAAAGTCGAAAGCGATTGTCTTCGACAAGAACAACGGCACCACGGTGACATTCAAGGATGTGGCCGGACTCGCCGAGGCCAAGGTGGAGATCGAGGAGATAGTGGAGTTTCTCAAGAATCCCCAGAGATATACCGACCTGGGCGCCAAGATACCCAAGGGAGCTCTCCTTGTGGGCCCTCCGGGAACAGGTAAGACGCTGCTGGCCAAGGCCGTGGCCGGAGAGGCCAACGTGCCTTTCCTCTCTATGAGCGGTTCCGATTTCGTGGAGATGTTCGTGGGTGTCGGCGCGGCGCGTGTGAGAGACCTTTTCAAGCAGGCCAAGGAGAAAGCGCCATGCATCGTCTTCATCGACGAGATTGACGCCGTGGGCCGCGCACGAGGCAAGAACCCGAATATGGGAAGCAACGACGAGCGTGAGAACACCCTCAACCAGATGCTGACCGAGATGGACGGCTTCGGCTCTAACAACGGTGTGATAGTGCTCGCCGCCACCAACCGTGCCGACATGCTCGACAAGGCCCTTCTGCGCCCGGGACGCTTCGACCGCCAGATATACGTGGACCTCCCCGAGCTTACCGACCGCATGGAGATTTTCAACGTGCATCTGCGCAACATAAAGGCCAACAGCAAGCTCGATGTGGAGCAGCTCGCACGCCAGACCCAGGGATTCTCCGGAGCCGACATTGCCAATGTCTGCAACGAGGCTGCCCTGATCGCTGCGCGCAACAGCAAGAAAGCTGTCGACTGGAATGACTTCATGGCAGCCATCGACCGAATCGTGGGCGGCCTTGAGAAACGCTCTCGCATCATCACCGACGAGGAAAAATTCTCCATCGCCACCCATGAGGCCGGACACGCCACCATCACCTGGCTCACCGAATACGGCAATCCGCTGGTGAAAGTGACGATCGTGCCCCGAGGCCGTGCCCTCGGTGCAGCTTGGTATGCCCCGGAGGCACGCCAGATCATGCCCACGCAGGCGCTTCTCGACACAATGTGCGGCCTGCTCGCCGGACGTGCCGCCGAAGACCTCTTCACAGGCCAGGTAGGCACCGGAGCAAGCGACGACCTCGAGAAATGCACCAAGATTGCCCGTTCGCTCGTGATGGTCTACGGCATGAGCGACAAGCTTCCCAACATCAACTACAACGATTCCACCGGACAGGACTATGGATTCACCAAGCCCTATTCCGACGAGACCGCTATGATAATCGACAACGAGGTGAAACGTATCATCAACGAGCAGTATGAACGGGCAAAACAGATACTGACCGAATACAAGGAGCAGCATCACGCCATCCGCGACATGCTCGTGAAGCAGGAGGTGATCTATCACGACGACGTGCAGAACATCCTCGGCAAGAGAAAATGGAAATCACGCACCGACGAGATTATCGAGATCAACAAGAAAGAGGAGGAACAGCGCAAGAAGAACGGCGTGGAAGAGAATCCATATGCCGACCTTTTCGATGAGGAGGCTTCGCGCCACAACAGCAAGCGCAACCGTCCCCTCGATTCCTCCGATTCTTCCGATTCCCCCGATTCTTCCGATTCCTCCGATAATTCCGACGAAGACTCCGGCACCCCTCCTCCCTTCACCAAATGACACCAACACGAAAGAAGCCGTCCCGAGGACGGTTTCTTTTAGCCTTAAAAGAAAACCGTAATTTGAATTTGAGTTTTCCATATGGGATATAATTGGTCAAATTTACCTTTTTCTATACTAAATGTAACATCAGAGACCGTTTTTTTGACTATCTTTGCAGCGTGATTACCAGACTAATGCATGAATCACGCGTATGTATCCCAAAGGCAACAGCAATATAGACATAATTAATTAAAACAGGAAATAAAGAGTTATTAATCAAAAGTATGGACAAGACAAAATTCATGATGCCCGCAGCGATGCTGGCATTGGGCGGCATGCTTCTCCCCTCGTGCAAAGGCAAGCAGGAGGGTCAGCAGCAACAGCAGCAGCAGGCACCGGAACTGGCTGTAATCACCATTTCGGAGAGCGACGCCAACCTTGAATCGGCATATCCGACCTCGCTCCTTGGAGAGAACGATGTCGAGATCAGGCCTCAGATTTCCGGATTCCTGACAAAAGTGAATGTCAGGGAGGGACAGCACGTCAACAAGGGACAGGTGCTCTTCACAATCGACCAGGTGCAGCTCAAGGCACAGGTAGACGCGGCCCAGGCAGCCGTGGAAGTGGCGCAGGCAAATGTCAACACGGCCACGACCAACGCCAACAACAACAAGATTCTGCTTGACAAGAATATCATAAGCCCGGCCTCCTACCAGACCTCGGCAGACGCGCTCAACGCAGCCAAGGCCCAGCTCAACCAGGCCCAGGCGAATTTAGTCAACGCCCGGAAGAGCCTCTCATACTCAGTGGTGACAGCCCCTGTGGCAGGAGTCGTGGGCTCCATCGTCTACAAGGAGGGCACCCTCGTGACTCCTCAGACACTCCTGACCGTGCTCTCCAACAACGGATCAATGGAGGCAAACTTCTCGTTCAACGAAAAGGATATCCTCGCCATGACCGACGGTGGACGCCGTTCGCTCCAGACAGCCATCGACTCTCTTCCGGCCGTATATCTCCAGCTGGCCGACGGACAGCGCTATGCCTATCCCGGCAAGATAGTAAGCGTCTCGGGAGTGCTCGACCGCACTACGGGCAGCGCCTCGGCAAAGGCGATCTTCCCCAACCCTGACGGAATGCTGCGCAGCGGCAACACGGGGCAGGTGCTTATCCCCAACAACCGCAGCAACATCATCCAGATACCTCAGAACGCCACCTATGAGATGCAGGACATGAAGTTCTGCTACGTAGTGGGCGACTCCAGCAAGGTTCATTCCACTCCCATCGAGATTGCCAAGGAGAACGACGGGAAAACATATATCGTTACCTCCGGCCTCAAGCCCGGCGACGTAGTCGTGACAGAGGGTGTCGGCATCAGCGTCAAGGATGGAATGGTCATCACCCCCAAGGGAGCCACTGCAGCCCCCGCTGCGTCGGCACAGCAGCCAAAAGGCGCACAGAAGGCCGGCAAATAAACTCGTAACCGGTAAGTATCTGACTATAAGAAAGAGAAAATGAAATTAGCCACATTTATCAACAGGCCGGTGCTATCGACCGTCATCTCGATTTTCATCGTGATATTCGGTCTTCTCGGCCTCATGGCTCTCCCCATCGAGCAATATCCTGACATCGCGCCACCTACAATCCAGGTGTCGACCACCTACACCGGAGCCAACGCCCAGTCGGTGCTCAACTCTGTGATCGCGCCCCTCGAGGAGCAGATCAACGGCGCGGAGAACATGGACTATATGTTCTCGTCGGCCGCCAACAACGGCTCGGCGACCATCACAGTCTACTTCAAGCAGGGCATGGATCCGGATATGGCCGCGGTCGATGTCCAGAACCGAGTCGCCAAGGCCGCCAGCTTCCTGCCGGCAGAGGTAAACCAGGTGGGTGTCATCACCCAGAAGAGAATGTCGTCGATGCTTCTCGTCTTCGATATCTACTCCCCCGACGACGAATACAGCGAGGAGTTTATCGAGAACTATATGGCCATCAACATCGTGCCGGTCATCAAGCGTGTGGCCGGTGTGGGCGACGCCATGGTGATGGGAGCCGACTACAGTATGCGAATATGGCTCAAGCCTGACGTAATGGCCCAGTACGGGCTGATGCCTACCGATGTGAGCGCGGCGCTTGCCGAGCAGAACATCGAGGCAGCCCCGGGCCAGTTCGGTGAGAACAGCGACCAGTCGTTCCAGTACGTGATGCGCTACAAGGGACGACTCGCCACTGAAGAGCAGTTTGAGGACATCATCATCCGCGCAACTCCCGACGGCGATATCCTCCGCCTCAAGGACGTGGCCGACATAGAGCTGGGACGCCTCTCATACGGATTCCACTCCACAATCGACGGCCACAAGGGCTGTACGGCCATCGTGTTCCAGTCGCCTGGCTCCAACGCCACGGAGGTCGTCAACAACATCATCAAGGAGCTCGACCGCTTCCAGAAAGAGGCGCCCAAGGGACTCGTGATCGGCACATCGATGAACGTCAACGACTTCCTTTTCGCTTCTATCCACGAGGTGATCAAGACCCTCATCGAGGCTTTCGTGCTTGTGTTCCTGGTGGTGTTCATATTCCTGCAGGACTTCCGCTCCACGCTGATTCCTATGATCGCTATCCCCGTGGCCCTCATCGGAACATTCTTCCTCCTCTATATCTTCGGCTTCTCTATCAACCTCCTTACCCTCTCCGCTCTCGTGCTTGCGATCGCGATTGTGGTGGACGACGCGATAGTGGTGGTCGAGGCGGTGCACGCCAAGCTTGACCAGGGTTACAAGTCGGCCCGAGCCGCCTCGATCGACGCGATGAACGAGATTGCGAGCGCTCTTGTCTCCATCACGCTGGTCATGATGCTTGTGTTTATCCCTGTGTCGTTCATGGGTGGCCCGTCGGGTGTGTTCTACCGCCAGTTCGGTCTGACTATGGCCATGGCCATCGGTCTTTCGGCCCTCAACGCCCTTACTCTCTCCCCCGCCCTGTGCGCCCTCTTCCTCAAACCTCACGAGATAGAGGGAGAGGATGAGGAGGTATCCACAGGCACAGTGGCCGCCGACAAGCCTAAGAGGAAAGTGCCTTTCCGCAAGCGTTTCTTCTATTGGTTCAACGTAGGATTCAATGCCCTTCTGGACAAATACAAGAACGCCACACGCTTCTTCACGAAACACAGATGGATATCGTTCGCAAGCGTCGCCGGCAGTGTCGCCGTGCTCGTATGGCTTATGTCGACCACCGCTACCGGACTCGTGCCCGACGAGGACACCGGTACGATCATGGGCGTTGTCGATATGCCCCCTGCCACGTCTCTTGAGAAGACAAAATCCATAATGGATGCCGTTGACAGCATCGCCGGCACGATTCCCGCAATCGAGGTCAGGACCGCCATCACCGGCTACAGCTTTGTCGGTGGACAGGGTAGCACCTACGGCTCGTTCATCATCAAGCTCAAGCACTGGGATGAGCGAGACGCCGCCACAGAGAGCGCGGATGCCGTGCTCGGACAGCTGTCGCAGAAATGCTCGGTCATCAAGGACGGACGTATAATGTTCTTCAAGCCCCCTATGATCACCGGATATTCCGCCACCAACGGTTTCGAGCTCAAGCTCCAGGATAAGACCGGAGGAGACCTCAACAACTTCTTCCAGGTCTACCAGCGCTTCATCGCAGCCCTCAACGCGCGTCCCGAGATCGCCATGGCCTACTCCACCTTCAACCCGTCGTTCCCCCAGTATATGGTGGAGATTGACGTTGCCAAGGTGAAACAGGCTGGCCTGACACAGAACGCCGTGCTCCAGGCGCTGCAGGGCTACTACGGAGGTATGTACATCTCCAACTTCAACCGATTCGGAAAGCTCTACCGCGTCATGATGCAGGCAGACCCGAAATCGAGGGTGGATCCGGAGACGCTCAAGCAGATCAAGATACGCAACGGAGCCACTATGGCGCCGATTGACAACTTCGTGAAGCTGACCCGCGTCTACGGGCCTGACGTAATCAACCGATTCAACATGTTCACCTCGATCGCAGTGACAGGTAGCCCGGCTCCCGGATTCTCCTCGGGACAGGCGATCACTGCCGTCAACGAGGTTGCCGAGCAGACACTGCCCGTAGGATTCGGATTCGAGTTCTCGGGTCTTACCCGAGAGGAGGACAAGCAGGGTTCAAGCGGCACAGCCGTGATCTTCGGTCTCGTGCTTCTTTTCGTCTACCTCCTTCTGAGCGCCCAGTATGAGAGCTACCTGCTTCCGTGGGCCGTTATTCTGTCAGTGCCGTTCGGTCTGATGGGAACGTTCCTCTTCGCACGCATGATGGGCATCGACAACAACATCTATCTACAGATCGCCCTTATCATGCTTATCGGCCTTCTCGCAAAGAACGCCATCCTTATCGTGGAGTTCGCGCTTGAGCGCCGACGCACTGGCATGAGCATCTTCAATGCAGCCGTCCAGGGAGCCGTGGCCCGTCTGCGCCCGATTCTCATGACCTCGCTCGCCATGATCATCGGTCTTATCCCTCTGATGATCGCCACGGGAGCCGGCGCCAACGGTTACCGCGCTCTCGGAACCGGTGCGATCGGAGGTATGCTAATAGGTATGATTCTCCAGGTGCTCTTCGTTCCGGCCCTCTACGCCGCGTTCCAGTGGCTGCAGGAGAAAGTGTCGCCGCCGAAGTGGAAAGACAAGGACAACAGCGGCATCTCCTCAGAGATCGAACAATACAGTATCAGCCAAGACTAACAGAAATGAACAATTTAGTGAAAGGCGCCTTGTGCGCGTTGATGGCTGTCTCCTTCTCGAGCTGCCACATATATCAGAAATACGAGCTTCCGACCGACACCCCCGTGGCCGCAGACTTCAAGAAGGCCATGGAGATGAGGGCCGACTCAACCCAGCTTCCGTATCTTGGATGGGAGAAGGTCTTCACCGACCCCAAGCTCCAGGATCTCATTCGCCTGGCGATAGCCAACAACAAGGACCTGGAGAACGCGAGGCTCAACATCGACATAGCCGCCGCACAGCTGAAGGGAGCCAAGCTGAGCTATCTTCCCTCACTTGCGTTCACTCCCAACGGAGGGTCGGCAAGCTATGGCGGAAGCCACATGAACTGGAGCTACACCCTGCCGCTGGCCGCCAGCTGGGAGATAGACGTCTTCGGAAAGATCCTCAACCGCAAGCGCGGGGCCGAGATGGCCAAAGAGCAGATGGAAGACTACCGGCAAGCCGTGCAGTCGCAGATTGTCTGTGGCGTGGCAAGCACCTACTATACGATAGTGCTTCTCAACCAGCAGCTTGACCTCACGAAGCGCACATCCGAGATATGGAAGGAGCAGGTGGAATCAATGGAGCTTCTCAAGAACGCCGGTTACACCAACGAGGCGGGAGTAGTGCAGAGCCGTGCCAACTACTACAACATCATGTCAACCATTCCCGACATGGAGAACTCCATCCACGAGCTTCAGAACACGCTCTCGCTTCTGCTGAACACCTACCCGCAGACGTGGGAGGTGACCAACAGTCTCGACTTCGACCTTCCGGAGGAGATAGTCAACGGTATCCCGATGTCATATCTCGCCGTGCGTCCCGACGTGAGGGCGAGCGAGCGGGCACTCGCGCAGGCATACTACGCCACCAACAGCGCGCGTGCCGCTTTCTATCCGAGCCTGACAATCTCCGCCCAGGGCGGATTCACCAATCTTCTCGGATCGATCATCACCAATCCCGGAAAGTGGTTTATCCAGCTCGCCGGCCAGCTGACTGCCCCGATTTTCTCACGCGGACAGAACATAGCCACCCTCGAAGCGTCGAAGGCCCAGCAGGCCCAGGCGATGAACAACTTCGAGTATTCGGTGCTTAACGCGAGCGCCGAGGTGAGCGACGCTTTGGTGAAATATCGCAAGAACCACGAGAAACGTGAATACGTGCTTCTGCAGATCGACCAGCTTGAGAAATCGGTTGCAATCACCCAGGAGCTTCTTACCCTCGACCGGAACACCACCTATCTGGAGGTGCTGACCGCCCAGTCGAGTCTGCTCAACGCGCAGCTCTCGAGCCTCAACTGCTGGCACAACAAGGTGGCCGCGCTCATCAGCCTCTACCAGGCCGTGGGAGGTGGTAAGTAAGCCTTAGTCATCTGATTAACAACCATTACGGGTATGAAAAGGGTCCGGACATAAAAAGGAAGTCCGGGCCCTTTTTGAATTATTAACAATTGATATTTTATCATACCATTAATTTTTATTAATTTTGAACAAAATTAACCACAAAACCTAAAGGCCATGAACAATATCAGCAATCTCTCATACGTGCATCCCGAGGCTAAGATCGGCGACAACGTCACAATCGAGGCTTTCGCGTATATCGACAAGGATGTGGTGATAGGCGACGGCACTGTAGTGCGCCCGCACGCAAGCATTCTCCGAGGAGCGAGAATCGGCAGGAACAACGCCATCTACGAAGGAGCCATCATTGCCGCCTCTCCCCAGGATTTCCGATGGAAAGGGGAAGACTCGCTGGTGGTTATCGGAGACAACAACACCATCCGCGAGCACGTGATCATCAACCGCAGCATACGCCCGCACGGCGAGACGCGCATCGGCAACGACTCATTCATCATGGCCCAGACCCATATCGGTCATGACTCCGCGATCGGCAACTACTGCGTTCTCGGAAATGCCGTCAAGATAGCCGGCGACTGCAAGATAGGCAACTACTCAATCCTTTCCTCCAATGCCCTTGTCCACGAGGGTCTCGACATAGGGGAATGGGTGCTCATCAAGGGTGGTTGCCGTGTCAACAACCATGTGCCGCCGTTTGTGATAATGGCCCACAACCCTATCTCCTATTACGGAGTCAACGCCTTCATCCTGCGCCGCGGGAAGAAAAGCGAGGATATAATCGACGACATCGCAAAATGCTACAGACACGTCTATCAGTGCAACACGTCGGTGTTCAATGCCGTGAGACGCATCAATGAGGATGTGCCGCAGAGTCCCGAGCGCGATGCCATCCTCGCTTTCATCAAGGACCATGACATGAAACTGGCCGCGGTGCCCCAGATCGACAATTTCTAAAAAAGCTGACTTCTACATATGAAATTCAATCAAACAGAGGATTAACTTAAATAAAAAAAATGAAAAATTTTTACTTATGAGCATGGCGTTGTCGGCGGTCACACCCGCCCTCTACGCCCAGACAACGGGAGAGACCGACGTCGAAGAGACTGATGGTGTCACCATCTACAAAGGAGCCTATATCTCAGATATATCCTCCAACGGCAAATGGCTGGCCGGAGCCATCCTTGAAAGCGCTTCGGTAGTGGATGTAGAGAAAAAGATCATCTACGTGGAGGAGGGCCAGTTTGAGCTCGGCACCGGCAGTCGTGTGGCCGACAACGGTGTAATCGCCGGAGACATCAGCACAATGGCAGAGATTCCGGGATATTTCAAGGACGGAAACTGGTATTACCTGCCTACAAACGGACGTATCGGACTCTCACGAGCCATCACGCCTGACGGACAGACATTGATCGGAATCCTCGGCACAGACGTGCAGCAGGGTTACGACGGAGTCACCCACGTTCCCGCAATCTGGCATGCCACCGGCAGTGACGACCCTGAAAAGTATTTCGGAGACCCCGAGATTCGGCCTTATCCGGAGAAAGATTTCACAGGCCGCGCACCGCAGATTGTCTCCACCATGGCCATATCTGACGATGGAAATGTGATCATGGGTCAGATGTGGGACAACTATGGATATGTTACACAGCCCGTGGTATGGACCAAGGGCGACGACGGCAAATGGACCTATCGCCTCTACTGTTCGGAGAAGCTCAATCCCGACAACGTGCAGTTCCCCGAATGGGTAGGCGACGGCCCGGAGAGTCCCAATCCAGTTGACTTTATGCCGGATGAGGAGAGGGAGCAATATAACGAGGATCTCAATGAATGGATGGCCGGGGGTTCTGATCCCGACGAATATCCAGAGCCTGAGGAGTACATGACCAGCGAAGAGATCGACGCATACAATGAAGCTATGGAGAAATTTCTCGCCGAATATGATGAATGGAACGAGAAATGGATTGCTTTCATGACAGTCTATCAGGAAGTAAGGAACAACCCGAACTTCAAGTGCATCATGATCAACAGCGGCAAGATGAATCCCCAGGGCACATACTTCATAGCCGACTGGAGCCACACCGGATCCTCTCCTGACGGGACAATGAAAATCGACATTGCCAGCGGAAATACCGAGGATATCAAGGTAAACTTCCGTATAGGCCAGATTCTGCGTGACGGTTCGATGACCGGAAGAATCGATGGCAACACAATCGTCAAGATTCCCGACGTGGCATACGTATGGCCTGCCGGCAAGGAGCCTATGACGCTTTTCGATTATTTCGAGCAGACCAAGCCGGAGTTCGCGGAGTTCATGGACGACTACATGACCCACATGGTAACTTCCGAGTATGATGGCGAGCAGTCAGTTCAGTTCTCCGGATTCCCTTGCGCCACAAATGGGCTGGAGGTGATAGCAACAGGAGTCTACAACATCTGGGCAGATGCCGATGAGCCTGACGCAGACAAATATCCCGCGTTCTCTTATCTGTTTGACACCAATAAGGGCAGTGGTATCAACGCCGTTCTCTCGGGTTATACCGATATGAAGGTAAACGGCAGTGTGATAACCCTCGGCTCGAAAGTCAGCACTCTCGAGATCTATGACCTCAGCGGCGCTCTGGTATTGTCGATGAATAAGCCCGGCATGAGAGTGGAGCCCGCTCTTGAGGGAGGCGTTTACGTGATACGCGCCATAAGCGAGACTGGTGTGACAACCGTTCTCAAGGCCCGTCTCTGATAAGACACTTCCGGCACACAGGCCGGCGGAAAATAAAATCCGTAAATAAAAAAACAGGTCCGTCCCGTGCTTTTGGCGCGGGACGGATTATTTTAATGGCCGTATAATTTTGCCGATATGAATATTTAGCTTAATTTTGCAACTAAACCTGCCGGAGTCTTTCTCTTTCGGCATCATTTACAATCCATCATATCATGAACATCAAGAAATTGCTCATCCGCGCCCTGTCGGGACTTGTATACGTAGGTATCATCGTGTTATGCACACTCTCCGGACCAGTACCTGTGGCATGCCTGGCGTGCCTTTTTGCTTTGTTTGCCTGCCTGGAGCTTCAGAACATCACTTACCGTCTAAGTATTGACGAAGCCTTTTATGACGGGCTCGACCTCGCCGGATGCGTACTTCTATGTCTGGCATCATGGTTCTACCCCATAATCTTCTGGCTTTTGATATGGTTTTTCAGGATTGTGGTGCAACTCTATTTCGGGGGTAAACCGATACGCGACGTGTCATTCTCCATGATGACGCAGATGTATATAGCCCTTCCCCTTAGCATTATGGTCATAATCGGCAGGATGTTTCCCCAGACGACAATAGTTCTCGCGATATTCTGTTTCATATGGATCAACGACACGGGTGCATTCCTGACCGGATCGTTGTTCGGACGCCACAAACTGTTCCGCAGCGTGTCGCCTAAAAAGACATGGGAGGGATTCATAGGCGGAGTCGTGTTCAATCTGGTGGCTGCCACGCTGTTCTGCTATTTCAGCAATGGATTCTTCTGTCTGCCCGCCAATATCGGCATATGGCTCGGTCTCGCATGCCTCGTGACGATAGTAGGGACATTCGGCGATCTGTTTGAATCTCTGATAAAGAGAAGTCTCGACATCAAGGATTCAGGCAATATCATCCCTGGACACGGGGGCATCCTCGACCGCATAGACTCGACCCTGCTGGTCATGCCTATGGCGTTCATTTACCTCCTTTTCTACCGATTGATGGAGCAGCCGGATTTTCTGTACCGATTGGTGCTGACGAAAGTATTGTAAAAACGTATTGTAAGAAAAGTATTGTAAGAATGGTCACTTGATTCGGAGCCAATATCCGACGGTGGCCATTATTGTCATGGAATTTGACGCGCTGAAGGGGTCTGTACGTTTCGATTTGAATATATTGCCCAATCCGTAGTAGGCGCGCGCCTCAAGATAGATGCTGTGACGTGGTGTCAGGTTGAACTCTCCGCCAAGTCCGGCAGAAATGCCATAGTCGAAACGGTTCTGCACGGGAATCGACATCTGCGTGTTCATGCGGTTGACGTATGGGAAATCAGGGAGTCTTGATATGTCGGCGACGTTGAAATTGCAGTTAGTGCTCTCCGACAGGAATATTCCCACTTCCGGTCCTGCGTTAAAGAAGAAGCGGCCTCTGCGTCCGAAATATATGTGGGCGAAGACCGGAATCTGAATATAATTCAGTGTGCGTGTGTATTTATACGGGGCGCCCTCGAAATTCTCCCTCCAGCCTCGCTGAAGGAAATTCAGCTCCGCGATCAGTCCGAAATGACTTTCCTCGATATAACGGAACGTGACGCCTCCGGTGAAACCAAGTGCCCACGTCTGTTTGACGCCTGGAGAGAAGAAAACTCTCGACACATCCACACCGCCCCTGGCTCCGACGGCAACATTGGAGTGGTAGTGCGTCTGCGCCGTCGCCATGGGGCAAAATCCCATGGCGACAGCTGCGACGGCTATTAATCTTTTGACGGCTCCCATATCTGCTGTCATTTTACTGTGATTCTCTCCACTCCCTTGCCGGGCTGGTAAAGAAGCATATAGCAGGCGGGATTGAACCAGCCTCCCCAGTTGCTCACTCTCTCAAGGTCGATATCCGACTGCAGGGGTGTAAACGAGATACGGGTATCGCGGTTGAAGTCGCCTCCGTTTGCCACGATTGTCGGTATGAAATACTCGGCCACGTCGAAGCCTACGGCTGCGAAAGTAGGATACGATTTCAGGGGCTGATGTCCGAACATCTTCTGGAAATCCTCGGTGAAGCTCTTCACGTCAGCCGACTGTGTATCGTAATAGAAGCGCGATGGAATCAGCGTCCCCGTGCGTTCCAGTCTATCGGAAACGGCGTCGGCGAACGTTATCCAGCTGGGACGCCCCACAAGAGTTATCGAGCTTGCGGGAGACTTCTCCATTCCCGATGCAACCGCGTCGATTATCGCTACCGCCTCCTCTTTCTTGGTGGGATAGGCATACACAAGATAATTCTCAAGCGCATCGAAACCGAAATCCGCCAGTTCCCTGGCGCTCATTCGCCTTACATTCGCGTCATCAAGCTTTGGGAGCAGGCTTTCTGATATGCCGTCGTTGGCGTCCTCATCGCCTATGAGGAGAATCTTACGGTCTCCGAAGTTTTTGAATATGTAGTCGGCTATCTGGTCGTTGAAATAATCGGAGGGGGTGAGGAAATGCACCATGGAGGCGTTTTCCGTATAGAGGTCGCTCTTGACGTCGAAGACGTTGATTATCTCCACCTTGTTGGTGTTGCCATAGTCGGCAAGGAAGGCGGGGAACGACTTGTCGGCGGTGGATATCACAAGCTCCGGCTCGAAATCGTCGAGTGAGGACTCTATGTCGGATGTCGAGGAACGTCCGTCGATCACCTTGAAGTTGATTTTGTAAGGCTCATGTTTCAGGCGGTCGAGTGCCACGAGGAAGCCGCGCGAGAACTCCTGGTCTTTTTTCGACGAGGGCTCGTCCATTAGCATTGCCACGCGCACCTCCCTGAGCTGGGCCACCTCGGAATCGGTCTTGTTGATAGAGTCGTATAGCTCTACCCTCCCCTCCGGAGTCTCGTCGCGCGGATCGGTCTCCACATATTCCTTCTCCACCTGCACCACCTCAGTCTTGGGAACGCCTATAAGCTCGTTCTTCTTCAGTTCAGCCACATTCTCGTTGGCCTCCTTGAGCTGCTCGACGGGGACACCTGTCTTCTTGGAGATATCCCTCCAGGTCTCCCCTTTCTTCACTTTATAGTTGTCGATTTTCTGAAGGCGGCTCTCATCAACAAGTTCGGTTCGCACATTGCGGGTGGCGTCGGCGAGCCCGATGCGTATGGTCTCTCCAGCCTTGAAGTTTGTCTCGCTCACACCAGGATTTGCCTTGAGAATGTCGGCTACACCTACGTTATATCTTTTGGCGAGGGAATAGAGAGTGTCTCCTGGCTTTATGTTATAATACATAAAGCGTCCCTTTGCAGCCACGGTTTCTGCACTTTGGCGAATCTCGATCACCTCCCCGGCCTTTATTCCCTTGCGGGCGGAGGGATGACTCTCGTAAATGGCCTCAAGGGGAAGGTTATACATTTTCGAGATGCTGTAGACCGTCTCCCCCTTCTTCACGACGTGGGTGATGGGCTCGTATTCCTCCTCGGAAAGGTCCTCCACAACTTCCGGCTCCTCGGAACTGTCATCGGCAGCGGGTTGTTCAGCGGCTGTCGGCTCGCTCTGTGCAGCCTCCGCGGGAGCAGTGACTCTTCCGGTGGGATAATACAGTTTGGCACCCTTCTTCATATCGCCCAACGTATTCGGATTGAGGCGGGCGAGTTCATCCACATCCCATCCGAACTGCTTGGCGATACCATACATGGAGTCGCCTTTCTTTATCTCATAGCAATAATATTCCTGGCCGAGAATCTCCACCTTCGGGAGATTGGGTTCCGCGGCATTCATGGTCATGGAGGCCAGAATGGCCGTCATGGCGATATTTCGAAAGTTCCTATACATCTTTATATCAGTTTCGTGCCTCATGGCCGCCGCGTGGCGTGCCATCGGTGAGGCACCGGAAGAATTATACTGCAAAAGTAATCAAAAATCGCAACACAACGAAATCGCAGCGAGGATTTCCACCTTCAGCGACGCTCTAATCGGGATAATCCCGATTAATCCTGATTAATCAAGATTCATCGGGATTTATCCTGATTAATCTCGATAAATCCCCTCATTCTCGGGTTGGCATAATCGGCCGGAGGCCATTGCAGCGGGGATAGTCGCTGCAGCCCCAGAACTCGCGGCCCTGCATCTGTCCCTTCTTTTGCATTCTCTTCAGCATGGGTTTTCCGCATTTTGGGCAGGATGGAGCGCCAATTGACGAAGCCTGAGCTTTTCTGGCCTCAAGCCTCTCTGCTGTCATGTTCTCCGTAAAGCCACCGGTCTGTCGAAAACTCTCCAGTTGGCTCTGAATCCGAGACTGAAGCATTTTGTTTTCCCTCAGACAAAGCACAAGCAACGCATTGGCAACTATCTCTGGATTGTCACTCCCCAGCCATGAATCGAATTTGCTTTTCTGAGCGATTATATGCGTGGCCGCATCATGAAGATAACTGTTGGAATATTGCGGCGTATCGAATCTTATTTGCCATATCGATTCGCGAAATGGGTTGCCTATTGCCCATACATCAGCCTTTCTGCGCAAAAGGAAATTGAATATATCACCCTGAAGTTCGTCAATACTTGCTCTTGCCACATCAAGCAGCCGCATTTCCGTTTCAATGAATGTAGAATGCCTGGCTGAACCCTCCGCGATATTGGCTACCCCACATCTCGCAGCCATCACCATCTGATCGTATAGACGGCTTCCAGGATCAATGCGGTAGTCGACAAACCTCTCGCAAGAGTCTTGGGTCGCAAGCTGAATCACATTGGCTAAGATCCAGGAATTCAGCCAATGATATGACTGAGAAAATTGAATATTCACTCCCATGGCATATTATATTTTCCTTCCCGACATCTAACTGGGCAATAGCATGTCAAGAAGAGTAGACAATAGGGATAGGAACGTATGCGTATTAATCCGCACAAGTCTCTATCATTGCAAAGTTAGCAAATTTTCGGGGATTCTGAGGCTTTTGAGGGAAATTTCAGTTGATTTATCGAGATTAATCCTGATAAATCGAGTTTAATCGAGATTAACCCCGATTAATCCTGATTAATCAAGATAAATCCCGATAAATCAGGATTTATCGGGATTTATCGGGATTCGGATTCATGCTGAGGGAGCGGAGCGTGCCTTTACTTCTTCTCCGGAGTTACTCCGAGGTTGTGGAAGATGAAGGAGTAGATGTCGGCGTATTCGTCGATTACCTTCGACATCGGTTTTCCGGCGCCGTGGCCGGCCTTGCTCTCGATGCGGATGAGCTTGGGGGCGTCGCCGGTATCGGCGGCCTGAAGCGCGGCGGCATACTTGAACGAGTGGGCCGGAACCACACGGTCATCATGGTCTGCCGTCGTCACCATTATGGCGGGATATGGCGTACCGTCGTTTCTGATGGTGTGGAGCGGCGAATAGCCGAGCAGATACTTGGCCATCTCGGCGGAGTCGGCACTCGTGCCATAGTCGGAAGCCCAGTTCCAGCCAATAGTGAAGAGATGATAGCGCATCATGTCCATCACGCCTACCATCGGAATGGCAACCTTGCATATGTCGGGACGGATGTTGACCGTGGCTCCCACAAGCAGACCGCCGTTGCTTCCTCCCGCTATTGCCGTAAGCTCCGGTTTGGTATAGCCCTCTTTCTGAAGATACTCAGCGGCAGCGATGAAGTCGTCGAACACATTCAGCTTGTTCATCTTCGTGCCTGCCTCATGCCAGGCCTCGCCATACTCGGAACCACCGCGCAGATTGGCCTGGGCGTAGATACCTCCGTTCTCAAGCCAAAGCAGACGGTTGGGTGTAAAGCCAGGAGTCAACGAGACGTTGAAGCCACCGTAACCATAAAGATAGACCGGATTGTTGCCATCCTTCTTGAGTCCTTTCTTATAGGTCAGGAACATCGGCACCTTCGTGCCGTCCTTGGAGGGATAGAACACCTGCTCCGTGACATAATCATCGGGATTGAAACCCTTGATCTCAGGCTGACTTACAAATTTTGTCTCACCTGTGGCGGAATTGTAATCATAGATTTTCGACGGGGTCGTGAAGGAGGTGTATGAATAGAAGGCCTCGGGCGATTTACGGGAAGCAGAGACCGTCACCGTACCGTAGTCGGGAAGCACAAGCTTACCGGTCCTGGTGCCATTCATATCCGCCACGTCGACATATTGCCAGGCATCCTTCTCATAAGTAAGCAGCAGCTTGTCGCCGGAGAAAGTGGCATCTACAAGGACGTTATCATTCTCCGGGACGAGAACCTTCCAGTTCTCCCTCTGCGGGGCAGAAACAGAAGCCGTCATCAACCTCTTCTTCGGCGCGCCGTATGTGGTAAGGATATAAATGGTGTCGTCAACCACACCCAGCACCCGGTGAGGATAATCCTGCGTGTTTTCGATTACAGTCCATTTGCCGGTGCGCTTGTCGAGCATACGCATGCCGCTTCCTATCCCGGCTCCCTGGTCGTAGACGAAAAGAAGATTTTCATTTCCGTCGGGCACCTGTGCCGAATGGAAGTGCAGAGGATGCTCCTTGTCCTCAAACACCAGCTGGTCGTCGCTCTGCGGCGTACCCATCCTGTGATAGAAGATGCGATGGTTTTCATTGGCATTTGAGAACTCCTTACCTGCCTCGGGACGCGGATAGGTGCTGTAATAGAAACCGCCGTCACCATCCCATTCCGCACTGGTGAATTTCGCCCATTCAATATGGTCGTCAAGGAGTTTCTTCGTCTGGGTGTCCATCACGAATATCTCAGTCCAGTCGGAACCGCTGCGCGACACCGTATAGGCGGTATATTTCCCGTTTTTCGACTGATAGACACCGGTCAGGGCGACGGTACCGTCGTCTGAGAGCGTGTTCGGATCCAGGAAAACCTCTGGCTGAGAGTTGAGCGAATCCTTCCGGTAGAGCACCGACTGGTTCTTGAGCCCGTCGTTCTCGAAATAGTAGTATCTGCCGTCATTCTCCTTGGTGGGCAGACCAGTCTTGCGGTAATTGTTGAGCTCGGTCAGCCGCTCCCGGAGGGAGTCGCGGAATGGAATGGCGGAGAGATACTTCTCAGTGACGGCATTCTCCTCCTTAACCCATTCGAGAGTCTCGGCGGACGTGTCGTTCTCCAGGGGACGGTATGGATCCGCCACCTTGATGCCGAAGTATTCATCCACCGTCTCTGAGGTGGGAGCCTTCGGATAGACAGCCGGAGACTTGCACTGCACGAAACCACCCGCGCAGATAGAACCGGCTGCCATAAACAGAATTGTCTTTTTCATGATATCAAGTTATATAAAAAATTTCACAAGTCGTTATCACTCATCAAATAAACGCCGTCAGCCAATAAATATTATAATCTCGCCCCGGCCTCGGGAGCCTGAGACAGCGAGACATTTTTACTTGCATTCACAATATTTGGCCTCGGATTTGCATTATATTATATTGTATAGGATAGAAAAAATGCACAACAACATAGAGATAAAGGGAGCTGCCGTCAACAACCTCAAGAACGTGGACGTCAACATCCCGCTGAATAAATTCACGGTAATCACAGGAGTGAGCGGCAGCGGCAAATCCTCACTGGCCTTCGATACGCTCTACGCCGAAGGACAGCGACGGTATGTGGAAAGCCTCTCGGCCTACGCCCGCCAGTTTCTCGGCCGCATGGCCAAACCGCAGTGCGAATACATAAAGGGTCTGCCTCCGGCAATCGCCATAGAGCAGAAAGTGAACACCCGCAATCCGCGAAGCACCGTGGGAACATCGACAGAGGTCTACGACTATATGCGAATGCTCTTCGCGCGCGTAGGCCATACATATTCCCCGGTCACCGGCCTGGAGGTGAGGAAACACGGCATCGAGGACATAGTCTCGACCGTGCTCTCATATCCAGAGGGAACACGCGTAGCTGTGGTTGTGGACATAAAGGTGCCGGAAGGACGCACACTCCGCCAGCAGCTCGACATATATCTCAAGGAGGGATATTCCCGTCTGGAAAAGGACGGCTCCTTTTATGAGATAACCGAAATAGCAGATGATGAGACCGCCATGGCGGATTTCAGCTACCGTCTTCTCATCGACCGACTCTCGGTATCGAGCAAAAAGGATGAGATATCGCGCCTCACCGACTCCGTGGAGACCGCCTACTACGAGGGACACGACGAGTGCATCATCAAGATATGGGGCAGCGACGGAGTACACGAGCACAACTTCTCGAAACGCTTCACGGCAGACGGCATGGAATTCCGCGAGCCGAGCGACCTGATGTTCAACTTCAACAATCCATATGGAGCCTGCCCGGAATGCGAGGGGTTCGGCAAAGTGATGGGAATAAGCGAGGATCTGGTAGTGCCCGACAAGACAAAATCCATCTTCCAGGATGCAGTGGTATGCTGGAAGGGGGAAAAGATGAGTGAATGGAAAAAGGACCTGGTGCATGTGGCGCCGATGTTCAGTTTTCCTGTCCATACACCATATTGCGACCTGACACAGTCGCAGAAGGATTTCCTATGGCATGGCAACGGACGCTGGCAGGGAATCGACGGCTTCTTCCGCTGGATCGACGAGAACCAGTACAAGATTCAGTATCGAGTGATGAAGGCACGCTACCGGGGAAAGACCACCTGCCCTACATGCCACGGCTCACGGCTGCGCAAGGATGTGGAATATGTCAAGGTAGCCGGAAAGACAATCACCGAGCTGGTGAAGCTCCCCATATCTGAGCTGAGGGCATTCTTCAACGGCATCAGTCTCAACGAGACCGACAGAGTAATAGCCAAAAGACTGATGACCGAGATCAATAACCGTCTGATGTTTCTTGATGAGGTAGGACTCGGCTATCTCACGCTCGACCGCCTCTCCTCCACCCTTTCCGGCGGAGAGAGCCAACGTATCAACCTGGCGACCTCGCTTGGATCCTCGCTCGTAGGGTCGCTCTATATCCTCGACGAGCCGAGCATCGGGCTGCACTCACGCGACACGCAGAGGCTGATAGGAGTGCTCCGCAGCCTCCAGAATCTCGGCAACACAGTTGTTGTTGTGGAGCATGACGAGGAGATAATGCTCGCAGCCGACGAGATAATCGACATCGGTCCTGATGCTGGAAGACTCGGCGGCGAGGTGGTCTACCAGGGCGACCTGAAGGAGACACTTGCCTCCGACGCGCCCACCGGTTCCTACACCGTAGGGTATCTTCGCGGGGAGCGGAAAATTGAATACAGTCCGCTACGGCGTCCGTGGAAGAAATTCGTGGAGGTAGTGGGAGCTCGCGCCAATAACCTGAAAGATATCGACGTGAAGTTTCCACTTGGCGTAATGACGGTCGTGACCGGGGTCAGCGGCTCCGGCAAGTCAACACTTGTCAAGGAAGTGCTCTACAAGAGCCTGATGCGGCATCTCGGGGAGACCTGCGACGCCCCCGGGGAACACAAGGGCCTCCGCGGCGACCTCTCTTCCGTGAGGAGCGTGGAGTTTGTTGACCAGAACCCGATCGGCACCTCCTCACGAAGCAACCCGGCCACCTACCTGAAGGCCTACGACGAGCTGCGCAAGCTTTTCGCCGACCAGCAGCTGTCGAAGCAGATGGGATTCACGCCCGGATATTTTTCCTTCAACTCAGAGGGGGGACGCTGCGAGGAATGCAAGGGTGAGGGAATCATCACCATCCCCATGCAGTTCATGGCCGACATAACGGTGCCCTGCGAGGTGTGCCACGGGAAACGCTTCAAGCAGGAAGTGCTCGATGTGGAATACCGGGGCAAGAACATACATGATTTCCTGGAGATGACCGTAGACCAGGCAATCGATTTCCTCGGGGAAACCGACGGCGCACAGGAGAAGAAGATAATACGGAAACTCAAGCCGCTCCATGACGTCGGCCTGGGCTACGTAAAGCTCGGGCAAAGCTCCTCCACCCTATCGGGGGGCGAGAGCCAGCGCGTGAAGCTGGCCTACTTCATATCGCAGGAGAACCAGCCTGAGACGCTCTTCATCTTCGACGAGCCCACAACAGGACTCCATTTCCACGACATAGCGACACTGCTGAAATCGCTCAACGCGCTCGTGGACCGCGGCCACACCGTGCTAATCATCGAGCACAACATGGACGTGATAAAATCGGCCGACTGGATAATAGATGTCGGTCCGGAGGGTGGAGAAGCCGGAGGGAACATCGTATGCGAGGGCACACCGGAGACAGTGGCGAAATGCAAGGAATCGTACACCGCCGAATATCTGGCGCCAAAACTGACTGAGAAATGAAACTGAAAACCATTACGGGGCTTATGGCATGTCTCATGACTCTTGCCGCAGGATGTACCCCAAAGCCCGACACGAGCGGAAGGGAGAATGCCAGGCTGCTGTATGACGCAAGCGTAAAACTGATCCACGTCTATCTCGACAGCATCGCAAACACGCCCGACTCAGCAGCCGTAGCCACAATCAACAACAATTTCGTGGAGGCCGTGGCGAAGCTAAATTTCAAATATCCGGCAAACACCGACCTCCACATGACAGAGATGGAAAACGAGATTCTCGCAAAGATGACGGCGAGATTCGCAGGCCTGAGCGCAAAGCGGCTCAAGGATCTCAAGGGACACCCCAACGGGATGCAGGCGGACTCACTGCGTAACGACAGTCTGAGAAACGCCACCAAAAAAGGGAAGGCCGTCAAGCCTTCCTCCCGGAAGCCGGCGCCAGGACAACCTGCATCTCGCAGCGAGAACAGTCAAACCGGAGATTGAAACGTCTGTCGCCGCTTGCGATTGAAAGAGGCTCACGGAGCTTACGACCCGGATTCTCTTTCCGGCACATACCCAGCTCTCGCAAAATGCAATGGCGCGTTGTCATGACAGTCTTTCCGGCAGCATCCTGCCCTGAAGCCTCCAGGGCCATCTCGATCTCCTTCACGCCATGACTCCTGTAAAACTCCAGAGCCCTGGCGTTTGCCACATTGTCACGATAGTCAAGCCTTGACGAAGGACAGACGGCATCGGGACGTTCCGGACGCCGGGCCTCATAGCTGTATGTGTCGAGATTCGCCTTGTCGAGCGCCTCTATGAGACGCCGGCGCGCATAGGCAAGCGCGGAGGCGGGTATATAGTCGTTTTCCGACAGCTCCACGACAAGATGGCGAAGTTCATACGGGGTGTTTCCGAGTTTTCCGAGCACTCTCGCGGCATCCATCGGCTTTCTTGCCGGAAGGATCTCAGCGTCAAGCGATACGGCAGCCTGCACTCCCCTCTCGTCGCGTCCGGAAAGGGAACGCCGCGACAGCGTGACGTCAAGCTGCAGACGACGCGAAGCCGTAGGACGCGCCAATGCCTGCTGCCATTTCATATCGAACGTGCGGTGAATCTCCGCCCCCTTCGGAATCCTAACATTTCTTGCCGTAAGTATCTTTCCGTTTTCAACACGGTTGACGTTGACACCGCAATATCTACCCTCTGCGTCGAAATAACTTATGCCGTCGCCATTGTTAAGCTCCCTGACATCAGCCACCACCTCTCCCTGCGACTTGGGAGTGAGCATGGAGGCAATGCCGAGAGGACGTCGGCCATCCAGGAAGTAATGGGTGAATCCCCGGTTGAAGCTCTTGTCAAGCATGGGGACAAACGACACCCGCGCGTGTCCGAAGGAGGCACGCCGGTATTGTCCGGGATGCCCGGCTATGTAGGAATCGAGGATTCGGCTATATGCCGCAACAACATTCTTTACATAGTCAGCTTCCTTCAGCCTACCCTCAATCTTGAAACTTGACGCTCCGGCCTCTATAAGCTCCGCTATACGGTCGGAGACATTGAAATCCTTCAACGACAAGAGATGGCGGTCTCGCGAAAGCACTTTTCCGTCAGCATCGCGCAAGGTATAGGGCAGACGGCATATCTGCCCGCATTCCCCACGGTTGGCGCTTCTGCCGCCACAAACGAAACTTGCGTGGCAACGGCCTGAATAACTTACGCATAAGGCACCATGGACGAAACATTCCAGCTTCACCTCGGTTGCCTCGGCTATCTCCCTTATCTCGTCGAGAGTCAGCTCGCGGGCGAGCACAATCTGAGAGAATCCGCAATCCTCCAGAAAGCGCACTTTCCCGAGTGTGCGGTTGTCACACTGGGTGCTGGCATGAAGGGCAACAGGGGGAAGATTCATCCTAAGCAGACCCATGTCCTGCACTATCAGCGCATCGACACCGGCACGATAAAGCTCCCATACAAGGCGTTCCACGGCATCAAGCTCGCTGTCGTAGACGATGGTGTTGACCGTGACGTAGACCTTGGCACGATAGGTATGCGCGAACTGAACCGTGCGACGGATATCCTCTATGGAGTTGGAGGCAGCTTTCCTTGCCCCGTGGGTCGGGCCACCCATATACACGGCGTCCGCCCCGTGGAGAATGGCCTCACGGGCTATGTCGGCATTCGCAGCCGGAGCGAGCAGTTCAAGTGTCCTCATTTCTTAAACATACGGTCGATGCTTCGCTTGTCTTCGCGCTCCTTGATCGACTGGCGTTTGTCATATTGCTTCTTACCCCGGCCAATACCTATGACGAGCTTGGCGTAACCACGCTCGCTGATGAATATGCGCATCGGCACTATCGTAAAACCCGTGTCGTCGTAGGCTTTCTGGAGTTTTGCAATCTCCTTCTTGTTGAGGAGCAGCTTACGGTCGCGGCGCGAGGCATGGTTGTTGTATGAGCCGTAGAAATATTCCGCGATATGCATGCCTTTAACCCATACCTCACCGTTCTGCACGATGCAGTAGCTGTCGGTGAGTCCGGCCTTCCCAAGCCGGATAGACTTTATCTCGGTGCCAGTCAGCACGAGTCCGGCAGTGAAGGTGTCGCCTATCTCATAATCGAAGGAGGCTCGTCTGTTCTTTATATTTACCTGATTCGGTTTCATTGCTTTTTGTTTTTTTATCCCCAATGGCGTTATTGCCAATCGTCAATCACTTGTCACTGATAATTAATCACTTTGGAAAACAGCAGTCCCAGCAGCCAGGGAATTCCCACGGTCAGCAGGCAGAGAATGCCTGTGGCAAGATGCTCGCGCTCCTTCGGAAATTTCAGAAACCTGGCGCCTCGGCAGATAATATATACCGTCCAAAGCGGAAGGAAAACCAATATAGGCTCCAACATCGGCAGCAGGTTGAGCAAGCTGTAGAAGACAGCAAGGGTAGAGAGGGAGATGAGCACAAACACCTTTCCGAAATTAGTGTCGAGGGCACGTCTCGCGTCTCCCGGCATCAACAACTTGGCCATCACTATTATGGCGAAATAGCTGAAGAAGACGGCCACAAATCCGCACAGGGCATCGACGACGCCTTTGGCGATACCGACTCCGGGATTGTAGAACAGAACCGCGAACTCGGTTATCGCGACAACCGACACCATCGGATAGAAACATTCGCTCTGGGTCTTTGCCGGCGAAAGCTTGTTGCGCCGTATCGCTTTCCATCCTTCCACCGGATTAGAGAGCACCTCGAGCATGAGTCTCCATGCCACGGGACGCATCCTGGGCTTTGCGCCGCCTTCGCCGGTGCCTTTTCCGGAGCTGCCGCTTTCCGACGGCTCTTCGGGGATAGAATATTCCTCCATTGAATCCTGCGCAGCAGCGCCGTCGTCGGCGTCATCATCCTTTATCTCGGCATAATAACCGAAATCCCCGGAATCGTCAGGGTCGGCATCCTGAGGCTGCCTGTTATAGTCGTAGTTATCCTGTTTATCATAATTCATTCTGCAAAATTAGCCAAAATGATTTTTGCAGACAAAACTTTGACAAAGAAAATGCCAGATATATGAGGCGGGGGCATGGCCTGATCGAGCCATACCCCCGCCTTTTACGGGATTATACTGCCGCACGGGCCGATGCCATGCCGCAGGGAAGTCATCAATCCTCGGCGCGCTCCTCGTTGAGCAGACGGATCATCTCGATCGCGCTCTTGGGGATGCGTGTGCCGGGGCCGAAGATGGCGGCTACGCCGGCCTTGTAGAGGAAGTCATAGTCCTGCGGAGGAATAACGCCACCGGCAGTAACCATGATGTCGGGACGTCCGAGCTTCTTGAGCTCCTCGATCACCTGCGGCACGAGAGTCTTGTGGCCAGCGGCAAGAGAGGAGACACCAAGAATGTGAACGTCGTTCTCCACAGCCTGGCGGGCAGCCTCGGCCGGAGTCTGGAATAGCGGACCCATATCGACGTCGAAACCGCAGTCGGCGTAACCTGTGGCAACCACCTTGGCACCACGGTCGTGGCCGTCCTGACCCATCTTGGCAATCATGATACGCGGCTGACGACCCTCGCGCTTAGCGAAGTCGGCAACAGCCTTGCGGGCTTCCTCAAACTCGGGATCACCCTTCTCCTCGTTGCTATACACTCCTGATATCGTTTTGATTACAGCTTTGTAACGGCCTACGACAGCCTCGCAGGCATCGGAAATCTCACCCAGAGACGCTCTCAGGCCGGCAGCCTTGACAGCGAGGTCGAGAAGGTTGCCCTTGGAGGGATCCTTCACACACTCCGTGATGGCCTCGAGAGCCTTCTTCACGGCAGCCTCGTCGCGGTGGGCGCGAAGATCCTCGAGACGTGCGATCTGCTCCTTGCGGACCTCAGTGTTGTCCACCTCAAGGATATCGATGGGATCCTCATGCTCGAGACGGTATTTGTTGATACCGACGATTGTCTGCTTGCCGGAGTCGATGCGGGCCTGTGTGCGGGCTGCAGCCTCCTCGATCTTCATCTTCGGCAGACCGGTCTCGATTGCCTTTGCCATACCGCCGAGCTTCTCGATCTCCTGGATGTGGTCCCATGCACGACGAGCGATCTCGTTGGTGAGAGCCTCCACATAGTATGAACCACCCCACGGGTCAATCTGCTTGGTGACATAAGTCTCCTCCTGGATGTAGATCTGCGTGTTGCGCGCGATACGAGCGGAGAAGTCGGTAGGCAGGGCGATGGCCTCATCAAGAGCGTTGGTATGGAGCGACTGGGTGTGGCCGAGAACGGCGCCCATAGCCTCCACGCATGTACGGCCTACGTTGTTGAAAGGATCCTGCTCGGTGAGCGACCATCCTGAGGTCTGGCAGTGGGTGCGGAGAGCCAGGGATTTGGGATTCTTCGGGTTGAACTGCTTCACGATTCTTGCCCAGAGCATACGGGCAGCCCTCATCTTGGCGATCTCCATGAAATAGTTCATCGAGATACCCCAGAAGAACGAGAGACGCGGAGCGAAGGAGTCGATATCCATACCGGCGTTGACACCGGCACGGAGATACTCAAGACCGTCGGCCAAAGTGTAAGCCAGCTCGATGTCGGCGGTTGCGCCGGCCTCCTGCATGTGGTAGCCGGAGATGGAGATCGAGTTGAACTTGGGCATGTTCTTGGAGGTATACTCGAAGATGTCGGCGATAATCTTCATCGAGAATGCCGGCGGATAGATGTAGGTGTTGCGCACCATGAACTCCTTGAGGATGTCGTTCTGGATCGTACCAGCCATCTCGTCGAGCTTCACGCCCTGCTCCAGACCAGCGTTTATGTAGAAGGCGAGCACGGGAAGCACAGCACCGTTCATGGTCATCGACACCGACATCTTGCCCAACGGAATTCCGTCGAAGAGCACCTTCATGTCCTCGAGCGAGCAAATCGACACACCGGCCTTACCTACGTCGCCCACCACGCGCTCGTGGTCGGCGTCATAACCGCGGTGGGTCGGAAGGTCGAAAGCCACCGACAGACCCTTCTGGCCGGAAGCCAGGTTGCGGCGATAGAATGCGTTCGACTCTGCGGCAGTCGAGAATCCGGCGTACTGGCGGATTGTCCAGGGGCGCATGGGATACATCGCGCTGTAGGGGCCACGGAGGAACGGAGGAAGACCCGAGACATAGTCGAGATGCTCCAGACCCTCGAGATCCTTCTCTGTGTAGATCGGCTTGACGGGGATGAGCTCCGCCGTCTGCCATGCCTCCCCTTTCTCCACGGGAGCGTGGGTTGCGGGAGATACAACTTCTGTGATATCTATTTCTTTAAAATTCGGTCTCATGATTACTTAAGCAGCTTAGCGTTAAACCCAATAAGAGTGTCAAGCACGTTGACGCGGACATGGATGAAATCCTCGATGCCCTGTGCCTTGAGCTCCTCCATGCATGCGGGAGCGCCGGCAACCACGAACATAGCGCGGCCAGCAAGCTCCTTGAATGCCTCGGGAGCATACTGCGCATACTCGTCGTCGCTCGAGCAGAGCACCACAACATCGGCACCCTTCTCCATAGCGGCATCCACACCCTCCTTGACTGTGTTGAAGCCAATGTTGTCGATGATCTCATAGCCGGCGCAGCCGAAGAAGTTGGCAGAGAACTGAGCCCTTGCGAGACGCATAGCCAGGTTGCCGATAGTAAGCATGAACACTTTCGGACGCTTGGCGCTGCGCTCGGTGTCGAGACGAAGAGCCTCGAACTGGCTTGCGGCACGGTCGAACACCAGATAGTCAACAGCACCATCCTCGGGCTTCTCGGCGGCACAGCCGCAGTGGCAGTGCTCGTCGCGCTCGATCTTGTCGAGAGCCTTCTCGTTGAAGTTAGGATACTGGTTGGTGCCGAGCAGAATCTCCTTGCGACGGGCAACGTCTACATGACGCTTCACGCTAGACTCATTTACCTTAGCCTGGATCTCACCCTTGCGTACCATCTCATAGAAACCGCCCTTGTCCTCGATCTCGTTGAAGATGCCCCAAGCCACCTTGGCGATGCTTGCGGTGAGGGTCTCGATATAATAGGAGCCACCGGCGGGGTCAACCACCTTGTCGAGATGGCTCTCCTCGCGGAGAAGGATCTGCTGGTTGCGGGCGATACGCTCGCTGAACTCATCAGGATTCTTGTAGGGAAGATCGAAAGGCAGAGTCTCGATAGAGTCGACGCCGGCAAGGGCGGCACTCATCGTCTCCGTCATGGAGCGGAGCAGATTGACGTGCGAATCGTAGAGAGTCTGGTTGAAACGGCTTGTCACAGCATGCACGTGGATCTTGCAGCACTCGTCGTCGCAGGGGTCGTAAGCCTTCACGATGCGGGCCCAGAGCATACGGGCAGCGCGGAATTTGGCAAGCTCCATGAAGTAGTTGGAGGAGATGCCGAAATTGAATTTGATGCGTGAAGCGATCTCGCAGGGCTTGAGGCCGGCCTCGGTGAGGAGGGTGAGCCATTCGGCGCCCCAGGCGAGGGAGTAGCCGAGCTCCTGGGTGATGTAGGCGCCGGCATTGTTGAGCATACCGCCGTCTACGGCGAAGCAGCGGATGCCCTTGACATCCTTCACTGCCTCATACATGGCGAGAGCCTGCTCCTTGATATCCTTGGGGAAGACGAGGCCATGCTTGAGAAGACGCTTGAAGGGATTGAAGTCGAATGAACCGCGGAAAGCGTCGGCCACACCCTTCTTCTGAATGAATGCCACGAAAACCTTGGCAATCTCAGGAGCCTTACCGGGGCAGCACGATATATTCACCTCGATCTTAGCGAGGTCGATGCCCTCGAACATCTTCTCGAGGTCAGCCTCAGTGACGTCGCCGCAGAGCTTGACGCCGAGCGACTCCACGCCACGGTCGATTGCATGGATAGCGTTGCGGTTGAACTCCTCGGCAGTCTCTCCGGGGATAAACTGGCGGATGAGCCAGTCGTTGTTGTCGCGTGTACCCCTGAGATAGGGATATTCACCGGGCAACGTGTTGATAGCCGGAAGATCCTTTATGTCCTCGCGGCGGTAGAACGGCTGGACATTGAAGCCCTCGTTGGTGCGCCACACCAATTTCTTGTTGAAATCGGCGCCCTTTAGATCGACATTGATTTTCGCCATCCACTCTTCAGTGGACACGGGCGGAAACATGTCAAAAAGTTTTTCTTTGTTGTCTGCCATGTTAATAGCTTGAAATATAGTTGTGATTGTTATTGCCTGATGGCTGTTTTTCAAGGTTGGTATTATTTTTGACACCCTATGGCGCCAAATACTGTACAAATGACACCGCCCTGAATCTCCTCGCGGGAGCGGCGGCTTCATTTAGGTGCAAATTTATCAATAATTTGCGGAATAGAAAACTTTTACGGAAAAATTTCTTTAATCGGAGAGTTTTTTATCGGCACACCTGAGCACACGGGCCGGAAAATCGTCAACCAGTTGAAGATTATGGGTGGCCATGAGAATGCTGTGGCCATCATGGGCCAGCGTATGCAGGAGGGTTACAATCTGATAGCCGGTCTCCGGGTCGAGGTTTCCCGTAGGCTCGTCGGCGAGAATGAGCGCGGGCTTGTTGAGAAGCGCCCTGGCTATCACCACACGCTGCTGCTCGCCCCCACTGAGCTCGTGGGGCATCTTGTAGCTCTTGTTGGCCATACCCACGGCAGTGAGCACCTCCTCTATGCGGTCTTCAATGTCCTGGCGCTGGCTCCACCCTGTGGCACGGAGCACAAACCGCAGGTTCTCATTGACAGAACGGTCCTGGAGAAGCTGGAAATCCTGGAACACAATGCCTATCTTTCGACGCAGGTAAGGAATCCTGCGCTTCTTAAGGTTCAGAAGGTCGAACCCAAGCACGTCGGCCTTCTCGCCAGAGGGTATGGCGACATCGGCATACATAGTCTTCATAAGACTGCTCTTGCCGCTTCCTACCCTTCCTACCAGGTAACAGAACTCCCCTTCCGAGAGGGTGAACGACACATTTTTCAGCACGGTCTTCTCCGCCCTCTCTATCTCCACATTCCTATAGTCTACTATCACGCTCATTCCTAAATACGAATAGATTGCACTGCAAAGTTAATCATTATCCCCGAAACTGAGCGTCTTTTACGAAAAATGTTGAGACATACCGCCGCATGAGCCTCAGAAATCAAGCTGGAAGAGAGCGTCGATACGGTTAGCGTTGCCGTGGGAACCATCGAAGTTCATCCTCTTTCCGGCAAGATATTCCGCTCCCACCCTTATCCTGGGAGTAATCTCCCAGAAGAGGTTCACCGCTCCATACAGGCCGTATTTATAAGCGGTGCCCTCCGGAGTATGCTTCGGGAGATAACGTTGCTCGGCCAGGGCAAGACAGGCATAAATGTTTGGACGGAAATTATATTTCGCCCCGAATGTCAAAGCCACTGATGTCGGGGCATACATCCGGCCCGGAGACTGGGGGTCGCCGATAAGGTCGTAGCTGCCGTCGGAGAGGTCGCCGGTGAATGAGCCATGTCCCTGGCCTACATTGGAGAGAAGATACAGACTGAGGTCGGGTATGATCTTTGCAGTGGCCGAGAGCTGTACTCCCCATCCGGGGACGGTATGGTTGACCGATGTCCTCAGGTCGCGGTATGCCATCCAGCGGAGAAGCGCGGAGAGACGCACATGGCTCACACCGTCGTCCCACTGGTATTGCGCCATCGCGGAAAGGTCGGGCACATAGTCGTCGCATTTCTTAGTGTCAACACCGTCGGCATCAATCTGGGAGGAGGGGAACTCGACTGAGCCGGCCACAGTCCATCTGTCTCGGAAAGTATGCATATACCGCACAAGGACGGTAGTCCGCGATATATCTCCGTTCGGGCCCGCGTCGTCGATTGTGGGAGGCTCGGCCGAAGGGTCGGCGAATGTGGAGGTGGCATAGCCCACGGTCCAGTCGCCCATAATGAAATAAGCCTTCTTCAACTTGAATCCCACACCGTCATAACCGTCGAAATTACCCTCCACATAACCCATGAAATCCTTCAGGAAACCGCCTCGGCCGAGGATGGTGTAATAGATGCTCGTGCCGGCCGGAGTGGCCCAGATCCGTCTGCGTTCCGTGGGATCGGAAGGCACAGGGATAAAGTATGGTGCGAACCCTTTCACCGGAATCGCGCCGTTCCAGTCAAAGAGGCCGCGCATCCTTATCACTCCGCCGATGCCCATGGCCAGATTGGCGTCCTTGCTCATAAACATGAAATAGGGAGAACGGGGATTTTGGAAATGACGGAACTGGTTGACATAGAAATTCTGCAGCAACGACTCCACTGAGTCACGCGACGGGCGCGAGGAATCATCGCCGTTGATGAATATGACCTTGGTGGAGCCTATCGTCTTCTGAATCTGCTCCTTCTCGGGAAGCCTGTCATGAGTCGAAGGCGCAGCCAGGGAGTCGGTTGCGGAGAATGCGGATGCAGTCAATGCCGGATATGAAACCATGAGCGCGCCCAAAGCGGCAGTTCTAATATGCGGAGCCATATGTCTCGATTGTCTTTGGTGTTTGAATACAAGCGTATTTCACATTAGGAAACACATTTTAACATAAGAACACCATCAGGCGGGAAACAGTTCATTCCGCATCCGAATTGGAATCGGCCACTGTATTCTTGATGAAATCCCTGAGGGAATAACGATATTCCCTCGGAGAGAAGGCGCAGATGATACCGGCCCTGGTGGAGACATTGGAATAACCTTCCACCAGGTCGCTCAGGCCAGCTTCACTCAGATTTGATCCTACCGAATTATCCATGACCCAGTCGAGCAGGAAATAAGTGTAGTAGGATTCCGAGACACTGCAGAACCGGAACACTACCCCTGCATCGTAAAGGCTGTCGATATCCTCGGGATTGTTGACCACCACAGTGGGATATGAAAGAGAGATGTCGAGAGGATATGTCTTGCCCTGTATCTGACGGTCGGTGAATAGCGACATACCGCCGCTGCCGGACATGATGAGGTCGAGAATGCCGGCGTGCTCGCTGAAAAGGGGCTCGACATTACAGTCGATTCCATTGAATCTGAAATCCACGAAATAATAATCGCCCGGCTTGTCGGGGTTCGGAATCATTTCATGACGGTATGGCTCGGCTGTGACGCGGTAAAAATCGCGTGTGCCGGCAGGATCGGTGAAAATGAGTTTAAAGGCGCAGTCGAACTCAATATTGGGATAACCCCAATTGAATACCTTCACGGAGGTGGGCGTGAAATCAATGCTCTCGATATCCACCGGATGCGGCACTGTCACCGAGCCCTCGGCCTCTCCATATTTTTTGCTGACAGCCACGAGACGGATTTCGTCGCCCGGGCAGGCGACATAATCGAAGGAATAAAAGGATCTGTCGCGCTGATTGGCAGAGGTGGGAACATCGGGAGTGTCGACAGTTTCCTTCAGCACATCCCCGACATAGAGGGAGACAGAGGCGTCCATGACCCTTGTGTCAAGAGTGTGATTCTTGTTATTGTCAAAGTCATAGTATGAGCCGTCAGAGTAGCGCCACGTGCGCGAAAGGTCAACTGTCACCGGTTTTCCGGCTTCGATGACGGAGTTGAGACAGAGCACGGGATCGGACGGGATATCCGGCTCGAAATCGGTATAGCAGGAGGAGAGGGAAACGGCGGCGAGAGCCGCAATGGTGAGATGAAAGATTATTTTCAGCATGGGATGGGAATCGGAGTTATCGGAGAAATCGGAATTATCGGAATTATCAGAAACATCAGAAACATCAGA
>DKYZ01000134.1:10244-28675 GCA_002493515.1 Porphyromonadaceae bacterium UBA7087 | reverse complement strand
TCAGAAACATCAGAAACATCAGAAGAGCCATGTATAGGAGAATGAGGGGATTATTGGGAGAAGACTGACTTTCTGGAAAACGGGCTTGAAGTTGCGTTCGCCTTTGTTGATGAAGAGGGTGTTGCGGGCACAATACGCGTTATAGACGCTTATAGTCCAATAGCCACGTTTGGTGTGACGCACGACGCTCAGATCGAGACGGTGGTAGAACGGCAGCCTGTAGTTGTTGATATCGCAAGCCAGGGGGAGATCCATATTGAGGCCATAGTAATTCTGATTGCCGTAAATATCCTCGTATTCCTCTGAAATTTTAGGACCATTCCACTCCTGAACCGGCAGCGTCACCATGTTTCCGCTCATACCGGTCCATGAGAAGTTGAAATCCCATTTCTCGTGGGGATGCCAGGATACGAGCACATTTATCTTGTGGCGGTTGTCGAAACGGGCAGGATAGGTGCGTCCGCCGTTTCGCCCGGCAAACTTACGGTCAGCCCACATAAGCGAATAAGCCACGTGCCCTGTCACCTTTCCGCTCTCCCTGGCAATCTTGAAGTCGATACCTTTTGCCGTACCTTTACCGGATGTAAGCAGAGCGTTCCATCCCGAAAGCGGCGGCACGAGCTGATAACCGTCGCGATAGTCGACGAGATTCCGCAGCCATTTGTAATATGCCTCGGCCGATACAGTAATACCGGAGAGTGGGGACCAGTAGCCGCCAACGGAAATCTTGTCGCTCGTCTGGGGTTTGAAAGAGCCTGTGATCGGCACCCACTGGTCGGTAGGAAGCGATATGTTGCTTTCTGAGATCTGATGCACGTACTGAGTCGCCCTGGCGTAGGAGGCTTTCACAGCCCAGTCGGATTCAGGCTTGAACCTCACCGACAGACGGGGTGAGATGCCATATCTCGTCTTGCCGTCTATGTGGAACAGGCTTGCATGCAGACCGGCGTTCAGACGCCAGCGTTCGGAAATGTTCCAGTCGTCGCCGATGTAGGCGTTAAGCTCGGTGGCGAAATAGCGTCTCGTGTTATCACAAGCTTCCGCCTCTATTCCCGGCTTCGTTATTACCCTGGCTCCCTTTCCGGGCTGGAAACTGTGGAATGTGAGCGCACCGCCGAAATTAACACGATGGCTGTCGTCAGGACGCCAGTCGAAATCCCCTTTGAGAATCCAGTCGTCGATACTGTTGTCTGTCAGGTATCTGCTCTCGCTGAGATAAAGCAGGGAGTCGGCCTTGTCTGTCCTGTATCCCTCGCTGTGACGCAGCCTTGAGAAATAGCGGGTATAGGCACCGGTGAACTCGCCGAAAATCTTGGGAGAGAAGACATAGTTCCATCCGGCCGTGACGAGTATGTTGCCCCAGCGCATATTGTTGACGGTCTCGTCGCGCTCGCGGATTTCGTTCTCGAAGGATGTCCAGTCGTTCTTATTCACCGCGTGAAGATAATCCTCGCCATAGTATCCTGAGAGAGTGAGGCGCGAACGGTCGGAGAAACGATGGGTCAGCTTCAGGTTCAGGTCGGTGTAGTTATATCCGAAAGTGAATTTTTCCTCCGGCATGCTCGCGCTGACTATGGCCGTGGCAGGCAGCGTAAGCAGATCGAGCCAGGAGCGCCGCAGGCCGAAGACGTAGGATGTCTTGCCACTCTTCCCTATCGGTCCGTCAATACCTATCGAGCCGGAGGTGAGGCCGAGGGTGAAAGCGCCGTGATGGCGGTCTGTGCGTCCGTCTTTGGTATGCACGTCGAGAAAGGATGAGAGGCGACCGTCGTATTTTGCGGGGAAGGATGACTTGTAGAAATCGACACTGCGAATGGCGTCGGTGTTGAAGGCCGAGAAGAGTCCGCCGAGGTGGTTGATGTTGTAGAGGGGAATATTGTCGAGCATATACATATTCTCATCGGAGTTACCGCCGTGGACATACATGCCGGCCAATCCCTCCACTCCTGCCGAGACACCGGGGTCGAGCTGCAAGGTCTTTATCACGTCGCTCTCGCCGAGTATAACGGGAGTGGCCTTCACCATGGATGCCGAGAGGCTTGAGCTTCCTACGTCGGTAGACTCGACGGCATGAAGACGATTGCGTGAGGCCGTGACGACCACCTCCTCAAGCTCCTTCACTTTCTCCAGGGAGAAATCAATTGTCGTGTCGCGTCTCAGTCGGAACGTTCCAGTGCGCTTCATCAGGAAGTCGAAGCAGGTAGAGGTAAGGACGGTCTCTCCCGAGGGGAGACTGATGGAATAGAAGCCATATGCATTTGTAGCGCTTCCCTTACGCCCTGACGATGACGCGGAAGCGACAACGGCGCCGGGCAGAGGCTCGCCCGTCTCGGCGTCGCGCACGAAACCGCTCACGGTAAAGCGGCGCACGACGGGGACGGTCTTCTTCTTTGCGCTCAGAATCACGTTGTTTCCCCTTATTCTGAAGCTGACGCCGGTATCCCGGAACATCCTTTCCAGAACCCTGTCAAGGGGTTCGTCGGCAGCGGAGACTGATACCTTGAGGTTCCGGAGGATGTCGGGCGTATAGATGAAATTCTTGCCTGTCTGGCGCATTATGTCGGCGAACACGGTCTCCGCCTTCTGGTTAACAGCCCGGATTGTGATGCCACGGGCCTGGCACATCCCTGCTCCGGCAAGAAGCAGGGATGCCAAAACTAATGCTGATCTCATTCCGGGTTGTCGTTTTGCAAGTCTGCGTCCTTGGTTCCGGATTCGGGATTGTCAATCTGCAAGTCAGTGCCGAGCAGGTCGTTGATTGTCTGTATGAGATCGGCTGCAGTGCCCTCATAGCTTAGGGTGAGACGGTATTCCGTCTGCGGGACGTTGATGATTGTCACTCCGTATACCTTCTCTATCTGAACCGCCACTTCCGAAAGGGGTGCGTCAGAAAAATCTATCCTCTCGGATTTTGCCACGGCGGGAGTCACTGCTTTCACCTCACTCTTCTCTATAGAGGGAGCCGGAGACTGATTTCTATCATCATTATAACTATGGTATGCGATAACGCACGCTGCGGCCACAAATATAGCCGCGCCTACGGAGGCCGCCACATTGAGCGGTCTGAGCCAGAAGCCACGTCTTGTCCGCTGGCCCGTTATCTCAGCGAGCGTCCTTCGACGGTCGAAGGCGTCAGCGCGGTAATGCCGGCTGACGAACGAGATGCTCTCCTCTATTGATTTCTTTCTGTCCATTGTCATGTCGTTTGCCCAATAGACAGAGCTCCGACGGAAATCCCCCACTCTGGAATAAAAAATTTTTGATATTTTCATTAAATTCGTAGATGTTCAAAAAATCCCGATACAGTAATTACTGTATCGGGATTTTTTAACGCAACGCAATTATTTTCTAATCTTCGTGGTTACGCTTCTTGATAAGACGAGCCGGTTTGCCAGCCCAAATCTCATTGTCACCAGTAGAGCGTGTAAGGACGGCATTTGCCCCAACTATAGTATTACGACCAACAGTCAGTAAACCTCGATTACATATAACCTTAGCTCCGGCACACAATACCGCTCCTTCTTTCAAAACAATTCCTTCAAACTTGCTTGGAGGAGCATCCGGTACAATTCCATACATATCCCCACGTCCGCAAGTCACCTCATGAAATACAGTCACATTGTCTTCTATGCGGGTTTTCTCGTGCATAACGATATTCTTCAATCCATGGGGAAATTTTATATTCTTACCAATATTCTTTCGGTTTGGCAACTCTGAATTTTGGAATGAGCATATCATACGAAACAACAATGATGATAGCTTGGAGTTACTATGAATAAGTTTATCCAGATTTTTCATACGTCTGATGTTAAAATCAATATTCTTTCGGATAAAGTCCATAGTATCCGAAATGGAATGAGCACGAGGATATCCTGTCATTCCATGTGTTTGATGAGTTCATACACGGGACACTCTTCAGATTGACACTGAACGCCATTCTATTCTTATAAGAAGCAACAAAATTAATCTTATGCTTTGTCCTGTCATTATCTCCTTTGTTAAAGAAGGCATCTTCCCATACCGTCAATACTGCACAAATATCAGGATCATCTCCCTGATATGTCAATACGAGCGATGAAATTTTGTCATTAAGCCCTCTGTCCTCCATCTTGACCACATCAAAACATTTTAACGGCTCATATAGATTCTGATATATGGAAGTATCCTTGAAATTATTATCATCAAACATCTCGACAAAGCCAAGGGCAGTATCATCACAATGCGCAAACATACTGCTATAGCCCCGTGTGGTGCCAACAGGATAAACATTTACAATCTCCGAATCTGGAATTGGCTGCATCATTCTCTTGAGAGCAGGCTGAGAGGCGAAATCATCCGAGTCAAAATAGTCTACTATACCGTCATCTCCCATTACAAAAGCCTCAATATCTTCCCTTTGACTAAGCTCTTCTAATTTTTCTTTGAATAAGGAATCCTCATATACTGCATATCCCTCTTCATCTGTATGGGCAATCGTGGAATACACCTGTTTCTTATAACGTATTTTAACTTCATAAGGAGCTGTATCAGATTGTCCTTTCTGCGTGACGAAATACTCTGAAAGAAAATATCCATTTTTAGAATGCTGCTTACATATGCCTATTCGCACTGCACGAATATCACCTTCATTTTCAGTGAGGGATATTTTAATAGCAGGACATCCATCACCCTTGACCTTTTCAACTTTAACCCATGATATCGACATCTCATCTTTGCCATAGGTTAAATAATCATTAATTAAACACCAACTTCCACCTTCAGGACGTGCAAAATCATCCACACTCAATAAATTAAAATCCCAATCATCCGGCAAACCCTGCCCAGCATCTGAAAGTTCCACTACAAATGTATGTGCCGACCCACTTACCGTTGTGTCAGGATCCACAAACCATCGAATGCCTGAATTACAATTATTAAGGTCTCCCTCATTGTCACAACTTACAAAACATAGAGCACTCATAACAGCACTCATAAGTTTTAAGATTTTACCCAACATAATCACATTATTTAGAGTTAATATATATATGCTTCAAATTTTTTGGATAACTATGACTGGCTCCGGTATAATCTTTATACGTATATGGATTCCCGGCAGACCATCCGTCAGAATGACCACCCCATCCCCAGTTGCACCAAAAATCAACCCCATATGGTTGCTCTCTAAGGCCAGATATCAGCCACATATGTCCTCCATCTCCATCGCCGCCTCCTATCAAATGTGGAATTCCAAGTCTTAATGTAGTTTTTACTCTATCTACATCTATAGCCCCTGTTGAATATGAACAATCAAAATTTAAGTCTTTCAAATACCAATATGCAGCCTTTACACTTGTACCACTACCTGAGCAAGCAAATTCCACTTGACATCCATGCGCTATCTCATGGAAAAATTGAGCTATCTGCCATTTCTCATCCATAGAAGCTCCACTTTCATACTGTCTTCTGAACTTTGAAAAGTCAAGATTCCTATTTCCATAATAAGTACCTGGAAATGATCCAATTGTCGCAATCGCCTGAGCTACAGCCGTTGTAACACATCCAATAGGCGTCTGGCCACCATATCCAGGTTTATCACATCCACATACAGAGGCATACAAATTATAAGGACTATTTTGATTCCAATTATATGGACAAAAATTATCCTTATAGTATCTACTCTCCGATTCAGAGCGTGTAAATCCATACTGCATAGTCTCGATCGCTATATACGGGACACAGTCAATCAATTCCTTAAGAGGCTGTATGTCTGCGGTATCGGCTATATTGCCGTTCTCAGTGAAAAAGAAAACACGATTTATACACTCATCATCCGAAAAGACGGTATAACCCAACGAGTTGTCGAACTTCAAAGTGGCTACCTTGACATCGAAAGTCTCGCCATCCAGACTTCTCGTTCCAGTCACCTCGATGGCCGAATCGTTTTCCACACGATATGTCTTCTTTGAGACTCCGATAATCTCAAACGGAGCTTCCGCACGTGAGCCAGGATGCACAGAGGCATAGAAATCTCCCAAAAGCGCCTCCATGGGACTCTTGTCTTTTGAAGGCAAGTCAGGCCCGTCAAAGCTTTCGCTACAGGCGACCAATGCCACGCTTGCAGCTATTGGCCAAAGTCTAAAAATCTTTTTTTTCATTTCATTTTGTTAAATTTATTAAACCTTTGCAAAATTAAGTATCTTTTACTTCTCAAACAAATATAATGCAAAAAAATTTCATCCACGCTCTCATTTCTCTCTTTTTTACAGAAACGGGAGAAAGAAGACAGAGGGAAGAGCTTTGCCGGATGGGGCGAGCGATTCGCGCAGACGGTGAAGGGCACGGGATATCTGATGCTCGACGGTCTTTTCGGAAAGACTTAACTCTTCGGCAATCTCGCGGTATTTCATGCCGTCGCGCTTGTTCATAAGAAAAATCTCGCGCATCCTGTCCGGAAGCTTACCGATTTCACACCATAAACGAGCGTCACGCTCAGAGGTATCCACATCCTCCTCAGTCACCGGTTCGGACAATGCCACATCATCTATATCGTCATAATCCGTTTTTCCGGCGACAGCACTCAACGAGCGGTTGCGCACCGCCCGGTAAAGATAACTCGCCGGACTGCCAAGCTCCGCATTCCCCTCCATTACCCTGCGCCACAATCCGGCGAACACCTCCTGCACGACATCCTGCGCCAAGTCCGTATCCCCGGTTATCCTCAGAGAATACATTCCCAGCGACAGGTAATATCTGCTGAATAGTCTTTCGTAATCCCTACGATCCATCAGAAAGTGAAATTTATGCGAAGATTGCCTTGAACAGCTCCTCGACCTTGCCGACCTCGACAATGGAAATGGTAAACTTATCCTTGACGCCCTTCAGATTCCCTTTGGGAATGAACACCTTGTCGAAACCGAGTTTCTGGGTCTCGGCCACACGCTGCTCTATACGGGTGACAGTACGTATCTCACCCGAAAGCCCCACCTCACCGATAAAGGCATACCGACGCGGTATGGAGATATCAAAGTTGGACGACATCACCGCACTTATCACACTCATGTCGATAGCCGGATCCGTCACCTTAAGTCCACCAGCTATATTAAGGAAGACATCTTTCTGACCAAGCTTGAACCTTGCCCTCTTCTCGAGGACAGCCAGCAGCATGTTGAGTCTCCGCTGATCGAAGCCCGTGACCGAACGCTGCGGCGTGCCGTAGGCCGCGCTCGACACCAACGCCTGTACCTCCACCATAAATGGACGCACACCCTCCGTGGTGACTCCTATGGCTATGCCGCTCATCTCCTCGTCGCGGTTCTCCGACAGAAGCATCTCCGAGGGATTCCTGACCTCCTTCAACCCCTTCTGCACCATTTCATAGATGCCTATCTCAGACGTGGAGCCGAAACGGTTCTTTATCGAACGGAGAATGCGGTAGAGATACTGCCGGTCTCCCTCGAACTGAAGCACAGTGTCGACAATATGCTCCAGCACCTTCGGACCGGCAATAGCCCCCTCCTTATTGATATGCCCTACCAGAATCACCGGAACACCCGACTCCTTGGCATAGCGCAGAAGCTGGGCGGCGCACTCACGCACCTGGCTGATGCTCCCGGCTGACGACTCCATATCGGAAACGGCGATTGTCTGGATAGAGTCAACTATGAGAATCTCGGGATTCACATTCTCGATCTGCGTGAAGATATTGTTGAGATCCGTCTCACACAGGATGAACGTATTGTCGGCGACCTTGCCGAGCCTGTCGGCCCGTAGCTTGAGCTGGCTGGCGCTCTCCTCCCCGCTGACATAAAGAATCCTCTTGTTGCGTATGGAAAGTATATTCTGAAGAAGCAGCGTGGATTTCCCGATGCCCGGCTCACCACCGATCAGCGTAAGACTTCCGGCCACCAGGCCCCCTCCCAATACGCGGTTAAGCTCCTCGGAGGGCATATGGATCCTCGGCTCATCGAGCGGCTGAATCTCCGAGAGAGGGATAGGCTTCACGGCCGCCGGATTCCTCTTCACCCTCTTGGCTCCTTTCGCATTAGTCACAGTCACCTTCTCCTCGGCGAATGTATTCCATTCGCCGCACGAGGGACATTTTCCAAGCCACTTCGGCGACTCATGTCCGCAGTTTGAGCAGAAATATACAGATTTAGTCTTTACAGCCATAACCTTACTTGCCTTTCATTACATTCAGATTTCTAAACACCGCCAGCGTTATCGCCGTAGCCGAGGCCACATTGAGGCTCTCGCCGTGCGAGACAGCGTCGTAGGGAGGAATCAGCAACGGTGAATTTACAAAATCCCTGACCTCCGCGCTGATACCCTTCCCCTCGTTGCCCATTATTATAACACCGACCGGAGACAGAGCCGCTCCGAAAATATCTTTTCCGTCCAGCTGCAGGCCATAGACCGGCAACGAGGGAGGACATGATGAAAGCAGCTCCACAAGATCACAGTAGACGACCTCCACCCGCGTCATGGAGCCCATGCACGACTGTATGCACTTTGGGTTATATACATCCACTGTCTCGCGGGAAGCATATATCACCTTGAAACCGAACCAGTCGGCGGTGCGTATTATAGTGCCGAGATTACCCGGGTCCTGCACGGTGTCGATCACGAGACTGAGGCTGTCGCGCGGGATACGGGGTTCCGCTTTCGGCTCGGGAATGCGGTAGACAGCCATCACATCCGGCGGTGTCGTCATCGTTGACAACTTACGCATATCCTGCTCGCGGCATTCATACAGACGCTCACCTGCCTGGCGGGAGAGTCCGGGATTGCCGGCAATCCATCGTGGCGTGGCCATCAGAGCCTCCAGCTTGAAAAAGCCGAGAGTATCCGCCACACTTTTATCCCCCTCCGCCACAAAAAGCCCCAGGCGACGCCTGTGTTTGGGCATCCGCAGCGATGCATATAGCGATAGCTTGGTCTTGCTTATTTCCATCAGTAGTGTTTTTGAAGACAAAATTAACTATTTCCACCTCATTTTACAATAAAAAGTCTTAACTTTGCTGTTAATTCTTAAGCGCACAACCTTGCGTGCGTCCGCAATCCATTCCATCCGCGAACATGCCGGAGGCATAGGATTTGGAAAGCCACGTCAGGGGCAAGCGCCCGTCTTATAACCATAAAAACTTATAAATGAAATACATAGGAGCCCATGTAAGCGTGAGCGGAGGAGTGTCGAACGCTCCCCTGGAGGCTCACGCCATAGGAGCGAAGGCATTCGCCCTGTTCACGGGAAGCAGCTCAAGATGGTCATCAAAACCGATTTCCGACGAGGAAGCCGACCTTTTCAAGTCAAGATGCGTCGAGCTGGGCTACACCCCGTCGGAGATTCTTCCACACGACAATTTCCTGATCAATCTGGGAAGTCCGGACTCCAAGAAGCTCGCCATGTCGCGCAAATCGTTCCTTGACGAAATGAGACGGTGTGAGCAGCTGGGCCTGACGATGCTCAATTTCCATCCGGGGAGCCATCTCAACGAGCTTTCGGAGGAGGAATGCCTTGACCGCATCGCGGAGTCGATCAATCTCACCCTCGGCCAGACAACCGGAGTCACAGCCGTAATAGAGAACACAGCCGGCCAGGGATCCAACCTCGGCTTCGACTTCCGCCATCTCGCCCATATCATCGACAAGGTGGAAGACAAGACTCGCGTAGGCGTCTGCATCGACACCTGCCACGCCTATTCCGCCGGTTATGACCTGGCCACGGAGGACGGCTACCGCAAGACCTGGGAGGATTTCGACTCAATCGTGGGAGCGCATTACCTCAGGGGCATACATCTTAACGACGACAAGAAAGCACTGGCATCACGCGTAGACCGGCACGCCTCGATATCAAAGGGGACGCTCGGAGTGGATTTCTTCATCCGTTTCGTCAACGACCCCCGGTTTGACAACATGCCCATAATCCTGGAGACGCCCGACGACACCCTATGGCCCGAGGAGATAAAATGGCTTTATTCCAAGATCATACACTAAGCCGCCTCTCTTTAACTCAACACTTATAGTTCATCACTTATAGTTCATCACTTATAGTTCATCCAACAGCTAATGAAAACAAAACCCGACTTAAGTTTCTGGAAACTCTGGGACCTCAGTTTCGGTTTCTTCGGAGTCCAGATCGCCTACGCGCTCCAAAGCGCGAACGTGTCGCGAATATTCACGACCATCGGAGCCGACCCGCACGACCTGAGCTATTTCTGGATTCTGCCCCCTCTGATGGGAATGATCGTGCAGCCCATCGTGGGAATGATGAGCGACCGCACCTGGATGCGGTTCGGACGTCGCCTCCCATATCTGATTCTCGGCGCCACAATCGCTGTGATCGTGATGTGTCTGCTGCCCAATTCCGGCAGTTTCCATTTCTCGATAAGCAGCGCCATCCTCTTCGGCATCATCGCCCTGATGCTTCTCGACACATCAATCAACATGGCCATGCAGCCCTTCAAGATGCTTGTGGGCGACATGGTCAATGAAAAGCAGAAGGGTCTCGCCTACTCCATCCAGAGCTTCCTCTGCAACGCCGGGTCGGTGGTGGGATACATATTCCCGATCTGCCTCGGATGGCTCGGCATGCGCAACATCGCCCCCTCGGGCGTCGTGCCCGACACGGTGATATGGTCGTTCTACATAGGGGCCGCCATTCTTCTGCTGTGTGTCATATACTCTCTCGTGAAGGTAAGGGAATGGCCGCCAGCCGTCTACAATGAATACAACGGCGTGCAGGAACAATCATCCGGCAAGAAGGAGAATCTGTTTGTGCTTCTTAAAAACGCCCCCTCCACGTTCTGGAGCGTCGGCCTGGTGCAGTTCTTCTGCTGGTTCGCCTTCCTGTTCCTATGGACGTATGCCACCAACACAGTCGCCTACAACGCGTTCAACACACCGGTGACTGAAAACGTGGTCGGAATAACCGACGGCAACAGGACCTATGACGCCAAGAACCTTCTCATCAACGACACCGTACTCATCGTGAGCCACGGAAAGGCGCTGGCCCAGGGCGTCACAGCCGACGGACAGTTCTATCCGGCAGCTACGGTCGTGGTCAATGGCAGCGACACCATCGTCAGCGACCACATGATCCTCAACGACGCGGAGGGAAGCGCCAAGGCAAAATTCAACACATCCCTGAAGGGTATATCCTCCGTGAGTGTAGACGGCGTAGAGATAGACAATCCGTCGGAAGTGGAGATCAAAGACTATCTGTCGCGCCTCCAGGGGAGCTTCAAGCTCACCGAGGCATCGATAGTGGCTCATGGCGAAGGCGGAAAGACAACCGTGGAAGACGCCTCGTCGGTAGAAATCGCCGACGCCTCGACATGCCGCTACGACACGCGAACTGTGCTCAACGCATCCTCGCCACAGTATAACGACGCGGGCAACTGGGTAGGTCTCCTTTACGCGGTGCAGGCTCTTGGCTCCGTGCTCTGGGCTGTGGCCCTCCCGAGATTCAGAAGCCGCAAGCTGTCATACATGCTCAGCCTTCTTCTCGGCGCCGGCGGTTTCGTGATGCTTGCCTTCACCACCAACCAGTGGCTTCTGTTCGTGGCCTTCGTGCTGATCGGCTGCGCCTGGGCGGCTATGCTTGCATGGCCCTTCACAATACTTACCAACTCGCTGCGCGGCGGCAACATCGGCACATACCTGGGACTGTTCAACTGCACCACATGCATGCCCCAGATTGTAGCGGCCCTCGCCGGCGGATGGATCCTGACCCTGCTGAGCCATCCCCATGAGCTCGCGCCCGAATACCTGATGATGCTCATTGCCGGCATCTCAATCGCCATCGGAGCGGTATGCGTGCTCTTCATCAAGGAAGGCAGCCGGCGTGGCGACCAAAAAGCAGAGGAAACACCGGCTGTCAGCGACAATATCTGACACTCCGGAAGCATAACCGGAACCTCCCCGAAAACAGCCCCGACGGAATTTTTTCATTCCGCCGGGGCATTTTCTTTTTGTCTTACCGTTTTTTTTGTTATTTTTGCAAAATCTCAATTCCTCGGAACCGATAACCATCACCTGCGAAACAAAACTACCCATTATAATGACCACCAAATGGAACTACCAGCCGCTGACCAACCAGCAGAAGAAACAGTCCGAGGATCTTCTGCCGCACTGCAACGACCTTCCCGCCATCGCCGAGCTACTGATAAGGCGTGGCGTCACGACTCCTAAAGAAGCCGAGTCTTTCTTCTCTCCTTCCATCTCCGACCTTATCGACCCGTTTCTGATGCCGGACATGGACAAGGCAGTAAACCGTCTCAACAAGGCCATGGGAGCCAAGGAGAGGATAATGGTCTACGGCGACTATGACGTAGACGGCACGACCGCCGTAGCCCTCGTCTACAAATACCTGCAGAACTATTACAGCAACATCGAGTATTACATACCGACCCGATATGAGGAGGGATACGGCATATCACGCAAAAGCATCGACTATGCCGTGGAGAACGACATAAAGCTCGTGATAGTGCTCGACTGCGGGATAAAGGCAATAGAAGAGATTGCCTACGCATCCGAAAAGGGTATCGACTTCATCATCTGCGACCATCACGTCCCCGACGAGGAGCTTCCCCCCGCCGTGGCGATACTCAACCCGAAGATGCCTGGCTCCACGTATCCTTTCCACCATCTGAGCGGATGCGGCGTGGGATTCAAGTTCATGCAGGCGTTCGCCCTGAGCAACGGCCTGAGCAACCACAACGAGCTTGAGTCGCTGCTCGACCTTGTGGCCGTGAGCATCGCCGCCGACATCGTGCCCATAATAGGCGAGAACCGCGTAATGGCCTACCACGGCCTGAAACGCCTCAACTCAAACCCGAATCTCGGGCTCAGAAGTATCATACGCCTCTGCAAGCTCACCAACAAAGACATAACAATCTCAGACGTAATCTTCAAGATAGGCCCGCGCATCAACGCTTCCGGAAGGATGCAGAGCGGAATCGAGGCAGTCGACCTCCTCGTCTGCCGAGACCTGCACGAGGCCTACGAGAAGGGGAAGGACATCGACCAATACAACAAAGACCGCAAGGAACTCGACAAGAAAATCACCGACGAGGCCAACACCCTTCTTGAAAAGAATGTAAACATCATCTACGGGAAACGCTCCATCGTGGTCTACAACAAAGACTGGCACAAGGGAATCATAGGAATCGTGGCCTCGCGCCTCACGGAACTGTATTACAAGCCATCGGTGGTGCTCACCTACTCCAACGGCGTAGCCACGGGCTCCTCCCGCTCCGTGCAGGGATTCGACATCTATTCAGCAGTGAACTCCACACGCGACCTTCTTGAGAATTTCGGAGGCCACACATACGCCGTGGGGCTCTCGCTGAAGGAGGAGAACATACCTGAGTTCAGCCGCCGGTTTGAGGAATATGTGGCGAAACACATACAGCCCAACCAGCTCTCGCCGCAGCTTGACATCGACGCCACAATCGAGTTCGCCGACATCACTCCGGAGTTTGTGGCGTTTCTGAAAAAATTCAACCCGTTCGGACCATCCAACCAGAAGCCCGTCTTCTGCACCCGCAATGTCTTCGACTTCGGCACGAGCAAACTCGTGGGCAAGAACCTGGAGCATATCAAGCTTGAGCTTGAGGACGACAGCACGAGCCGCGTGATAAACGCGATCGCATTCAACATGGCTCCCTATTTCGAGCACATACATGCCCATAAGCCCATCGACATCTGCTACACCATCGAGCAGACCAAGCACGCCATGCACCCCGACTCCGTGCAGCTCATGATAAAAGACATGCGCCTCTCCGGCCAGAACTAAGACCCTTCCTGTATGGACGACGCCTCCCTTCTGGCCATTCTCGGCAAATACTGGGGCTACGACAGCTTCCGCCCACTGCAGCTCGACATCATACGGTCTGTGCTCGCGGGGCACGATACGCTCGGCCTTATGCCCACGGGAGGCGGAAAGTCGATCACATTCCAGGTGCCGGGACTCTCGTTCGAGACGGGAGTGACCATCGTGGTGACTCCATTGATATCCCTGATGAAAGACCAGGTAGACAACCTCAGGCGCCGTCACATAAAGGCAGTGTATTTCCATTCGGGAATGACGGCCAAGGAGACGCGCCTGAGCTGGGAAAGCCTGGTCAACGACCGGGCGCGTTTCCTCTACGTGTCGCCGGAACGCCTGAAAAACGAGCGGTTTCTCCTTGAGCTGCGCCGCATCGAGATAAAGCTTATCGTGGTCGACGAGGCCCACTGCATCTCCCAATGGGGATACGACTTCCGTCCGGCTTACCTAAATATAAAGGTGCTCCGCAGGCTCAAGCCCGACATACCCGTGCTGGCGCTGACCGCGACAGCCACTCCCAAAGTGGCCGAGGATATCGCCGCCCGTCTTGAATTTCGCAACGGGAACGTATTCCGCAAAAGTTTCGCCCGTGACAACATCAGCTATCTCGTAAGGAAAGCGGACACCAAAATCAACGACATTTTTCATATATTGAGCCGCACCACCGGGACATCCATCGTCTACGTCAGGAGCCGCAAACGCTGCCGTGAGATTGCGGAATACCTGACATCATGCGGCATAAGCGCTACCTACTACCACGCGGGTCTTGACCATGCCCTGAAGGAGGAGCGTCAGAACGCCTGGCAGGCCGACGCAGTGAGGGTGATGGTAGCCACAAACGCATTCGGCATGGGAATCGACAAGCCGGACGTGCGCGTAGTGATTCATTTCGACATGCCCCCCTCCCTGGAGGAGTATTACCAGGAGGCCGGACGCGCCGGAAGGGACGGATTGCCGTCGTTCGCCGTGCTGCTCGTGGCAAAGTCAGACCAGGGTGTGATGCGCCGCCGCGTGACGGAAGCGTTTCCTCCACGCGATATTATCAAGAAGACCTACGAACGTGTCTGCATTTTCCTGCATGTCAGCATCGGCGAGGGTTTTGAGAAGCTGTCGGAATTCGATATCGACACCTTCTGCGTGAATTTCAATCTCCAGCAGAAACAATGCCGCAACTCCCTGCGACTGCTCTCCCAGGCTGGCTATCTCAACTTCATCGAGGACTACGACAGCCGTTCGAGGGTGAAGATTATATGCACACGTGAGGAACTCTACAATATCCGTGACCTCAGCCCGGAAGCCGATCTCGTCCTTTCCACATTGCTCAGGATGTACACCGGCCTGTTCATCGACTACGTATATGTCTCCGAAAACGAGATAGCCCGCGCCTCCGGTATCGACAGCCGCAGAATCTACGAGGCCCTGCTGGAGCTGTCGCGACACAAGGTGGCAAGCTATATCCCCCATTCAGGCATTCCGCTGATGTTTTTCCCAACAGCCCGCGAGGAAACCTCGGCGATGCTTATTCCCAAAAGCGTATACGAGGAACGCCGGGAGATAATGAGTCAGCGCGTGGAGAAGATGCTCGACTATGCCTACAACTCCTCGGGATGCCGGGTGAAACGTATGCTCGCCTATTTCGGCGAGGAGAATGCCTCCGACTGCGGCAAGTGTGATGTATGCCGCGATAACCGCAGAAAGAAAGCGCCTCCCGCGTCGCCGGCCGGCGACGCGGAATCCGTGGCCAGGTTTCTGAGGAGCTGCCCTTCAGGCGCCACGGCTCCAATAATAGGCCTCCGATGCTCACTCGACGCCCCGCGCCTGTCAAGAGCCCTCAGTTTCCTCTGCAACGAGGGTTTCGCCGAATTCCGTGACAATATCTACTATCCTCTCTGAGACAAGCATCCGCTATCTATAATCTAAATAACCTGTATTCAATGACCGGACTCGCCGACTGCAATAATTTCTTTGTATCGTGTGAACGCACGCTCGACCCCTCCCTGGAGGGGAAAGCCGTAGTGGTGCTCAGCAACAACGACGGGTGTGTGGTGGCGCGGAGCAACGAGGAGAAACGCCTCGGCATAAAGATGGGTCAGCCGGCCTTCGAGATCCGCGAGCTCGTGAAGAACCGGGAGGTGATCGCCCTTTCCGGCAACCATTCACTATACCGCGACATAAGCGTAAGAGTCCACGACATATTCAGAAGATACGCACCTGCCACAATCGACTATTCCGTAGACGAGGCATTCCTCGACATGGACGGAATCCCGGCCTCGGCACTTCCCGAGATTGGAGCGGCGATATGGGACTCCTGCTGGCGGGAACTCCACATACCCGTGACCCTCGGTTTCGCAAAGACCAAGACCCTTGCAAAAATCGTGACCGAGGTATGCAAGAAACGGGCTGTCCACGCCGGAGTGCTCACTGACGAGAATCTGAAATGGAAACTGCTCGACATGACCGAGATCCGCGACCTGTGGGGCATCGGCAGACGCCTGGCCAAGAAAATGTATCAGGGCGGAGTATATTCCATAGGCGATTTCGCGCGTCTTGACAGAGGTCACGTCAGAAAATGGCTCGGAGTAAACGGAGAGAGGAGCTGGCTGGAGCTGCATGACGTGAATTGCATCACTCTCGCCCATATAGACCGGAGGCTTCAGGATTCAATCTCGGAAACAAGGACGTTTCCACATGATGTGGAGGATTATGACTACATCCGCGCCAGAATCGCCATATATGCCTCATATTGTTCACAACGTCTGCGCCAGATGGGAGGGGTATGTTCCAGGGCTACTGTCTTTCTCAGAAGCAACCGTTTCCACACAGAGAACGGTTATCACGCTCCGGAAATGACATTCCGTCTCGACGCACCCACCGACGACGCCGTGGTGCTCGTGAAGACCTGCGTGGGTCTGCTCGACCGGATATTCAGCCGAGGCATAGGCTACAAGCGGGCCGGAGTAATCCTCTCCGAAATATCCGACGCCCGCGCCGTGCAACCATCGCTTTTCAATCCCTGCCCGACGATGCGGGAGGTGCCTGAGAAGCTGATGAGAGTAATCGACTCCCTCAACTCCGGCAGCCGTTCCCACGGGACTCCCGCCATGCGGCTCGCCTCACAGCTGACCGTCCATCATAAGGGGTATGACGACGGTTTCTGCATATCCTTCGGCAGTGTCCAACCATAAAAACGCGCCTCATATGACTAAAAAGAACCTTTACATCGCCTGCGCGACTGCAGTCATGATAATATCGGCAGCGGGATGCGGAAAGAAAGCCGACACAACGAAATCCGCGGAAGCCAATGCTCGCGACACCCTCCGCGCCGTAACCCTATACGGGCCGACCACCTATTTTGACTACCGCGGGCAGGAGATGGGATATGAATACGAGAACGTAAAGCGTTTCGCATCCGACGAAGGGTTGGTGCTGAAACTCTCGGTGGCAAACAACGTCGCATCCATGCTCGCGAAGCTGGATAGCGGGGAAGCCGATGTGGCGGCCTACCCTGTGCCCAGAATAGATGAATACAGCGACCGGATCCTCAACTGCGGCGCCAACGAGGTCACTCATCAGGTGCTGGTGCAGCCCGGCGGCAAAGATGCCCTCACCGACGTGACACAGCTTATCGGAAAAGAGATATATGTGGAAAAGGACTCAAAATACCACTACCGCCTGAAAAACCTTGATGACGAGCTTGGTGGAGGGATCGTGATCCATGCGATCAGCCGCGACACCCTGATTTCGGAAGACCTGATCGAGATGGTGCATTCCGGCGAGATTCCGTTCACTGTGGTTGACTCAGACATTGCGGAAATCAACCGCTCCTATTATCCTGACCTGGACATAGGAATGCAGCTTAGCCTTGACCAGGCGGGCTCATGGGCCGTGGGCAAAGACAACACCGCGCTTGCCGAGAGAATCAATGCCTGGAGCGCAAGCAACAACACCACCACCTACACCAAGAGCCTCTACCGTAAATATTTCGAGCTCAGCAAAACCCCCTCTTCCGACGGGACCGATTTCGCCGCCGGAGCAAGCGTAGGCAGAGACGGAGTGATCTCGATGTTTGACGCCTATTTCCAGATGTATTCCGAACTATGTGGCTACGACTGGAAAATGCTGGCAGCCATATGCTTCGCCGAGTCAAGGTTCAATCCTGCCGTGGAATCATGGGCCGGCGCCAAGGGACTGATGCAGATAATGCCGTCTACCGCGCAGGCTCTGGGATATACACTCCAGGAGGCAGCCAATCCGGAGCTCAACATCAAGATCGGCGCCATCCTGATAGGAAAATTGAATGAAAGTCTTAAGAAAAGGATTAAAAATCCGAAAGAAAGAATTAAATTTGTGGTCGCTTCCTACAACAGCGGGCTCGGCCATATATCAGACGCCATCGCCCTGGCTGAGAAATACGGCCTCGACCCGGAGCTCTGGGAGGGAAACGTAAGCGAGGCCGTGCTCTGGAAATCGAAGCCGAAATACTTCAACGACCCTGTCGTGAGGAACGGTTATTTCCGAGGCCGCGAGACCGTGGATTTCGTAGACAAAGTGCTGACAGCCTACCGCATATACACCCGGGAAGACTGATTTCCATTATCTGAACGATAAACTATAAACGATAAAC
>DKYZ01000134.1:0-9914 GCA_002493515.1 Porphyromonadaceae bacterium UBA7087 | reverse complement strand
AACGATAAACTATAAACGATAAACCAAACCCGACATTAGATGAGAAAGATAACAATGACAGTGGCCACTGTGCTGCTTCTCGCCTCTACCCTCTCGCTCAACTCCTGCATAGGCAGCTTCTCGCTGACCAACAGCGTATTGAAGTGGAACAAGCAGGTCGGGCCCAAATTCATCAACGAGCTCGTATTCTTCGCTTTCTGGATTCTCCCCGTCTATGAGGTGACGTCCCTGGCCGATCTTCTCGTGCTCAACTCGATAGAGTTCTGGAGCGGCAACAACCCGATGGAGGCCTCAGTGAAGATGATCGACACGGAGCAGGGACGCTACATAATCGACTGCGACGGCAAGGGCTACACGGTGAGCTGCCCCAACGGCGACAGCATGCGCCTTGACTTTGACGCAGACAGCCAGACCTGGGCTCTGACCAATGACGGAATCTCATACCCCTTCATGACAATGGTGGATGACAATCATGTGAAGATGATTACCCCCGAGGGAGACTTCCGTCTCGTAGACCTCAGCGAGCAGGGTGTCATGGCCTACAGGGAGGCCGCCGCTCCGCTGATGATGGCCGCGAGATAGCGCCCAGCCCCGGATCATTAAAAAATTCGACTCCCGCAAAACAAAAACCAAATCGCGGTGTTATATAGATGTAAGCCCTCCTGCAACGGAGGCCTCGCCTACAGAGAATCTTAACCAACAAATGATAAAAATTCCGAATATATGAAAGCATTACATGTTATAAGCGCAGTGATCGGCGGCGCTATCGCCGGCGCAGCAGTAGGTCTCCTTCTGGCTCCCGAGAAAGGAAGCGACAGCCGCAGGAAAATCGCAGAGTTCAGCGGCGAGACCCGCGACAAGATCGTCGATTTCCTCAAAGAGAAGGGAATCTGCATGAAGAAGTCGAAGATGGACGAGCTTGTAGACGAGATAGAGGACAAACTCGAGGACATCAAGGATTGATAAAGCCCGGCACGATATGAAGGCAATCACATTGTTATATGCTTTCCTCGGCGGAGCTATCGTAGGTTGCGGATCCGCCCTGCTGCTCGCCCCTGAGAAGGGAGAGGACACCAGAGCCAGGATATGCCGATTCTTCAAGAAGAAAGGCATCACCATCAGCGACGCCGAGGTAGATGAGCTGGTGGCCGAGCTCGCCGGTTCGCAAGGTTGACCACAGGATTAAAGATTGACCCGTTGTCCGGTCTTTCGTCGGTAATGTATAATGCTGACTGATGTTATCACTTACGGGCGCATGTCATTCACAGCCATGCGCCCGTAATTTTAGACCCTAACGCCATATGAAAGAAAATCTCTCACAGGAAATAAAGGAAATATTCACCAAAAGCATCGACTGGGCACGCCTGGAGCTTGAATACATGAAGCTCACGGCAGCAGAGAAAGTGACCATCCTGATGGGCACCGCCCTCTTCGCCGCAATAGTGATGATCATGTTTCTTCCCATACTCATCATGCTGCTGTTCTCGCTGGTGGGAGCTTTCAAGCTCATCATGCCCACGGCGCTCGCCTATCTTACGGTAGCTGGAATTGAAATCGTTGTCGTGCTGATAATATATCTGCTCAGGAAACAGCTTATTTTCAATCCGATTTCGAAGTTCATCACCAAGCTGATAATTGATAAATCAAACGACCATGAATGAGAACAACCCTGTAAAGAAAGACGCCACCGCCGGAAAAGGCGGCAATTTCAAAGGCTACACTCTCGATGAGCTCAGATATCAGCGTGCCCTGACAGCCCTCAGAAGAGAGTTCTGCAAGTCGAGGGTGATGAGCAAGGTCTACAATGTAAGGAAACGCAACCCGCTCTCGGCTGATAATTCCGGCTCAACAAGCGGAATAGCAGGGAAAATCTCATATTTCCTCCCCAAGGTAATCAACGGCATGAGCTATCTCGACTATGCCCTGATGGGATTCTCGGCCTTCGCCTCCATAAGGAAGATATTTTCCTTCTTTCACCGTAAGAAAAAGAAAAAATAATGAACGACTACATCGACCTGCGCGTTGACCTGAAACCGTGCACATCCGACATGACCGACCTCATGGCCTCTTTTCTGGCTGACGCCGGCTATGAATCATTTGTGGCCGATGAAAAAGGCCTTGACGCTTTTATAAAATCCGATTCTTTCGACGCCGCTGCCATGGAGGGTATCGCGGCCGATTTCCCGTTTGATACTGCCGTAACTTTCTCCTCATCTTTGGTAGAAGGCAAGGACTGGAACGAGGAATGGGAGAAAAACTATTTCAAACCTATCGTTGTCGGAGGACGCTGCGTGGTGCATTCATCCTTCCATACCGAAATCCCGGAAGCCGAGTTCGACATCGTGGTGGACCCGCGCATGGCATTCGGGACCGGACATCATGCCACCACATCGCAGATGCTGGGATTCATCCTTGACACCGACATGAACGGCAAGACAGTCATCGACATGGGGACAGGCACAGGCATTCTCGCAATCCTATGCAAAATGAAGGGTGCCTCCAAGGCCACAGGCATAGACATCGAGACCGACGCCACCGACAATGCCCGGCAGAACGCCGTCCTGAATAAAGTCACGGCAGACTTCATCACAGGAAACGCAGACTCCCTCTCCGGCCTCGAAAGCGCCGATATATTCCTCGCCAACATCAACCGGAACGTCATCCTAAACGATATCTCCGCATATTCCTCAAGAATCAACAGGGGCGGAAAATTGTTTCTGAGCGGCTTCTATACCGCCGACATTCCCATGATAGAGGAGGCAGCGTCAAAATGCGGGTTAAAGATTGTGAAAACAACTGAAGAAAACGGATGGGCGGCTGTCGAGCTGACTAAGGAATATGCCCAAGAGATTGACAATCAAACGTTTCAAATTAAAAAGGGTATATCCCGCCACCATTGGCAATGATATACCCTTTCTCTATACATCAACCTCAAAGAAGGCGTTTTATTGTATCGCCACCACCGTTTTAACATTTTTTAATCATTCAAATATTCCTATTATTTGTTTTGGATTGATTTTTGCATTAATTTTGTGGTAGGAAATTGACCCGAAGTCAAACCAAACCATAATAATAACAGACAACCATTCTAAATTTATCTGCCTATCGAGCGACTCCTACCAAACGATAAAAAAGACTGGAATGACAAAATTTTTAAGCATGACCGACGAGAATCTGGTCAAAGCTTATGCGCAAGGTAACAACGACGCTTTCGACGTGCTCCTCAAAAGGCACCAAGACAGAATTTTCAACTATATCCTCCGCATAATCAAAAACGAGGATCTGGCCAATGATATTTTTCAGGAAACTTTTGTCAAGGCTATCCTGACCATCAAGCAGGGCCGATATACCGAGAACGGAAAATTCCCGGCCTGGATATCGCGAATCGCGCATAACCTGATAATAGACTACTATCGGCAGGAGAAATCGGAAAATCTCCAGTCGGCTGACCTTGAGGACATTGACGTGCTCAACAGAAAGGAGCTGGCCGAGGAGACAATAGAAGACATCATAATCTCCGACCAAATCCGCGAAGACGTCAGGTTTCTCATAAAGAAGCTTCCCCCTCTCCAGAGGGAGGTGCTCAACATGAGATACTATCAGAACCTCTCTTTCAAGGAGATTGCCGAAATCACGGGCGTAAGCATCAACACGGCCCTCGGAAGGATGAGATATGCCATCCTGAATCTGAGAAGAATCGCCGCCGAGAAGGATATCGTCCTCACAATCTGACAATGAAACAGCCCAAGGCCTCATCTGATATGCCTGGCCTTGGCTTCCCGAAACCACAATGACCCCGCTGGAAAACCGGCGGGGATAACTTTTTTCTCACCGTCACATAATATTTGAGACCAATGGGGCGTTATCATATTGTTATCTTTAAACTGCGTGCCTATGACAAACGATTCTACAATTTTATCAATTCAATTTGGAGTAAACGGAAAAGAAATGAAATCACCAAAAACGGCTTCTCTCAATTTTATCAGGCAATTTGCCAGAGTATACTCCCCTATAGAGGGGACACGATGCAACCAACTGATACTAAACTGAACCACGAATACGTTCTGACGAACAGCTTTTGTTTCTACTTTTCCATTACTTGACCGAATTGCAACAAGAAATTTGATTGCCGCAGCCCCGTCCACAATCCGGAACGGGGGCGCAAAGCCTGACAGCGGAGACTCCCATACGGCAGTCTCCGCTGCCCTTTTCTTTCTCATATCTTAGCGTTTTGCGGCGTCTTATTTCACCTTCGTTTTTGTTTTTTGCCATTATTTCATTAATTTTGCACTTTATTCTGAAATACTACAGGAAATGACTGAAATAATAAAAGACGAAGCCATCGTCAACGAGAATGGCTTGAATTTTGTAGAACAGGAGATTGAGAAAGACCTCGCCGAAGGCAAAAACGGAGGAAGACTGAACACTCGCTTCCCGCCTGAGCCCAACGGATACCTGCATATCGGACACGCCAAGGCCATCATCATGGATTTCGGCGCAGCGGAGAAATTCGGCGGCAAATGCAACCTGCGTTTCGATGACACAAATCCCCAGAAGGAAGACACCGAGTATGTAGAGGCGATAATGCGCGACATCCACTGGCTCGGATACGACTGGGAAGACCGTCTTTATTATGCAAGCGACTATTTCCCACAGCTTTACGATCTCGCAATCCGTCTGATAAAGGAGGGGAAGGCTTACGTCGACGAGCAGTCGAGCGAGGACATAGCACGCCAGAAAGGAACTCCCACCCAGCCAGGAGAGAACAGCCCCTACCGCGACCGCCCCATAGAGGAAAATCTTGACCTTTTCGAGCGCATGAACAAAGGTGAGTTCGAGGAGGGTTCCATGGTGCTTCGTGCCAAAATCGACATGGCCAACAGCAACATGCACTTCCGTGACCCCATAATGTACCGTATCATCAAGACTCCCCATTGGCGCACCGGAGAGACCTGGAAGGTATATCCCATGTATGACTTCGCCCACGGCCAGAGCGACTATTTCGAAGGCGTGACCCACTCGATATGCACCCTGGAGTTTGTGCCTCACCGCCCGCTCTACGAATACTTCGTGAAGGAACTCGCCGACGATTCCTACTGCCCGCGACAGATTGAGTTCAACCGCCTCAACCTCACATACACCGTGATGAGCAAGAGAAAACTCCTCCAGCTCGTAAAGGAGGGGCTCGTAAGCGGATGGGACGATCCCCGCATGCCGACCCTTTGCGGACTCCGCAGGAGAGGATACACCCCCTCTGCCATCAAGGATTTCGTCAACAGGATCGGCTACACCAAATACGAGGCGCTCAACCACATCGAACTGCTCGAGCATTCCGTCAGGGAAGACCTCAACAAGACCGCTACCCGCGTCAGCGCCGTCCAGAATCCGATGAAACTTATCCTCACCAATTATCCCGAGGGTCAGACAGAGGAGATTCTAATCGACAATAATCCCGAGAATCTCGAGGAAGGCAAACACGCGATGCCTTTCTCACGCGAACTCTGGATAGAGAGGGAGGACTTCATGGAGAATCCTCCGAAGAAATTCTTCCGTCTGAGCCCCGACAAGGAGGTGAGACTGAAAGGCGCATATATAATAAGGTGTACCGGCGTAAAGAAGAACGATGCTGGAGAGATCGAGGAGATCTACGCCGAGTATGATCCGGAGACACGCAGTGGCCTCCCCGGAGCTGACCGCAAGGTGAAAGGGACCCTTCACTGGGTTTCTGTCCCCACGGCTGTGCCTGTCACAGTGAGGGATTACGACCGGCTGTTCGCCGTGGAGAATCCATCAGCCGAGGAGGGCGATTTCCGCGAGCTGCTCAATCCCGACTCTCTGAAGATCCGGGAGAATGTCATGCTTGAGCCGTGGGCCGTCACCGTTGCCGAGCCGGGCAAGAACTTCCAGTTCACACGCCTGGGATATTACGTGGTAGATCCCGACTCGACACCCGGCAAGCTCGTATTCAACAAGACAATCGGTCTGAAAGATACCTGGGCAAAGGAGCAGAAGAAAGCAAACTGACAACATATTCGCAAAGCCCCGGATTTGTCATATAATCCGGGGCTTTCCGTTCTGATTATGACTAATCTTCAGCCATTGACATTCAAGGGAATCGACAGTGACCGGCCGCTTATCATCGCCGGACCATGCAGTGCGGAGTCAAGGGAGCAGATGCTTGCCACGGCCTCACAGCTCGCGGACTCGGGAATAAGGATTTTCCGGGCCGGGATATGGAAACCGCGTACAAAGCCCGGCGGATTCGAGGGTGTTGGCGAGATCGGACTGAAATGGATGCGTGACGTGAAGAAGGCCACCGGCATGTATACCGCAACTGAGGTGGCTAACCGTCTTCACGTGAAGAAGGCCCTTGAGGCTGGAATCGATATTCTTTGGATAGGGGCACGCACATCCGCAAATCCTTTCGCCATGCAGGAGATTGCCGATACCCTGGCCGAGAGCAACCCTTCCGAAGCCACCGTATTGGTAAAGAATCCCGTGAATCCCGACATCGAGCTGTGGATCGGAGCGATGCAGCGCATCTACAACGCCGGAGTCAGACGGATTGGCGCCATCCACCGGGGATTCTGCGTATATGGGAAACATATCTACCGCAATATGCCGGAATGGAGGATTCCTACGGAACTGCGCCTCCGCTACCCCACCCTTCCGATTCTATGCGATCCGTCGCATATCGGCGGCAAACGTGACCTGATCGCCCCGCTGTCGCAGCAGGCAATGGACATGGGGTTTGATGGTTTGATCATAGAGAGCCATTGCAATCCTGACTGCGCAATGAGCGATGCAGCCCAACAGGTGACTCCGGAGACGCTTAAGAGCATTCTCAGCGGTCTTGTATTCCGCAACACATGTGAGATTACTGAAAATCTAACGAGTCTGCGGAGCCGTATAGATGACATTGACAATCAGCTGCTTGATATTCTGGGTAAGCGTATGGAGGTGTCACGCGAGATCGGACGCTATAAAAGGGTTCATTCGATGCCTGTGGTCCAGGCATCGCGTTATAACGATGTGATACGCTCGCGTGTGGAACTTGGCGAACAGCTCGGCATGGACGGGGATTTCCTGAAGACCATCCTGCTGGCTATCCATGATGAGTCCGTCCGCCAGCAGATTGAGATAAGCAGCAATCCGAAATGTTAAATATCATTAAATTCGCGGATTATATTTGCACATTATGGATTAATCAGCTAATTTTGCAGTCACGCTTCAGAGGAAGCGGAGTTACTACACGGGGGTGACTGGTTTTGACAGCGTGTAGAAACGGTAAGTAAGCATGCAGAGCTTTGATGTCCAAGCTCTATAATATCAAGAACATCGACCTATAATTGGCGAAAATAACAACTACGCTCTCGCTGCTTGATCTGAAGTATAGTAGGATTGCTTAATTCGCGTCAAAGTGACGTGAACGAGACATCTCCCCATTGCCCTGTTCCGAGACGTTTGGATATGGAGGTGCAGAGAAATTCGGAAATTGGCGGCAGCAAGCCTCGGGCTACCGCTGAAATTTAGAGGATAAGGCTGCAATTGGTCGTCGTGAGCCTGTTGCAGCACGAAAACCAACTCAATGACTAAGCATGTAGAAAGCTTATTGGGTCCGCGTTTGGACGAGGGTTCAAACCCCTCCACCTCCACTATGTACTTCCGAACTAAATCGGAAAATTCGAGACAAACCTCGGACTATCAGATAGTTCCGAGGTTTTTTCGTGTCTTATCCTATCGGACTAAGGACTGATATAGGACCTAAAAAAGACCTTCTCGGACGGCTATTTGTCACTAAATCGTTTCAAGTTTTCTTGTGACGAAAATTGTGACAAAAATGTGACCGAAAACAATGCAACTAATTGGCGTTCAAATATATCCAAAGACCTAACTCAGACGTAAGTCGGAAAATCGGCGACATTTTAACCAGCTATCCCCGATGTGTTAAAACGGCTGTCCGACACGATGTCTGACAATGCAATCTAATTCTGTGATTTTCGCGGTGAAAAGCATCGTCCGATGTAAGTCGCCTATGTTAAAAATCGCGTAAGTCGCTTATATGGCGTGAGTTTGACTTTCAAGCGTCCAATCGAAAATAATGTCAAACTCGTTATCATTACATCCAACCGCATAACGCGGATAATGATGACACTAAATCCAAAGCGAAAATGAAAAAGAACACATTCAAGATTCTTTTCCATATCCGTGGCAACTATAAGAATAAGGAGGGCAAGTGCCCGATAACTATTCGTATTGCCGTGAACGGAGAATACGAGAGAATCAACTCCACAGTAGCAGTGGAACCGGAACTATGGGATGTCAAGGCTATGAAGGCTATCGGACGCTCTGCAAAAATCCTTGAAATCAACAAGCGCCTCGAAGACATGAGGGTCGTTCTCAAAGAACATTACTACGACATACTCAACCGACATGGCTACGTTACAGCCGAAATGGTGAAGAACGCCTTTACCGGCATCACCGCCAAAGAGGAATCGCTGGTACCTCTCTACCTTCAGCACCTTGAAGATACCAAGAAGCTCATAGGTATCAGCAAGGCAAACCCTACCTATCAGAAATACGAGCGGATGTACCGCCGCGTGGTGGAGTTCATGAAGAATAAATACAATATCACCGATATTCCCCTTCGTGAAATCAAGTACCAGTTCATCGTGGATCTTGAGTTCTTCCTGCGCACTGAATACGGTTACAGCCAGAACACCACCTACAAGTGCATGAAATTCTTCAAGCAGGTCATCAACAAGGCAATCAGGGCCGGTCTGATTTTCGTTGACCCCTTCAACGGATATAAAATCTCCGTGCAGCGCGTTGACCGTGGCTTCCTGACGGAAGACGACCTGAAAAAGATGATGGAAAAGGAGTTTGCCTCCAAGCGTCTGGAACAGGTGCGCGACATCTTCATCTTCGCCTGCTTCACCGGGCTGGCATACATCGACCTCGCCAATCTCCGTGTAGATAACATACAGAAAATGTTCGACGGTCGCCTGTGGATAGTGACCCACCGGCAGAAAACCGATACGAAAGTGACGGTACCGCTGCTCCCTCCGGCTCTCAAGATACTGAAAAAGTACGAGGGCAAGTATCTGGACGTTCAGCTCATGCCGATAATCACAAACCAGAAACTGAACTGCTATCTAAAGGAGATTGCCGACATCTGTGGCATCGAGAAGAACCTCACATTTCATCTGGCACGTCATACTTTCGCTACTACGATGACGCTCGGAAAGGGTGTGCCGATTGAGTCGGTGAGCAAGATGCTCGGCCACACAAACATCCAGACGACACAGATTTACGCCCGTATCACAAACGAGAAAATAAGTCACGACATGGAAAATCTCGCAAAAAATCTCGGCAGTCTCGATTTCAGTTGATATACAGCTAACCCGTTGACGGAGCGTCGGCTATATATCAATGGCCGGCGCTTTGTCTTTTCCACTCCAAAAATTATTTTCGGGAACGTTCCCGTAAGGTTCCCAAGTGACCTTCCGGCGTCTGTGTACCTTTGCCAGCGTAACACTAAATCCGAAAAAGAATGGAACAACAGATTACACTGGAAATGCTCTATCAGCGCACGGTCACTCTCGAAGAAACCCTGTCGCTGATACTCGCCCTCCTGACCAAAGAGGACAGGAAGAAGAAAGAGGCGAAGGAGGAAAAGGATGAATTATCCTCAATCCCGCCAATCCCCAACGCTATGGCAGCCCGTCTGCTGCACATGTCAACCCGCCAGCTTCAGAGGATGCGCCGACGCTACCAGCTCACATGGATAGAGCGTGGCCGGGAGGTGTTCTATCATCTTCCGCCCCTGCTGAAAGCCATCCGGCGCCTCAATCTCAAATGGAGCGAGGCCGTGCTGGAGGACATAAAGAGTAAGTAGGGATATTCAGTAAATG
>DKYZ01000088.1:3510-7568 GCA_002493515.1 Porphyromonadaceae bacterium UBA7087 | reverse complement strand
AACTTAATTTTGATACACCCTCTTTTTTCATTCCAGGAAATTCTTGAGGAGGGCGTTGAGCTGCGCATGCTCCACGAGGAAGCCGTCGTGGCCGAACTCCGACTCGATCTCGCGGTAGACGGCGCGGGGGAGCCTCCGGGCCAGACTGCGCATCTCCCCGGGGGTGAAGATGATGTCGGTGGTGATTCCTATCACTATGGTCTCGACGTCGATAGAGGCGAGCACGCGGTCGACGCCTCCGCGCCCGCGCCCTATGTCGTGGGTGTCGAAGGCGTCAAGAATGGTCATATATGAATAGGCGTCGAAACGCCTCACAAGCTTCTCTCCCTGATAGCGCTGGTAGGTGCAGGCGCGGTGGCTATCAGGCACCCGATCATCTTCGGGCGCCCTGTCGCGCTGCGTCGCGTTATAGCCCCAGGGGCCTCGGTAGGTAAGCAATCCTATGGCGCGCGCCGCCGCAAGACCTGCCGCCCCGGCGTCGTGCCGACGCTCCCCGTAGGTGGCGTCGGCAGTGATGGCCATGCGCTGCGTCTCGTCGACGGCAATGCTCCAGGGGGAGGCCTTCGCATCGGTGGCTATCAGTATCAGCCGCGAGAAACGCTCCGGCTCCATTGCCAGCCACTCCAGGGCCTGGAATCCACCCACAGAGCTTCCTACCATCGCATGTATCCTCCCTATCCCGAGACGGTCGGCAAGCATACGGTGGCCGTTGACCATATCGCGTATGGTAAGGCGGGGGAAATCCCCGTAATACGGCTCGCCTGCAGACGGGTCGACCGACGTCGGGCCGGTGGAGCCGTAGCAGCTGCCGATGATGTTGGCACACACCACAAACCATCTCTCTGGGTCAAGGAAGCAGCCGCGCTCCACGGTATGCGGCCACCAGTCGGCCACATCGCTGTTGGCAGTCAGCGCATGGCATACCCACACCACGTTGTCGCGTCGGTCGTTGAGCCGTCCGAACGTATGATACGCTATCTCGACATCACGCAGCGAGCCTCCGCGCTCAAGCGGAAATTCCCCTTCGAGACGCTCCACTCGGAACGTCGCCGCAGTCTCCTCCATGACGCTCATTCCGTCTCCTCCCCTTTAAGGGTGGCCGAAGAGGCCGATTCCACGCGCACCCTTACCAGGTCGCCCGGCTTATGGTCGCCACGCGGGAACACCACCACCTTATTCTGCGACGTGCGTCCGAACAGCTCCTTGTCGCTCCGTTTCGACACCCCCTCCACAAGCACCTCGAACGTCTTTCCCACGTCACGCAGGTTCGACTCCAGGGAAAGACGGTTCTGCAGCTCGATCATACGGTTGAGCCGCTCGATCTTCACCTCCTCCGGGATGTTGTCCGGCAGATGCTGGGAGGCATACGTGCCGGGACGCTCCGAATACTTGAACATGAACGACGAGTCGAAACCCACCTCCGCCATCAGCGAGAGGGTCTGCTGGAAATCCTCCTCCGTTTCGTCATGGAAGCCGGTGAAGAGGTCGCTCGAAATGCCGGCGTCGGGCATGATGCGCCTTATGGCCGCTATACGCCCGAGATACCATTCGCGGGTATACTTGCGGTTCATCAGCTTCAGCACCCTGTCGCTGCCGCTCTGCACGGGCAGATGGATATGGCGCGCTATGTTGGGATGGGCGGCCATGGCCTCGAGGGTCTCGTCCGACATATCCTTGGGATGGGATGTGGTGAAGCGCACGCGCATGTCGGGAGCCGCCTCGGCCACCATGGCGAGAAGCTGCGGAAAACCGACGTGCAGGCCGTCGTCGGCCGTGAAGGAATAACTGTTCACGTTCTGTCCGAGCAGAGTCACCTCACGGAATCCCCGGCTCCGCAGGTCGGCGAGCTCGGCGAGTATGCTCTTCGGGTCGCGGCTGCGCTCGCGTCCGCGCGTATAGGGCACGATGCAGTAGGAGCAGAAATTGTTGCATCCGCGCATGATGGATATGAAGCCCCCCACGGCTCCGCGGGCCAGCCGGCGGGGAATTATGTCGCGGTAGGTCTCGGTAGTGGAGAGGTCGATGTTGATAGCCTTCTCGCCGGTCTCGGCAGCGGCCACGAGATTGGGGATGTCGAGATAAGCGTCGGGGCCGGCCACGAGGTCAACGCCGTGCTCCTCGATGAGGCGGTGTTTCAGCCTCTCGGCCATACATCCGATCACACCTATTATAATGTTGCGCCCGAGCTTGCGCCTCAGGGCGTTCCAGTATGCGAGGCGGGAATATATCTTCTGCTCGGCGTTGTCGCGGATGGAGCAAGTGTTGATCATCACGGCGGCGGCCTGTGTATCCTCCTCCGTGAGGTCATAACCGGCGAGGGCCATCATGGCCGCCACCACCTCGGAATCAGCCACATTCATCTGGCATCCGTAGGTCTCAATGCGCACTTTCTTGGTATCAGTGCATTTTTTATCGTTATTCGGCAAAAAAAATGGGTGCATTATATCGTAGTCTCAAAGAATATGATTACTTTTGTGCAAAATTACCATTAAAATCTAAACGTTACAAATGAGTATCCCTTTTATTTCGGCCGAGGAAGCGGCCAGTTATATTAAAAACGGAGACAATGTCGGCATGTCGGGCTTCACAGCGTCCGGTACGCCGAAAGTTGTAACTGTGGCATTGGCGCAGCGCGCCAAGGAGCTCCATGAAAAAGGCGAACCCTTCAAGATCAACCTGTTCACAGGCGCATCTACCAATGATCATGTAGACGGTGAGCTGGCACGCGCGGACGCAATCGGTATACGCACCCCCTACCAGAGCCATCCTGATTCCCGCAAGCTTGCCAACCGCGGGGGGATGCACTATTTCGACACCCACCTGAGTCATGTATCGCAGGATCTGCGCTACGGTTTCTACGGCGACATCGACGTGGCCATCATCGAGGCTACGGAGATGAGCCCCAACGGCGACATCATCCTGGGAGCCGGCCTTGGAATGGCCCCGACCCTCGCCCAGATGGCGAAGAAGGTCATCATCGAGTATTCCTCCTACTACCACACGTCGTTCCGTGGCTTCCACGACAACTATGTGCCCCTGGATCCCCCTCACCGTCGCGAGATCCCCATCTACAAACCCTCCGACCGTATCGGCTCGACCATACTGCACATCGATCCCAAGAAAATCATCGGTGTGGTTCCCTCCAACGCCTCGGAGAGCATCAAGCCCTTCACGGCACCCGACGAGATATCACAGCGCATCGGCGACAACATCAGCCACTTCCTGGCCGAGCAGCTCCGCACGGGCAAGATGCCCAAGGAGTTCCTCCCGCTGCAGTCTGGTGTGGGCAACGTGGCCAATGCCGTGCTCTACGGCCTGGGCGAGAACCCCGACATCCCGCAGTTCGAGATGTACACCGAGGTGATCCAGGATGCCGTGATGCACCTCATGGAGGAGGGCAAATGTAAGTTCGCCTCGACATGCGCGCTCACATTCTCCGACGACGCGATGCTCCACTTCATGGACAACATAGACTTCTTCCGCGACAAGATCCTCATGCGTCCGGGCGAGATAAGCAACCATCCCGAGGTGGTGCGCCGTCTCGGTCTGATCGCCATGAACACGGCTCTGGAGGCCGACATCTTCGGCAACGTCAACTCCACCCACGTCCTTGGCACCAAGATGATGAACGGTATCGGCGGCTCGGCCGACTTCTGCCGCAACGCATATCTGTCGATTTTCTCCTGCCCGTCGATCCAGAAGGGAGGCAAGATCTCTGCCATCGTGCCTATGGTATCCCACGTGGACCACAGCGAGCACTCGGTCAAGATTTTCGCCACAGAGCAGGGCGTAGCCGACCTCCGCGGAAAGGATCCGCGCCAGAGGGCGGAGTGCATCATCGAGAACTGCGTACACCCGATGTACAAGGAGCTTCTCTGGGATTACCTCAAGCTCGCCGAGAAGACAGGCGGCCACACACCTCACCATCTGCATGCCGCCTTCGCGTTCCACGAGACATTCATCGACTCCGGCGACATGGCGCTCACCGACTTCTCCAAGTTCGGCTGCTGATGCTCCCGGATTCATCCCGGAAACAAATGGAAATAAGAAATATCCAC
>DKYZ01000088.1:0-3256 GCA_002493515.1 Porphyromonadaceae bacterium UBA7087 | reverse complement strand
GTGGATATTTCTTATTTCCATTTGCCGGATTTCATAGAGGCCGCGTCTTTTTTGAAAAAGACAAGACGTTTATTTGGAAATCTGAATATTTTGCATTAAGTTTGCAGAGTCAGCTGCAGAGACTGACTGAATCTCTATAACAACTAAAAAAATAATGCCAATGAGAATATTCTTTACCACAGCAGTCCTGATCGCGGCAGCAATCACATCCGCCTCGGCCCAGAACTACGTGTATGACTTCGTGCCGCAGATCGAGAAGGAGTTTTTCCAGATGGTATACGACGAGGAGCAGCAGACGGAAATGCCCGAGGCTGTCATCCATGTCAAGTTCGACGAGAATGTCTACTGGGTGTCCGGATACCCCTCACAGTGCTACGTGCTTGACGCCAACGGAGAGAAGGTGACGGGCTGGAAGCCTGACTTCAGCGGACCGGCAGACGACTACACCCTGCTCTACCTCGGGGTGATGGGGCTCAGCCAGTATGTAGACGCCAACTACACGCTGGTGATTCCGCAGGGTCTGCTTGGAAATTCCCTCTGGAACTTCGATGGCGACGGCGGTCGCTCCAATCCGGAGCTCCGCTATGATTTCAACATCTGGGAGCTGGCTGACAGGCCGCGTGAGAACCATACCGTATATGATTTCGACCCGGTGTCATACAACACGAGCCTGGAGGAGACGAGAATCCACGGAAACAAGGTGCTGGAGCTTCAGCTATCGCTTGATTTCCCGGAGGCAGCAGCCATCAGCGGCAAGCTGGAGAATGCCTGGAGCGTCAGAAACGCCGAGGGTGAGTATCTCCAGGAGGCCATTCTGCGTGCCTGGGTGGCGGGAAACAATCCCAACAGCGTGACCGTGGGTCTGCGTGGCGTAGACCTCAATACCTCCTCCGAGTATACCATCAGCATCTGGCAGGGAGCGTTCGGCAACCTGGAGTGGGCAGCAGGAAACTATTGCGAGGGACGCTCCAATTCCCCGCTCGAATACGTGGTGAATCCTCTTGAGACATCTGTCGAGACGATAGCGACCGGCAACACGGACAACGCGCCCGTCTACAACCTCCACGGAATGCAGGTAGACGGCTCCTCGCTCGCGAAGGGCATCTACATCCGCGACGGCAGGAAAGTCATAGTAAGATAAATACAGCAGTGATTTGGAAAAGACGGGACTGACTCCCGTCATACCCAAGAGGGTGCCCCGGCAACCGGGACACCCTCTATTTATATATTGGTCCATATGCAGACTGAAATGAATGCCATGCCGCCTGGCGCGTCTATCGTCATGCGTAGTTACGGTCTTGTCGGAGGAGCGCAGAGTTCTCGCATGATGGACTTAGCCGGGAGGGCGGCTTTTATCTGCGGGCTCAGCGGAGCTGGATCTTTGCGTTCTTTGTGTTCTTGGGCATCACGGGAGCATAGCCGGGAGTATGGCTGAAAGCGCCGTTTGCCTTGGCGGGGTTCAGACGTCCGGAAATCTCACCTGTGGCCTTACGTGCGGGTGCTTCAAGATAATCACCCTCCGGCTCCTCGGGAGTGGTGTAACGGAGCTCGTTTACAGCGCCCCATTCCCCGAGGCTGTTCTTTGCGGCGGCTATTGCCACAACCTCAGTGAGCGGATCAATCTGGAAGTCAGTGGTCATAGGCTCGTAGAAGAACCAGTAGGCGGTAGGCATAAATGGATCGCTGCAGAGGTCTGACTTGTATCCTTCGGGATCAGCGTCATAGTTCTGAGCAGTAATCACACTGAAACGGTAGCATGATGCCTGGTCGTTGGGAGTGAAGGTGAAGAACTGCGAGGGCTTCATCTCACCACCCCAGTCGGTATACGTATAGTCGCCCGGAGTGATCTCCACGAGTGCCTCACCCTCGCCACCGAGGGAGATTGTGCTGACCTCAAGACATTTACACTCTGCCGGAGTCTGGTTCTCGTCGATAGCCACATAGAACACCTCGTATTCGGTGTTGGGAGCCATGCCCGTCCATTCCTTAGTCTCTGCGCCGGCACACTCGAAGCCCCATGACATGACCATCTGAGTGAAGCTCGTGAAACCCATCATCGGTGCGAACATCTCATACTGCGACTGCAGCGAGCCTTTCTCTCCTGCCACGCAGTAATAGTTGAGGACATCAGCGTTGGGAGTGAACTTGATAGAGAAGGAGGTGAGCGTCCTGTCGACCACCTCGGCTGTCACCTGCGGGTCGCCAACAAGCGGAACGGCAGGAGTGTGGATCTCGGCACGGTCGACTCCGGCGGCAATACCGTAGCCGTCGATGCCCACCGTCACGATGGTATAGTCGGTGTCAGAATTAAGCTCGACACCCGTGAGCTTCGCGTCGGTGAAGTCTTCCCAGTATGTGGCGACCTTGCTGCCCTGTCCCTCGACATATTTGATCATCGTGAGATCGTCATACTGCTTCGCGATGACAGTCGGCAGAATATCGATTTTGTAGGACATACAAGAAGGGGTCTTCGTCACAGCGAGCATGATATATTCGTCGGTGACCTCCTTGACATTGAGCTTGGCCAGAACGTCGCCCTCCACGTAGGCGAACGTAACGTTCTTCACATAGTCTATCACGTATCCCTTGTAGGCGCCGTTGATGTCGTTGAGCAGAAGGCGGTTGGGATTCTGGGCCTCCTGCGAGAATGCCGGCATGGCGAGGGCGAGGGAGGCGAGCATTATGGTAAATTTCTTCATTTCTTGATAAATTTAAGTGTTTGGTTGTTGATGTTGAGGATGTAGACGCCAGGCGTCAGGTGGGTCACGTCGACCGGCTCGCCTTTCCAGGCGTCAAGCGATACTGCCAGTTGTCCGGCGAGCGAGGTAACGCGCAGGGAAACCTCCGCGCCGTCGTGTCCGTCGATCTCCAACTGCGTCTCCACAGGGTTGCGGCGCAGCGAGAGCGCGGAGCCTGATTCCACACGCCCGATGCCTACGACGTTGGTGTTGAAGGCGATTGTCTGCACCTTGGAGTAAGGCAGGGCTACTGTCGAGAGTCCCTCGTTGGCAATCTCGATGCCGTCAGTCTTGAGCGTCAGGACAGTGCCGACCCTCAGGGGCGCCGTGACGGTCGGGCCGTCGTCCGGAGCCTTGACCTCGATCTCACTCTCCGCGCGAGCCAGAGGCGCTGAAAAGAGAATAGCCGAGGCCAGAAGAATCTTAGTCTGGTTGTTCATAAAAAATAAATTATAATTAATGGGTATGCAAATGTATGCATAAAAATTTACCCCGAAGTTGTTTCCACTAATTGATAA
>DKYZ01000015.1:21917-42070 GCA_002493515.1 Porphyromonadaceae bacterium UBA7087 | reverse complement strand
GTTGTGGGTGTGAATTATTTCCTCATGCCGGAAATATTCGCGGTCAAGCCGACCCTCGGCTTCGACCTGCGCAAAATGCTCCGCCATTTGCGGAGTCCAGCGTTTCACGCGGTCTGCACGGTCATGGCGCACGGTGCGGGTCTGCCGCAGGTGCGGTTTGTTCACTATGAAACGCACCCACTTCTCGTAATCTTTCGCTATATTGCGGAAGATGGAGAGCCACACCACATCGTTGTTTGACTTGCCGCCGCGTTGTAGGTTCTGCAACGTCAGGGTAAGATACTGGAATACAATCTCGTTGTATTGGGCGTTGATTTCGGCAAGGATATGGTTGTAATCGTCTTTCGTGTCGAGTTTCGGAGAAACGACACGGAAAGAAAATGTATCTGTGCGCTCCGGCTTGTCGCAGGGTTTATATTTGAAGGTCAGTTCAAATATGCCCGGCTCGTTGACAAACGAAAGCGGGGCCGACAGCAGCCACTTGTGGTTTCCTATTTCAATAACCGAGAAAAGCTCGGTTACTTCCTTGAGCTTGTGAAGCACACAAGGGGCGGCTTCCACATCGGTGAGATATATGCTGATGTTATAGAGAGCCGTTTCGTAGAAAACAGGCGGCAGATTCTTCCATTCGCGGCAGTCTGCATCGCCGGTCGGCATCAGCGAGTAGCCATTACTCGGCAGAGCGAGCGTGAGCGAGCCTGGAAGTGTACTGCGATAGTCGCAATACGTATCGGCCTTGTCTCCCACACGCGCACGGAAACGCCGCCAGCAGTTCGCCATGTCGGCGGCTGTGTTGGCGGTGATTTCTATATTAGTGCTTTTGAAGGAGAACACTTCCATAGCATCGGGAAATTACGGCCAGAACGAAGTGAACTGCGACTTTTCAAGCCGCGATTTCATTTCAGCAATCTTTTTCGATGCGTTAGAGTACGGCTCGCAGAAACGGGCAAGTTCTTCGAGTGGTTTTTCCAACAGCTCGCCATCGCCCTCTATACGAGGCAGGACTTTCATCATCAGGATCTGGTCGCACGAAGTCTGAAGAATCTTTTCCCAGTCTGCGGCCTTGTCTTCAAGCCAAAGTTGGAAGAAATAGAGCATCAGTTCGTTCTGAACGCGGTATGCCACCTTGAACGGAGTGCCGTCGAGTGCGCCGTTAAGCCTGGTGAGGAACGCTGCGACTTCACCTTTGAGCCATTCGGTTTTTTCGGCATTGTCCACGGCAAGTTCCTTTACCACTGCCGAAGCCTTGGTTTCCGTGGCGAGATAGAGCGAGGGCGAAGTCGGAGTCTCGCGGTAGGCGAGTTCCGAGCCGTTTTCGAAGAAATCCATAAACGGATCTCCCTCCGGCAGGTTCATTTCGATAGTCATTGCGCGGTCTATTACCTTACGCGAGAACTGATGCGTGGTTTCGTCCATATTGACCGTGCCTACGACTATTACATTATCCGGAATGCGAAGACCATGGAGTTTAAGACGTTCGTAAGCTGTTGACTCTTGCGGGGAAAGCTCGGCCTCGTAAATTCTCAATCCGTTGGTGTCTTTCTCTTTGATTCTTACATCAAAAATTTCGTGTTTGAGATCCCTCTCATATTCGGCATTGGCGAATATCGAAGCCTTGATAAGCGGTTCGGAAACGATGTGTCCGTCAATTTTCGTGCGACTTTCGAGTACGCTGAGAAACTCTGCGAAGTATTGCTCCACCGGGGCGAGGTTCATTTCATCGAGGCATACGAAGAACGGAACATCGGGGTGAAGCATCGCCTTGGCGAGAAACTTCACAAACGGAGTGAGCTGATAATGGTCGCCGCCGATTTTGCTTTCATAGCCGAGAAGTTCGGTAGAATCGTGCCAGTTGGGCTTGACCTCGATAAGGCAATAGTTGCCGGGAGAGGTCGGATCCGAACGCAGCACAGCATTATCCGGGCAACTATCGAAAGCCATCTGCTTTACGATGCGGCTTTTGCCCGTGCCGGAAATGCCGGCAAGCAAAAGGAACGGCTTAGTGCGCATGGCACGGAGATAGTCAGTATGAGGTTGTGTTGAAACTGACGATATAACTTGAAGCGAGCGTTTCTGTTGACTATCTATATTGGCTCGAAAATCAGCATTTGCCAATATACTTAGAAAATTACGGTAATAGCGATGACAGCTCCAAACCATATATTTGTTGCCATTATTTTCGCGCTCTTTCGCAAGATAATCCAGTTCGGAGAAATCATTTTGCAGACGATCGAGAATGGCATTGTATTGGTCGAAGGATATAATTTGGAAAACATTGTCGAACCCAATGTTAAGCTTTGCTATATAGGGAGATAATGTCTTCTCAAACATATCTATATAGTCCGAGAAGTCAGAAGTATGCTGATTGACAAGGCTCATAAAATGAGTAAAACTATCACGTAATTTGCTCTCCAACTCTTGTTTGTTCTCAATAATGTCGCACGACGATTTCCAACCAAGATATTCTCTCCAAGAGGCATCTATTTTTAATGCATCATTTAGAAAAGATGAGTTAAGCGTCAAAAGAATAGAGAAAAAAGCTTTTATATCACATCTTTCTTCTGCTTCGTTAAAAAGTCGAATAGTCTGATTGGAGTGATCATCAAGACCAATTACAGGGAGAGCAGAACAAAGATAATATGCTTTGGGGGCTGCGCTTAATATATCCAAGCGATTGAATGTGTTTTCAAAAATATACTCTATTGATATGTTGCTTATGCTTTCATCATTGAATTTTTTCCCTCGGTTTATATGTCGTAATTTACCGATGGCTTGATACCCTTGTTTCCACTGTGTCGGTATACCTTTATTGTTATCAGAACCAAGCCAAATAAAAACATAGGACCCCACCTCAAACTCTTGTGGAACCTGAGTACACTTGACGCTAATAATCACATCATCTTTTTGGATGCCGGGAGATAACATGACAAGTTTACGGATGTCCTCTACACTTGTCTTGCCTAATCGGAGAGAAGCGAATTTACTCATACCTGTAATTTAGCGGCTTCCCTTTCTAATGCGTTGCGTAGGGGAGCAAACAAAGTTCGACCCTGTTTGTCTACGCGTCTCAATATTCCAGTAGCTGCATTTGAAGTTAGATAATATTTTTGAGAAGCTGTTTTTTCAATCAAAGGAAAAAGTTCAGTCTTTACGATATTCTGAGGAGTTGGCGGAATTTCTACTTGGCACTGCAAATCTATATCCGCAAAACCAGCTTTCGCCCATTTCAACGATATATCTGTAATCGAAAAATCAGTAGAAAGCAAATCTACGTCAATGGGTTTTGACTTCTTGATATGAGGATTATAGCTCGCAATTTCCTCTTGTAATAGTGCTTTGTCCTTTCGTATGAGATTAAGATAAATACGTTCAGCAATCCATTCGATTACAGGAACGGACACAGCATTTCCAACGGCAGTATAACGCAGGGTATCTATATCTTCCCTGTCTTCCTGTACGTCCGCAACTAGAGTCCAATTATCAGGAAAACCCTGCAAGCGTTCACTTTCCAATGGAGTCAGCCTCCTAACGCCGTTTTTATCTGACACATAAGTCCTGCTCCAATCAGTTCCGGTATGTCTGCCTGAAGAAGCTGCGAGGCAGTAGGCTACTCTCGGAACTTGTGGATAGACGTTTTCAGGTGATGAAAGAGAAAGGAAATCTTTTCTTGGGTTAGCGGGCTTTTCAACAAGGCCGTCTTCAAAAAGACTTTTCACAGCTAAATCGACTCGATTTTTCCAACAACAAATATACATTCGGGAACGGGATTGTGGGACACCAAAGTATCGGCTGTTCAATAATCTCCACGCAACACCATAACCTAATTGAACCATACGTTGGATAATTATGCCGAAATCTCGACCCTCATTTGAATTAAGCAAACCCTCAACGTTTTCAATTAAAATAACTTTGGGCTTTGCTTGTTCGACTAAATCAGCAAAAGTATAGAATAGCCCTGACCTCGCACCTTTCAAACCAAGACGCTCACTTGAAGCCCTTGCCAAAGAAATATCTTGACAAGGAAAACCGCCGCACCATAAATCTGCGTTTGGTATTTCCGAAGGCTGAATTTTAGTTATATCTGTCTTTAACGGGGTATTGGGCCAATGAGAGGATAAGATTTTATGACAAAAGGGATTTATTTCGCATAGCAGCGCGGTTTCAAACCCGTGCCTTTCGCAGCCCAGGTCGAAGCCACCGATGCCGGCAAAAAAGGAATTCATTTTGAATTTCTTATCCATAGAAACGCAGAAAATCTTCCGAGTGGAGCTGACGGGCGACCAACCCTTTTTGCGGCCACATGGAAGTTCCTTAATATGATGAATATAAGTTGTTACTCACATTGTCGGTCTGATGTCAGCGCGAGCGCATTTGAGTGCAAAGTTACAAAAAAATCCGATACTAAGGTTATCCGTGGCAAAGAAAAATGTATAAATGGGAAAATCGCACCCATATTTGTTAAAAATGTCTAATCCTCTGATTTTCCGTACTTTACCGATGGCTCGGCTGCGGTGGATATGTCGCCGCCTTCTGGTGTCTGGACAGTCGGCGGCTCGATTGACACTATCTTGCGATAGAGCCGTTCAAGCGTATCATCCCTTTGAGCCATGGTCTTCAAACCGCACTCCCATACCCGGATGACGCGCCAGCCGAGGGCTGTCAGCTCGGCCTCTGTGCGGCGGTCGCGCTCTATGTTGCGGCTTATCTTCTCCTGCCAGAACCGGACGTTGCTTTTCGGCAATCGATAGTAGCGGCAATCCTCATGGCCGTGCCAAAAGCAGCCGTCGACGAATATCACAGTCCTGTACTTCGGCAGGACTATGTCCGGCTTGCCTGGAAGATTCCTGACCTGAACGCGGAAACGCAGACCCCGGGAGAAAAGATACTTCCGCACAATCAGCTCAGGTTTTGTATCCTTCCCTTTGATAGCCGCCATGCAGCGGCTGCGCTGTTCCGGTGTCATTGTGTCTGCCATATCATGAAAACGTCCTAATTGGTGATAATGTTATGTGCCCTTTGAAATTTCACGGACGTAGCGACATATACGGTCGCATACTGCGAAGACGAATTCCTTCCGCGCCTCAAATTCCCCTCCGAAAAGGGCATCGCCGTTGTCAATGCCTCCTTGTCGTATGGCAGCCTCGACAATCTCGGCGAGTCCGGAATCCAGAGAATCCTCCCAGGACTCTTCGATGTAGTCTTCGACCACTGTGACATACGTAGGGTTCTGTGACTTTCCCCGATAATCCGAAAGAAGTCTGTCTACAGAGTCTCCGGCATTTTCCGGTATCATTAAATCACCGCTTTCAACCAGGTCGATGAAATAAATCAGATCATCGTTCTCCACATCTATGGTCAATCCGTTCAAATAAGAATCGGGAGTGTGGAGGCCGAAGTATTTCATCACATTCAGGACCATGGCGTCGACCGCCTATTCGTATAGTTTCATAACTGTCGTTTTTTGTAAAATTAACATTATCAGAGTCTTGTGTCATCCGTCCATCTTTGGCATAATGAACGGCGGCGTCCGTCTCTCTGATTCCGATGCAAAATTACAACAATGATACAACCATGTCAACGGTCAATAGTGCACAAAAGCTACAATCTTATTTCAGGCGCAAGTCCGTTCCGAGCAGTTATCCGTATGGTTCGGCGAGGGTTCAGCGCCGGTTCACAGGGCGGGAGGGAGGGGGAGGAGCCAGTCGGAGTCGTCGGGGGCTTCCCGGTCTCCGGAGGCGGGGGAAGCGGTGCGGCCGAATATTATCGGGGTACCGGGCTTGAGGTCGTCCTCGATGTCGGCATTGACGTTTTCCTTCGGTTCAGGCGTTTCGTTTTTCGGAGCAGCCGGAATTGTGGCGGCGGTTCGTCCGGGTAGCGCCGTGAGCTCGTTGTCAAGGTCTTCGCCGCTGAGGGCTCGTATAGTGGAGCGGGCGTCGCGAAGCTGTAGCTTCAGAGTCCGGATAGTCTTGATATACTGCTTCTTCATGTTCTCGACCCCTTCGAGCTGCGCGCTGAACTCGTTGAGGGCACGGTCTACGTCTCCCGCCTCTTCGAGAAGATCCTTCGTCTTAGCCAGTTCCCTTTCGAGAAAATGGCCATGCTGACGCTCCTCCATCAGCCTGGTGGCCAGGTCCATCTTCTCGGTGGCCAGGCGGGCCGTCTCCTTTCTCTGTTCCGACAGAAGACGCTCGAGAGTCGCGATACGGTCGGCATCGCCGCTCTTGTCGGCACATAGGTCGGCGATAAGGGCGGCGTAGCGTCCCGGGCGGAACCATACGCGCCAGGGCCCCGGAAGATGCAGCGGGTCAAAGGTGAACATCCGGTTTGGCTACGATTCCCCTGCGTTTCGATCCGTTGATGGCGATGTAGAGAGGAGAATCGAAGCGCACCATGCGGATGGCGTCAGATTCATATATGGCAGGGCACGAGTCGAGGAAATCCACATCGAAGCATCCGTTGCCGCCGTCAGGGTCAACAGTGAAATATCCGACGCCGAACGAAGTGAGGTTCTGGAAGAAATGCGTGCCTTGCGAGGGTTCGATACGGTAGCCCGGCATGGCTGTCTCCACGATGAGACGTGCCCCGGCGATCTGGGGCCATTTCACCGGCACCCCGAGCGAGAAGTCCGACGAGCCCCACCTTCCCGGACCAACAAGGACGTATGGCTCGTTCTCCTCCGTGAGACGGGCGTTGAGCTTCTCCACCTCCAGGGCCACCTCCGGATTGCGCATGCGGTCGAATGTGGATGGCTTGACGTATACCACCGTCCTGACATTGTCCATGAGTCCATGACCCAGGGCAGTGTCGCTGCGAAGAATCAGGCTGGAATCCTCCACGTGCATTATGGAGTCGTCGAGCATCTCCTTCCGGTCTACGATAGGACGTATCTGAAGCCAGTAGAGTTTCCCTTTCTCATCGTTTCCCGATGCGTTGGGGTTGATGTTGCCCGCGAACTCAATCTCCACTGGGCGCCCGAGCTCATACTGACCAGTGGTCAGCATGAACGACACTATGTCGGCCAGCGGGAAGACATTGTGGCTCAGCACATTCGCAAAAGTCACGACCTTGCGTCCGGGTCCGAAGTCAGTGTCACGTATAAGCCGGTCGTAGGCATCGAACGTAGAGACCATGTATTTCAGCGAGCCTGTGGGGAAGGCTTCGGCCACACTGAGCCGGCGGATATTGAAACCGTCGTCTACGGTGAAGTTTTCCGAGTCCTCGGCCTTGTCGGGCAGTGCGTAAAGCTCGGTCTGGGTGTCACGCAGAGCAAGCTCCAGCGTGGAGGTCTGCAACACCTTTCCCGGATGTTTCGGAGAGAAGCGCAGCGCCATGCCGCCGTCTACGATATATTTCCCGAGACCGACGGCAACTTCCGCCACACCCTCCTCGGCCTCCTCGTCGCCTACGGGATAATAATTGAGCGAGCGTCCTACTCCCGAGAAACTCGGATAATAGTAGCCGGAATGGTATTCCCCCACCACTTCCTGGAGTATGACCGCCATCTTCTCCTGGTCAATGACATTGCTCGTGGCGTTCATATAGGCCCTGGAGTCTTTGAAGAACACAGAGGCGTAGACGCCCTTCACGGCGTCGCAGAGAAGACGAAGCATCTTGTCGACGTCATCGAGATGCGGCACCATATAGGTGGAATATATCCCTGCGAAAGGCTGGTAGTGGGAGTCTTCGAGCAGCGACGAGCTCCTGACTGCCAGCGGACGGTCAACGACATCGAAAAGAGCCAGGAAATCCTCGAGCAGCGACTCCGGCAGGCGCGCGTTGAGGAAATGGTCGAGAATCTCCTCGTCGGGGATATCGGATAGAGCCACAGGATAGAGATGGTTCATCTCCATGAACTCGTCGAATATGTCGGTGCAGAGCACCACCGTGCGCGGTATGGAGATTTCCACCCCCTTGAAATCGTCGCATTCGGGATGACGCTTGATTATCTGGTCGATAAACGCCAGGCCGCGTCCCTTTCCTCCGAGCGACCCCTGGCCGATGCGGGCGAAATTGCTGTAACGGTCGAAGCGGTCTTTGCGGAAAATGGCCACGACACCCCTGTTTTTCATGCGGCGGTATTTCACGATGCATTCAAACAGGAGTTTCCTCACCACGGGAGCCTCCTCCATCTTGGTGAAGCGGAACGACTTGACAGCCTCGGCGATTGGGAACAGTGCGCGGGAATACAGCCATCGCGAGACGTCGTTGCTGCTGCAATGGTAGAAGAGGGCGTCGGAGGGGATGTTGAAGATATTCTTCTGGAGCCCCTTGAGGTCGTGGATGCGCATGATCACCTTCCCGGAGGAGGGATCCTTCACCACGAAGTCGCCGAAACCGAACAGCTTCTCGACCGCGTCGCGCAGATCCTGGGGCAGTGTCTTCGAGTTCTTGTCGAGGAAAGCGAATCCGTTGCTTTCCGCCACCTTGCGGTTGTCGCTCTCCTGGCTCTGGATAATGACCGGGAGGAACGGGCGCGTGGTGCGCGCCATGTTTGCGAAATCTATTCCCGCCAGCGGGTCTTTCTCCCCTCCGTGGGGGAAACGCACGTCGGAGATGATGCCGAGAAGCTGGTCGCCGTATTTATCGAAGATGGCCTGCGCCTCCTCGTAGTCGCGGGCGAAAAGCACCTTCGGACGTCCCCTCATGCGCAGCATCTGCTCATGCTCGTTGAGGGCCTCCGTGGAGAAGACCATCGACTGCTTGAGCAGGTATTTGAAAAGGTTGGGGAGCACAGCGGAGATGAACCTCACCGAGTCCTCGATTACGAGAATCGCCTGAACGCCGACCTCGAGGATGTCGTTCTCGGCGTTCATGCGGTCTTCGATAAGCTTTATTATGGCCAGGATAAGGTCTACGTTCCCCAGCCAGGAGAATACATAGTCGACTCCCGCCATATCCTCGTTGGCTATGCGCCGGCGCACCTCCTTGGAGAAGGGGGTGAGCACCACGAAGGGGGTGTCGGGATGGCTTGCCTTTATCTCCACGGCTTCCCGGAATGTCTCTCCTATGTCGACGCCCGGCATGGCAATGATGAGGTCGAAGCTCTTGTGGCTTAGCTCCTCGTGGGCCTCGGCATAGTTGGTGGCCTTGGTGAAGCGGGGAGGGGAGGAGAGGTTGAGCGAGACGTATTCGAAATACACCTGCTCCTCCACCCTTCCGTCCTCCTCCATCATGAAGGCGTCGTAGGGTGTGGCGATGAGAAGCACATTGAAAATGCGCCGCTGCATGAGGTTCTGAAACGCCGTATCCTTGAGATAAAGGCGGCTGAGAAGGGAGTCGTTGACTGTATGCATCTTTCGGGGAAGGTTATTTTGCCTCCTCCTCTTTCTCCAGATTGGTGAGGAAGAGGTCGAGGGCGGCCGTCATGGAGGGTGTCTCCTTAGTTGGGGCGTGGAGGTCGAGGCGCAGGCCGGCGTCTTCGACGGCTTTTGCCGTAGTGGCGCCGAACGTTCCGATATACACTTTCTGCTCCCCCTCGCCGAAGCCCGGGAAGTTCTTCTTCAGCGAGGCGATTCCCTGCGGGCTGAAGAAGAGAAGCAGGTCGTAGTCGAAAGGCTCCTCGTTGGTGAAGTCGTTGCTCACGGTGCGGTACATCACCGCCTTCGTGAAGTCGATCTTGTTGTCGGTAAGCACGGAGGTGTTGTCCTTGTGCACGTCGGAGACCGGGAAAAGGAATTTCTCCTTGTGGTTCTTGGCCAGGGCCTGGAGAAGCTGGGGGTCGTCGAGTTTTCCCGATGTTCCGAAGGAGATCTTGCGTTTGCGGTATACGATATACTTCTGAAGATAGAGGGCGATGGCTTCGGTTGTGCAGAAATAGCGCATCGTGTCAGGGACGTTAACCCTCGTCTCCTCGCAGAGACGGAAGAAATGGTCGACAGCGTGGCGTGCCGTGAAAATCACGGCGGTATAATCGGCCAGGTTGATTTTGAAATGGCGGAATTCTTTTGCTGTCAGACCCTCCACCTTTATAAAGGGACGGAAGATTATCTCGACGCCGTGTTTCTGGGCGATGTCGAAATAGGGTGACTTTTCAGAGGAGGGCTTAGGCTGTGAAACCAAAATTTTCTTGATTTTCATTCTACAAGACGTCTGTATTGAAAGTTTTGAAAAGCCGTTGCGGCAAAATATATGGTCAGCTGCCTACAAAAGCGCAAATTTGCAAGGCAGCCACGAACGTTATTACCAAAGGAACTATTTCCAGACTGCAAAGGTAGTACAAAAATAGCACCCAAGAGGAAATTTGAGTGAAAAAAATCCTGAAACCTTTCCAGATAAATATGATTTTGGCGATTGCGAACGATCCCAGGGCCACCCAGAGCAGTTGCGCGCCGTATTCCGGATAGCAGAGGCAGAGCAATGCCAGAGGAAAGAAAATCAGGCTCAGCAGCCCCTGGCTCGCGGCGAATCCCTTTACCCACATGACGGCATGGGAGGAGTCGGTGAATACATTTCCCACAAGCGAGTAGGCGCAGGCCATGAGCATGGAATATGCCAGCGTGATGCCCATGCAGCAGAGCATGTAGACGGCAGGCGCGGCTGTCATCTCCAGACTGAACCCCGCCTCGCGCCAGAATGGGGAGAGCACCGGTATCGCCGCGTAGACGATGATTCCCGCGCTCAGGCTCCACAGGGCGTTGAGCATCACCAGAAAGGAGGTCTCGCGCACCGTGTCGTCGAAGATGTTGTGGCGCAGGCGCACCTCCACCAGGTCGTCAACAATGGCCTTGACATATTTCACGTTGTTGCGGAAACGGAGGCATACCGCGGTGAAGACCAGGATCAGCAGCAGCACCACGGCTGAGAATCCGAATGTCTGCGGAGCCGTCTCGGGAGGTCTGTTGGGATGGGGATAGGTGAGCATGATGGCCTTATGGGTCACAACGGTATCCGCAGCCACGGTATCCGCGGGCATCGCCAGGGCCTGGGTTGTCGTTGTGTCTGCCACAACGGTCATAGCCATCCCTCCTTCTTATACCATTCCACGGCGCGGCGCACCCCTTCGCGCAGGTCTGTCTGCGGCGAGAATCCAAAGGCTTCCCTTGCCTTGCTGACGTCTACCGCCCAGTTGCGCTGGCGCATGATGTTGAATTTGTCGCGGTTGAGGGTGGAGGGCCTTCCCCGGGCCACGCCCCACTTCTCGGCCACTGTGCTGACAATCTTTACAGCCCAGAGCGGCATACGCACCGGAATCACCCCTTTACGGCCCATCGCTTCGGAGGCTATGGCGCGGAACTCGGCCTGCGTGTAGGCACGCGGCTCGGCCACATTGTAGGTCTCCCCGGCGGGGGCCTTCTCCAGAGCGTCGAAGACTGCGCGGGCCAGGTCTTCCACATAGATGAACGACAGGAGCTGCTTCCTCAGTCCTACGGAGAAATCGAACCCCCGGCCTATGGCCTGGAACATCAGGAAATAGTCATGGTCACGCGGGCCGTATATGCCGGTGGAGCGGAAGATTATGTTCGGGATGCCGCACGTGGCGAGCCACATCTCGGCCTTGAGCTTGGAGGCGCCGTATTTGGTGTCGGGGCGGGGGATAGTGCGTTCCGTGAAGGGGGTGTATCCCTTCTCGTCGCCCGGACCCAGCGCCGACAGAGAGCTCATGTAGAGCAGTTTCTCCGGAACGAGTCCGGCAGAGCGCAGGGCTTCGGTGAAGTCGCGCAGATATATGTAGTTGATTTTGTTGAAGTCGGTGAACGACAGGCATTTCGTGGCTCCGAGATTATAGACCACATAGTCCCACCGTTCCCCTTCGGGAAGCGCGGAGCCGAGTGCCGGGGCAAGCGTCCCGGGATGGTCGAAGTCAAGCACGATGAATTTTATCCGGCTGTCGGCGAGCCATTTGCGTGAGGTGGTCTCACGCACTGCGGCCCATACCTCGCAGCCGCGCCGCAATGCCTCGTCCACGAGAAACCCGCCGACGAATCCGCCGGCTCCGGTCACAAGCACCCTTTTCTTTCGGTTGACGGCGGGGGTGTGCGCCGTATTGTCGCTTTCAGTCATTGTGCCTTGTTCTTTGTCAGGTTTCATTGCCCGGGGACTGTCTGGGGTGAGAGATACATCATGTGGGAATTGTGGAACACTGTCTCGCGTGCGGGGGAGAAGCGTGCGAGGGTGTCGAACTCGTAACCCTGCTCCATAAGCCACTCTATGCTTCGCGGCAGGGCTTCCCTTAGACGCGGCTCGCTCTTGAGCGAGTCGTGGAAGACGATTATGGAGCCGGGACGCGCATAGCGCGTGACGTTGCCGAATACCTGCTCCGGGGTGAGGCGCCGGCTGTAGTCGCGCGTCACCAGGTCGTACATCACCATGGTGTATTCCCTGAGCAGCGCCCGGGCCTGGCGCGGACGCAGAAGCCCGTGCGGGGGACGGAACAGGCGTGTGCCGATCAGCTCGGCGCTGCGGCGAGTGTCGAGCAGGTAGCGCATGGTGGTGACGTGCAGACCCTGGAGGTGGTGCATGGTGTGGCAGCCTACGCTGTGTCCCCTGCGCCTCACCTCATCCAGAAGCTCCGGATGACGCTCCACATTCTGGCCCACCATGAAGAAGGTGGCCTTGATGTCGTAGTGGTCGAGCACGTCGAGCACCCAGGGCGTGACCTCCGGTATGGGGCCGTCGTCGAAGGTGAGAAACACCCGGCGGTCTTTCCTCCATTCGGGCCTCACCTTGAAGATGGCTCCCGGAAACAGGGCGCGGAAAATGCGTGGCGGTCGCTCTATCAGCATAATCATTCAGGGCGTCACTGCGCCAGGACCTCCGGATGGTTTTTCGCGAACTCCTCTCCGAGCCTTCTGCTGCGCTCCTTGTCGAGCTTGTCATACTGCCCGTTGGCCTTGATCATCTCCTGTGTGCCTCCCGACTCGTAGAAGAAGTCGATGGCGTTGAGAAGCATGGAGTCAACGAGCCTCTCCTGCTCGGAGCGCTGCGCGTATTCCTCGGGCGAGAGGCCGGCGAGCTCGTTGGCTATCTCGCAATATTTCATTATCTCCTCGGCATAGCTCTTGAGCGTGGCGGCGTCGGCCTGACCTGCGCCTCCGGCCATGTCGGCGGAAGCGCCTCCATTGCCGTAGACGATGTCATAGTTGTGTTTCAGTTCCTCCACGTTCGAGCCGTTGGCAGCCAGAAGCTGGTCGAGCTTCTTTCTGTCGCCTCCGAACTGTTCGTAGAGCTCTATGAAGCGGTAGAACTGATAGGGGACGAGCCTGGACTCCGTGGTGAGCGACGGATTGCCGAAGTCGATCTGCATCTGTTTGCCGTAGCGCAGATACGGAGCGTAGCGATTCATCATGTTCCAGAGCACTGTCAGACCCTTCTGCGTGAGCTTTTTGTCGTTGAGACGCTCCGGCTGTCCCAGCTCGCAGTATATCTGGCCAAGAGTCAGGGCGATGCTAAGCGAGTAGGGATCTACACTCTCCTTGAGGCGGCTGTCGAGCAAGTCCACCACTTCGCGTGCTTTCCTGAAGTCGCTCTTGGCCTCGGCATCGTTGCCCTCGGATGCGCGGCTGTCGCCCTGGTATACGAGCTCAGCGGCCACGTCGAGCATCGACGAGCGGGTGGTCAGAAGCATGCGCCGGGCTGTCTCGTCGAAATAGGGAGCCTTGCCGTCGGTGTCGGCGCCGCCCCAGCGGTATTTCTTTGTCACCACGTCGTAGGCGCGGTCGGCCCTGGCGGGGAGCGCGTCCTGCATTGTCGGCACGAGCTGATGGGCCATGCCTGTGGCACGCATATAGGGGGTCAGGCCGAGATGGTAGTCGGAGCCGACGGTTGTCACCCAGTAGATGGGGCGAGGCCAGCCGTTGGCGGCGTTGGTGGCCACTATGTCGAGCATCAGCAGCTCGCCCAGACTGATGTAGCCCTTGCTGCGGTATGAGTTGGTGGCGCTGAGGTCTACCACTATATTGTCGACTATATCGGCCGTGTCACGCGGAGCCACGAGCCCGCGCTCCACTACCTTCCTCTTGTCGACCGGGATGCTTATCACAGCCGACGGGAAGGAGGGATAGCCGCTGCCCGACGAGGTCTTGCCCGAATAGATGAGCTTCAGCGAGGTCAGCAGGTCGGCGGGAGCCTTGTCCTGCCCGAGCACAGTGACGTCGGAGCGTCCGTAGGCGTAGTCGCGCGGAGTGGCGGTCAGGTCAACCGGAGCCGAGTCATACGACTGCATCAGAAGCTGGTTGGCATACCAGTCGGAGTTGAGGTAACTGAGGTTGACTATCCTGACGTCGGGGCGCACGCCCTCCACTTCCTGGGCATACCAGAGGGGGAAGGTATCGTTGTCGCCGTTGCAGAACACTATTGCGTTGGGCTCGAGGCTCTCCAGATAGTTGATGGCGAAGTCGCGTGCCGCATAGCGTCCCGAACGGTCGTGGTCGTCCCAGGTCTGGCTCACCATCTGCGCCGGAATCACCAGACCGATGATGCATGCCGCGATTGCGGCGTAAAGGCTTGTCCTGGCGAGCCGCCGCGGCTCGTCGACCATTGAGGGAAGCTGTTCAGGCTCCTCGTCGGCGACGGGCTCCAGCGGTTTGGGAGTGCCGTCTGCCTCGGCGATCTCGGCCGGCTTTTTCTTTCTTTCGGGGTCGAGGAGCCAGACAAGGCAGCGCCACAGTCCGGCCACACCCATGCCTATCCATATGGCGAAGGCATAGAAGGAGCCGGCGAAGGCGTAGTCGCGCTCACGCGGCTGGCTCGGGGTCTGGTTGAGGTAGAGCACGATGGCGATGCCCGTCATGAAGAAGAGGAAGAACACCACCCAGAACTGCTCGATGCCCCTCTTGCCGGCAAACGACTGCCAGAGCAGCCCGATGATGCCGAGAATGAGCGGGAGCATATAATAGACGTTGTGTCCGGCGTTGTCCTCGCCCAGATCCTTGGGAAGAAGGCTCTGGTCTCCGAGGCGCGGATTGTCGATCATCGGGATGCCCGATATCCAGTTTCCGGCGTCAAGCTCGCCATACTGGTTGAGGATGTCGTTCTGTCGCCCGGCGAAGTTCCACATGAAATAGCGCATATACATGTGGTTGAGCTGGTAGTTGAAGAAATATGCCAGGTTCTGCGTGAGCGACGGCTTGAAGGCCACCTTCTGGCGGTAGTTGAAGGTGCCGGTCATCTCGTTGTAGTTGGGTTCGGCGTTCAGGTCGAGCTCCGGCACTTTCTCGCCGGAATATTTGTCGACCGCGCTTATCTCCTTGAGCTGGCCCGGGGTGGTGTCGAGACGCACCCAGCTCTTGTATTCCTCGCGGTGCTGACGGCTGTAGATTCGCGGGAAGAGCATGTTGAGCTCGGGGTTCATCTTGGCCTCGGGCTTGTAGTCGCGTTTCACGTAGTAGTCTCCGCCACGCTGGGCGTTGGCGGCGTTGGATGCGATGTCGGAGGGGGAGAGGAATCCGTATTCCGAGACGGGCTCGACTCCCCTGACTCCCTTGACGTATTGCGGTTTCCCTTTCTCCACTACTGTGTTATAATAAGGAGTGGTGATGGTCACCGGCGTTCCGTCCTGGCGTATGGTGACGGTGTCGGTCATGGCTCCTACCACCTCCTTCTGCGGCGATGAGAATAGAGTCTCGCCGTAGAGCAGCGGGTTCTCGCCGTATTGCTCACGGTTGAGGTATGCCGCCAGGTCGAATACATTGTCGGGAGAGTTCTGGTTCATCGGAGTGTCGGCGGTGGAGCGGATGAGGATGAGGGCGTAGGAAGAGTATCCCACGAATATCACAGCCACGCTCCACATTATCACGTTGAGCACCCTTACAGGGAGCGGACGCGAGTATTTGGTGCAGAGCCATACCACGAGGCCGGCGAGCAGTATCCATCCATAGATGAAGGAGCTGCCGATGAAGAATATTCCGGATATAGCCATTGCCGCTGTGAACGACACTATGATCCAGGCAGCCGAGCGCTGGCGGTAAAGTTCCGACAGGGCCCAGATGAAGATTGAGGTTGTGATTATGGCGTAGGCCAGGGCTCCGCTGTTATAAGGGAGGTGGAAGCCGTTGACGAAGAGGAGCTCGAACTGCTGGGCCACCTTTATGAATCCCGGCACCAGACCGTAGAGCACAAAGAATATTATCACGAACGAGACAAGCAGCGTGAGCAGCGACTTGAGCAGGTTCATGTCTTTGTATTTGCGGTAAGCGAATACGAGCACAATCGCGGGAATGCAGAGGAGGTTGAGAAGGTGTACGGCGACGCTGACGCCTATGATGTAGGCGATCAGGATGAGCCAGCGGTCGGAGTGCGGGCTGTCGGCCTGGTCTTCCCACTTGAGTATCAGCCAGAAGACGAGGGCGGTGCAGAATGATGAGAAGGCGTATACCTCACCTTCTACGGCGGAGAACCAGAAGGTGTCGCTCCAGCAGTATGCCAGGGAGCCGACGAGACCGGAGCCCATGATTACGAGATACTGTCGCAGCGAGAGGTCCTTGCGGGTATTGTCCTTCACCACGAGTCTCCTCACGAGATGCGTTATGGTCCAGAAGAGCAGCAGTATGGTCAGGGCGCTGAGCAGTCCGCTCATGGCGTTGACCATCACTGACACTGAGCCGGCGTCTGGGGCGAAGTTGGCGAAGAAGCGGGCCGTGAGCATGAAGATGGGGTTGCCCGGCGGGTGTCCGACTTCAAGCTTGTCAGCCTGTATTATAAACTCGCCGCAGTCCCAGTATGAGGCTGTGGGCTCGAGAGTGAGCCAATAGGTAGCGAGGGCGATGGCGAAGACGAGCCATCCGCCGACGTTGTTGATCATCTTATATCTGTCTGCAAACATTACGGAAAGATGTTTTCGAAAATTAGGGATGAAGCGCGGCAATGCGCTAATCGGCTGCAAAGTTAGTGAAATTAACTGACTGACGCAAACATAAGTAGGGGGTGAATGGGCCTGAATAGGCTTGTGACGGCCGAGGAAGGGGGGCGGAAAGGTAAAAAAACAAAAATAATATTAAAAAAGTCAACCGCAGCTCTTCTGAGTTGTTATGCGTATAAGACACGGTTGCGGAGTCCGTGTCGCGACTATCTATAAGACTTATAAGACTTATAAGACTTATAAGATTTATAAAAATTGTAAACTCATAATACGCAAAGGTATGGAAAGAATGGATAATGGAATCACGATGGCGGGACGTTGCGGAGGAGTGCGCAACGGGCGTTTCCCGCACGGACTGCTGCGCATAGTGCGCATCATCGAGCGCCTGAAGCAATACCACTTCATGTGATCAGCTTCTGCCGCGGCCTGGCGCCCTTCCCGACAATCCGGGAGGGGCGCCAGGTCGCGTTATGGTAATTCATTTTCTTTTGTGGCGTATGCGCTTTTTGTTTTTAAAACTAATAAAGCGGGCTATAAGTGGTCAAAAAATCAACTTATAGCCCGCTTTATTTCGATTTTATGGTTCATTACTCCACGAGCCAGTCGACGAGGGTGCGTGTCTCATTATTCGGCTCATGCGGTTCTAAATCTTTGCGTGGATGCAAAAAAGCGACGCCGGTGGATGACCGGCGTCGCTTGGATATCTGAATCAGCGCGTGTGGCTGTTGATGAGTCTATGATGAGTGGGGTGGGAGAGAGTGGGGCGGCTTAGCGTATTACCTGCTTGTAGGTCTTGCTGCCGCGCTTCACGATGTAGATGCCCTGTGTGGGGTTCTCTACCTGTACACCCTGGAGGTTGTAGTAAACTGCGGGAGCGTTGTTGTCAGCCTCGATACCCTCTACGGCACCCTTTGTGCCATCGTATTCCATGACGAGCGTGAACTCAAACGAGTCGGACGAGTTGTTGGTGACATATGCCTTCACTGTTGCCTCGCAGGTATATTTCTTGTCTTTCTCGGCATCAGTCCAGAAAGAGTCTATCATGAGGTTCTGGGCCGCGCCAGCCACCAAGTCATTTGAGCTGCTTATGGTCTGACCTACTTTTGCCATCTGGCAGTTTCTGGGCCAGCACATCTGCAGACCGGCGCCTACCTCGACTTTTGTCGGGGTGAACTCAACCGTGGCGTTTACGTCTGATGATGCTGAAATCTCCACTTTGGGAGCGAGCTGGATTGAGAAATAATAGTCATCGCCGGGTTCGCCCTCGTCGATGTGAACTGCATTGCTGGTGAAAGTACCGCCGTTCTCTACGGCCTGGCCGTCTACTGTGATTGAGAGAGTCTGTGCCGAAGCGATGCCGGCGAACGCCAGAAAGGCGCCTAAGAGTAAATTTTTCTTCATATGAGGTTTTGGTTTTGTTTGTTTCAGTGGTTTGAGCCTCATTGGTCTGCCCTCCTGCCGGGGCGGAAGGCGCAGCCAGTCGATTCACGGGGCAAATTTAGACAAAAAATCAGTGACGGCAAACAATAATCCTGAAAAAAAACGCTGTCGCCCCCCTCCAATCCCCATGTTTTACAATATTTAACACTAATTACGGAAATTTTTCCGCAATTCAAATGTTAATATGAAATAAAATTGTTAATTTTGCGGTCGAATTATTCCGCGATTTGTTATTCGTATCAGATAGTAAGTAAATTCTTAATCATTTATAGCAACCCATAATTATGGCAGAAGTAAATCTTGCGCAGTATGGGATTAAGGATGTCAAGAAGATCATCCACAATCCCTCCTATGAAGACCTTTTCAAGGATGAGATGAATCCTGAGCTCCAGGGCTACGAAAAGGGATACCTTACAGACCTCGGCGCCGTTGACGTCTTCACCGGCGTTTACACAGGCCGCTCCCCTAAAGACAAATACCTTGTAAAAGACGAGGTTACAGAGGACACAGTATGGTGGACAACCGACGAATATAAGAACGACAACAAGCCCATCTCCACAGAGGTGTGGGATCACCTTCGCGAGAAAGCCGTGAAGGAGCTCAGCGACAAGACCCTCTATGTCGTTGACTGCTACTGCGGCGCAAACCCCAGCACACGCCTCTGCGTGCGCTTCATCATGGAGGTGGCCTGGCAGGCTCACTTCGTGACAAACATGTTCATCCGTCCTTCCAAGGAGGAGCTCGCTGACTTCAAGCCCGACTTCGTGGTCTTCAACGCTTCCAAGGCAAAATGCGAGAACTATAAGGAGCTCGGTCTCCACTCCGAGACTGTGGTTGCCTTCAACATCAAGCAGCGCGAGCAGGTGATCATCAACACCTGGTATGGCGGCGAGATGAAGAAGGGTATGTTCTCCATGATGAACTATTTCAACCCCCTGCGCGGCATCGCCTCGATGCACTGCTCGGCCAACACCAACATGGACGAGACATCGACAGCAGTATTCTTCGGCCTCTCCGGCACAGGAAAGACCACCCTCTCCACCGACCCGAAGCGCAAGCTCATCGGCGACGACGAGCACGGCTGGGACGACGACGGCGTATTCAACTACGAGGGCGGATGCTATGCCAAGGTCATCAACCTCTCGAAGGAGAACGAGCCTGATATCTACGGCGCCATCACACGCGACGCCCTTCTCGAGAACGTGACGGTAAAGGACGGTGTGCCCGATTTCGCCGACAAGAGCGTGACGGAGAACACCCGCGTTTCCTATCCCATCTACCACATCGAGAATATCGTGAAGCCCGTATCGAAGGGTCCCGCCGCAAAGCAGGTCATCTTCCTCAGCGCCGATGCATTCGGTGTGCTTCCCCCGGTAGCCATCCTCAACCATGAGCAGGCCAAATATTACTTCCTGAGCGGCTTCACCGCCAAGCTTGCCGGAACAGAGCGCGGCATCACCGAGCCGACCCCGACATTCTCCGCTTGCTTCGGCCAGGCATTCCTCTCGCTCCATCCGACAAAATATGCCGAGGAGCTCGTGAAGAGGATGAAACTGAGCGGCGCCAAGGCTTATCTGGTCAACACCGGCTGGAACGGCACTGGCAAGCGTATCTCGATTCCCGACACCCGTGGTATCATCGACGATATCCTCAACGGCGACATCGAGAAGGCTCCGACCAAGGTGCTTCCTTACTTCGACTTCGTGATTCCGACAGAGCTTCCGGGCGTCAACCCCGCGATCCTCGACCCGCGCGACACGTATGCCGATCCCAAGGAGTGGGACGAGAAGGCCAAGAAACTCGCCGGAATGTTCATCGACAACTTCAAGAAGTTTGAGAACAACGAGGCTGGAAAGGCTCTCGTGGCAGCCGGCCCGCACATCTGATAAAAGATATAAGGAACAAATAAGGGGCGCAT
>DKYZ01000015.1:0-21614 GCA_002493515.1 Porphyromonadaceae bacterium UBA7087 | reverse complement strand
ATGCGCCCCTTATTTGTTCCTTATCCTTATGATTACTTGGCGGGTGCCTGGGCAGGTGTGGCTGCGGGAGCAGATGCGGGTGCGGGAGCCGGAGCGCTTGTGGCTGCGGGCGCGGGAGCGATGCTCGACACATTGACCGGAGTCTTGATGGCGAACGACGCGCAGATGCTGATCACGCAGATGAAGATTGCCAGAGTCCAGGTGGCCTTCTCGATGAAGTCGGTGGTCTTGCGGTAGCCCATATACTGGTTAGCGCCTGAATAGTCGGAGGCGAGTCCGCCTCCCTTTGATTTCTGGATGAGCACAACGCCAATAAGCAGAAGACATGCTATGACGATGAGGATGCATAGAAAAATGTACATTTTCGCTTAGTCTTTTTTATCGATGTTTTAAATTTTCAGATAGGGTGTCCGGCCGCTTTCGTCAGGAAGCCGCCGATTCAAGGTGCAAAGTAAAGAAAAAAAAACGTTGTGTGCAAATATTATGAGCCTAATGACGCGAATTTTCAATCAATTTATTGAGAAATCGTATCTGATCGTCCATATAATATGCCTTTGCGGGATATTGTGTGCGCAGAAAGGTTATTATGTTCAGGGCCTCGGCATATTTTCCCTCCCTGACCAGGGCCGCCGCCTTCTCTTCCTGCGTCATGTATTCAGCGGGTTCTGGCTGGAAGTCCGGGATGGGGGCGCTGTCGCTGTCAGCCTCCATTTCGGGGAGTGACGAGAGCATCTCCGAGGCGTAGTCGGCGGGGGGAGCAGCTGGTATGGCTTCGCTTTCCGGTTCCTGCGGAGTCTGGGATGAGAATTTGTCGAGAAACGAGTCAATGGTGTCTTCCGTGGAGAGTTCAGGGCGCGACATGTCTGGGTAGAAGCGGGCGAACTCCTCGGGGTCGAGTCCCAGGAGGATGCGCAGGCTCTCGCGGTCGCCTATATTGATGGCGAGATAGCGTCTGAGGCGTGATAGCTCCTCCTCGTCGGTAGCGGTGCGGATGGCTTTCAGTGCTGGGGTGATGCGGCAGTCGAGCATGGGGGTGTGGGTTAAAGGAAATTTAGGGTTTTTAGGGGGTTTAGGGAGTTTAGGGGGATTTACCAGTTGCCGAGAGTGGCGTTGAATATCAGGTCTACGAGTTCGTCGGAAATCTCGTTGCACAGGTCATCCTGCACGTCGGTGAGCATGAGCGAGCTGGAAAACTGGCGGTAGGCTGAAAACGACTGGTCGATGTTGTTTGCGGGATTCTTGGTGTCGGTATATTTCACTCTCACTGTTATGGTGAGGCGGGTCTCCGTGGCGTAGGCGTCGGTGCCGACGGCCTGGGGAGAGAGGGAATAGCCGGTTATCTCGCCGCTCATCTCGAGGTCGGAAGGGCCGTCGACCTCCTGGAGGCGGGTCTGGCGCGTCACGGCGTCCATCAGTTTGTTCTCGAATGTCTGCTGTAATGGCGGGTATACCAGGGCCGCACGTATCGGGAACTCGGAGATGTTGATGGTCTTGTAGACGTCGTAGTTGATTGCCGATCCGTTGAGCTTGTAGGAAATGCAGCCCGCGCAGCAGATGAGCAGAAGGAGTGAGGCCGCGATGGCAGCGGCATATGATGTTGGTTTGTCGCGCATAGTCGTCATGTCAGTCTGTGAGGTAGTTCATTGCGTCAGTCCGAGCTCCCGTATCTTCCGGTAGAGGGTGCGGAGCGAGATGTCGAGCTGCGCGGCGGTCTTTTTCTTGTCGCCGTCGTTCTGGCGCAGGGCAGCGGCGATGGTCTCGCGTTCCGATTCCTCGAGCGAGATGGGAGTCTCCGTGTCGCCCGGAGTGTCCCCGTCGTCAATCACGAGCGGAGTGCAGAACGTGTCGTCGGCATCATCGGCATTGTATTTTATCAGCGACGTCGGAGTCTTGGCCCCTCTGGGATAATTCCTTACTGGCTGCTCGCCGTGGTGAAGCTCCTTCTTCAGCTCCGAGAGCTCAGCCTTTATCGAGAGAAGCGATTGCCAGAGGAACTCGCGCTCGCGCTCGTATGAATGCTCGGGATGCGCTATGGCGGGGGTCTTGAAGAGGTCTTCGCCGGAGGGTAGGGCCTCGAGGATAGTGCGGCGGCTGATTTCAGAGCCGGCGTCGAATAGTGCGAGCTGTTCCACGATGTTCTTGAGCTGGCGCACGTTGCCGGGCCAGCGGTAGAGCATCATGGCTCGCCGGGCGTCGTCGGAGAGCGTTATCGGGGCGGTGAGGTATTTTTCCGAGAAATCTGCGGCGAATTTCCTGGCCAGCAGGATGATGTCTTCCCCGCGCTCGCGCAGCGGCGGCACGGTGATCACCACCGTCGACAGGCGGTAATAGAGGTCCTCGCGGAATTTGCCCTTCTCCACAGCCTTGATGAGGTCTACGTTGGTGGCCGCCACGATGCGGATATCGGTCTTCTGCACTGTCGATGAACCGACTTTCAGGAACTCGCCGGTCTCAAGCACCCTCAGCAGGCGCGCCTGGGTGGTGAGGGGCAGCTCGGCCACCTCGTCGAGGAAGACGGTACCTCCGTCGGCCTCCTCGAAGTAGCCCTTGCGTGCGGAGAGGGCGCCGGTGAATGAGCCCTTCTCATGTCCGAAGAGCTCGCTGTCGATTGTTCCCTCGGGGATGGCCCCGCAGTTCACGGCTATGTATTTCTTATGTTTTCTGGCTCCGAAATTGTGGATTATCTTGGGGAAGAACTCCTTTCCGGCGCCGCTTTCTCCGGTGACAAGCACCGACAGGTCGATTGGCGCCACCTTCATGGCGCGGTCGATCGCGGCCAGGAAAGCGGGGTTGTTGCCTATGATTGAGAAGCGCTGTTTCGCTTTGCGTATGTTTTCGTCGTCGTCGGGATTGAAAGGCATGTCGGTTTCGTTACTTTATTTTCTCAAGGGCGTAAGTCTCGTGGCGCAGGTATGCGCCGAGCTCGTCGACGGTCTTGTATTTCTGTTGGTCGGCCACCGGGATAGGGTCGCCGACGGAGATGTGGACTTCCCGTCCGCGCATGTTGAAGAGCTCGCGGGGGAGGCGCAGGGTGCGCAGACGCCAGTCGATCACGCCGAGGATATTGAAGAATGTGGAGTTATGGCCGTGGAAATATATCGGGATTACGGGGCATTTGAGCTGCTGTATGAGCCGGATTATCGATGGCTGCCACTGCCGGTCGCGGATATGGAGCGAACGGTCGAGCTTGGATACGGCTCCGGCGGGGAAGAAGCCTATGGGGTGGCCCTCCCTGACGAGGGCCATGGCCTCGCGTATTCCGTCAAGGGTGATTTTTTTCTTTACCGGGTCGTCGGATTTCATGGGGTCAACAGCGATGAAGTTGGGGCGTATGGCGGAAATCTGGTTGAGGAAGAGGTTGACCATCACCTTGAAGTCCGGACGGTACATCCCGACGAGATACAGCAGCAGGATGCCGTCGTAGGATCCGAAGGGATGGTTTGAGACAGTGATGAAAGGTCCCTCTTTGAATCCGGCGAGAGCCTGGGCATTGTCTATGCGCAGTCTGAACTTGAACTCCTCCTCCACCAGTTTCCGGGTGAAGGGAATGCCCGGGGTGTCGCAATAGGTCGAATGGACGCGGTTCACCTCGTCAAGGCGCAGAAAATGCATGATTTTGGCGACAAGCTCCGGCTTGCCGTCGAAGAAGGGGATCATCTTGCGTATATCGTCATAGTTGATCACCTCAGGCCTGATATCGTACTGACGCTGCTTCATGCCGCAAAGTTAATAAAAAAACCGAAAATGGGAAAATGGTACCCGGCTGTCCGCGACGCGGTGTTCGCGGGCAACCGGAGTGTATGTGTCGCCGGAGCGGTCAGGTCCGGGAGAAGGCGAAGCGGATGGTGCGGCGGTAGGTCTCGCCGGGCCGCAGCGTCTGGCAGGGGAAGTTGGCATGGTTGGGAGCGTCTGGGAAACCCTGCATCTCCACGGCCACGCCGTCATAGTCATCGTATGGGCGACCCGAGCGGTTGGCCGGGCATCCGGCAAGCCAGTTGCCCGTGTAGACATGGGCCCCGGGCTGGTCGGTGCCGACAGTCAGGCGTCTGCCTGATTTCGCGGCCTCGATCACTACAGCCTCCTCGTTCATCTTCCCGGGCTGCCAGGCGTCGATCACCCAGCAGGCGTCATAACCCTTGCCGTAGCGCAGGGCCGGGAAATCCTCCCTTATGTCGCGTCCGAGCTCCTTGGCCGCGCGGAAATCCATCGGCGTTCCCTCCACCGGAGCGAGCTCCCCCGTCGGTATGAGCGTGTCGTCAGTGGGAAGGTAGCGCGAGCAGGCCATACGCATGGTGTGGGCCAGCACACTGCCCGAGTCTGCTCCGTCGAGATTCCAGTAGCAGTGGTTGGTGAGGTTCACCACAGTCGGCTTGTCGGTCGAGGCCGAGAGGTCAAGCGTCAGAACGTTGTCATCGCTCCAGTGATACTCCGCCACGGCCGTAAGGTTGCCGGGATAATGCTCCTCCCCGTCCTTGGCGCGGTAGGTGAAGCGTACCCCGTCTGCAAGCTCCTCGACCTCCCAGATCTGGTTCTGGAAGCCCTCCGGACCGCCGTGAAGCGCGTTCGGACCGTTGTTGATGGCCAGCTGGTAGCTGTTGCCGTCAATCTCGAACTGCCCTTTTGCTATGCGGTTGGCGTAGCGCCCGGGCACTTTCCCCATGCAAGGCCCGTCGGCGATATATGACGCCGGGTCGGCATACGAGAGGGCCACGTTCTCAATCTTTCCCTCCCTGTCGGGAACGGCCACGGCCGTGATGCCGGCTCCCAGTGTGGAGAGCTCGGCATACGCGCCCGAGGCGTTCTCTATGCGGAAGAGCGTGATCTCCCCCTTCGCAGAGGGGGCGGTGCGTCTTGTGATCCTCATCATTCAGCCACCTTTCTCGCGCCGTCGGAGATTACCACGTCGTAGATTCTCGGCTCATGGCCGTACTTCTCGTTGAAGCGTGCCACGGCAGTCTCCACGAAGCTGTCGTGGATGTCGTCGCGCACCAGGTTGATGGTGCAGCCGCCGAAGCCGCCGCCCATGATGCGGGAGCCGGTCACGCCACACTCCCTGGCCACGTCGTTGAGGAAGTCGAGCTCCTCGCAGCTCACCTCATAGTCTTTCGACAGACCGTTGTGTGTCTCATACATCTTCTTGCCTACGGTCTCGTAGTCGTTGCGCACGAGAGCCTCGCAGACGTCGAGCACACGCTGCTTCTCCTCGATCACGAATTTGGCGCGGAAATAGTCTTCGGCTGTGATGTCATCCTTGATTCTGTCGAGCATCTCCATGTCGGCGTCACGCAGCGTCTCCACGCCCAGGGCCTTGGCCACACGCTCGCACGACTCGCGGCGGCGGTTGTAGGGGGAGTCGGCGAGCTCGTGCTTCACGCGGGAGTCGACGAGCACCAGACGGTAGCCTTTAGGATTGAAGGGGAAATACTCATACTCCATCGAGCGGCAGTCGAGGCGCATCAGGTTGCCCTCGCGTCCGAAGACAGAGGCGAACTGGTCCATGATGCCGCAGTTCACGCCGCAGTAGTTGTGCTCTGTGCTCTGGCCGATCTTGGCGAGCTCGAATTTGTCGATCTTGTTGCCGTTGAAGAGGTCGTTGAGCGCGAATGCGAAACACGACTCCAGGGCGGCCGATGAGCTGAGGCCTGCGCCCAGGGGCACGTTGCCGGCGAAGACGGCGTCAAAGCCCTTCACGGTGCCGCCGCGCTTCTGTATCTCGCGGCAGATGCCGAAGATGTAGCGTGCCCACGACTCCTTCGGAGCGTCCTCCTCGCGGAGTCCGAACTCGCAATACTGGTTTATGTCGATCGAGAAGACCTTAACCTTCTCCAGGCCGTTGGGGCGGATGTCGGCCATGATCACCTTGTCGATGGCGCCGGGGAATACGAAGCCGCCGTTATAGTCGGTGTGCTCGCCGATGAGGTTGATGCGTCCGGCTGATGCGTAGAGCGTGCCCTCGCCGCCGAATCTCTCTTTGAAGACTTTCTCGATGTTCTTCTGCATTTCTTGAGTTGTCATGATGGTGGGATTTTATTATCTGGGATGTTTTTGATGTATCTGATGTGATTGATGTGGAGGATGTCAGTCATGCCGGGCGCGGAACTTCCCTTTCACGGGGATGGTGATCGTCGCGGGCCTGACGCCTTTGGCTGTGGCGGTGAATGTCACTTCGCCTGGCTCCTCCGAGGCCTGCACGATGGCGGTGGCGGCTCCGCTGAAGAGGTCCATCACTGGCTCGTGGAAGAGCCTCAGGCTCGTCGGGTCGCCGTTGGCAGTGGCGCGGAACTTGCCGGCTCCTTTCGCGCTGAATCTTACCGTGCGCTCATCGTCGGGCACTATGTTGCCATCCTTGTCGGCCACCTGCACCGTGATGTAGACCAGGTCTTCCCCATCGGCATCCATTGATGTGCGGTTGGGAGTGAGCACGAGGTGGTGGGGCTTGCCGGCGGTGCGCATCGTCTTCTCTCCGGCCACACTGCCGTCGGCGTTGTAGGCCACTACCTTCACCTCTCCCGGCTCATAGCGTGTCTCGTTCCACATCAGGCGGTAGCGGTTCATGTTCGTGCTGTCGTTCTTCTCCCTTACGCCCTGGCTCTTGCCGTTGATGAAGAGCTCCGCCTTCGGGGAGTCGGTGTAGACGAATACCGGCGTCACCTCCCCCTCGCGTCCTTTCCAGTTCCAGTGGGGAAGGATATGGAGGGTATGGTCTTTCTCGTTCCATTTGGAGCGGTAGAGATAATATCTGTCTTTCGGGATGGAGGCGAGGTCGATTATTCCGAAGTAGCTGCTGTGGCTCGGCCAGGCGTCGGTGTCGTAGGGGGAGGGCTCGCCAAGGTAGTCGAAACCTGTCCATACGAACTGTCCCATGTCGTAGGGGAGGTCGTCGGCGGCTGCGAAGTCATCGTCGGGGATGTTGCTCCAGGAGCAATATTCGGTGTCGTAGCTGCTGCTCTGGTTGCCGGGGCGTGTCACCTGCGGCTTGTATTCCACGGGGAAGAAATATTTTCCGCGTGACGATACGGTGGAGGCGGTCTCCGAGCCGAGCAGGATGTTCTGGGGCAGCTTGGGATAGGCGTCTTTGTAGCGGTGTACGCGGTAGTTGAAGCCTGGCACGTCGAGAGCCGCGGCGAAACCGTTGCTGATTACGGCGTCCACCTGGTCCATGCCGCAGGTAACGGGGCGTGTCGGGTCCTCGCGGTGTACGATGTCCTGGAGGAACTTGAGCTCGGATATGCCGTCGGGTCCCCACTGGCTGGGCACCTCGTTGCCTATCGACCACATCACCACCGATGGGTTGTTGCGGTAATGGCGCAGCATGTTGACCATATCCTTCTCGGCCCATTCGTTGAAGATGGAGCCGTAGCCGTTCTTGCTCTTCGGGCGGAAGCCCCAGTCGTCGAAAGGCTCGATCATCATCATTAGTCCCATCTCGTCGCAAAGCTCCACCAGTTCCGGTGTCGGCATGTTGTGGGCTGTGCGCACGGCATCGGCTCCCATCTCCTTGAGCATCTCAAGCTGATGGCGCAGCGCGGCCTTGTTGACAGCGGCTCCGAGCGGACCGAGGTCGTGGTGGTTGCAGACCCCCTTGAACTGGCGCTTCTCGCCGTTGAGGAAGAAACCCTCGCCGTTGCGCACCTCCACGGAGCGTATTCCGAAGCGGGTGGAGTAGGAGTCTACGGTTTTTCCGTTCTTTATCACTGAGGTCTCTGCGGTGTAGAGCGCAGGGGTCTCGGGTGTCCAGAGCGACGGATTTCTCACGACGAAGTTCTGCGTGAGGTCCACTCCGGGATATATCTTGTAGTCATGGCGGTCTGAGACGACCGTCTTTCCGGATGCGTCCTTGATTACGGTGGAGAGAGTCACGTCCTCGCCCTTGGAGACGCCCTCAAGCTCTGTACGGAGCATTACAGTGGCGTATTCCTTTGATACGTAGGGCGTTGTCAGGATGGTGCCCCATACGGGGATATGCACACGGTCGGTGGAGACCAGATGCACGTTGCGGTAGAGTCCCGCACCGGGATACCAGCGCGAGGACTGCGGCTTGTTCTCGAGGCTCACCTCGATGTTGTTCTCGCCGGGGCGGGCGAGTCCGTCGAGGCTCACGTAGAATGAGTTGTAGCCATAGGGCCAAAAGGCGGCGAGATGGCCGTTGACGTATACGTGGGCATTGCTCATGGCGCCGTCGAAGACCAGGGCATTGGAGCGTCCCGCGGTGTCGGGGATGTTGACGGTGGTCTTGTAGAATCCTTTTCCGATGTAGGGGAGGCCTCCCGTGCGGCCTGTTTTCCAGGTCTCCTCGGTCTCGCCGTTCTGCTCCACGGCGACCTTCTGGAGGTCATATTTACGGTCGAAGGGGCCGTAGATTGCCCAGTCGTGGGGTATGGTGGCGTTCTGCCAGGAAGTGCTGTCCTTGGAGAACTCCCAGTTCTTAAGCGCGGTGTCGCTGCGCTGCGCCAGAGCCGGAAGGGCTGTGGCTGCTGCGACTGTCAATGCCAGAATGAATTTCATCAAGAGGTAATTATAGGTAACTTTATGGTTGGGTTTGTCATGGAAGGAGGCCACGGATAGCCTCCGACGGATTTGATAAAGCAAAAATAGGCATAAAAAAGAAAAATACCAAAAAATCGCCCCAAATTTATGATAAATTAACCAAAAAGCCCCGCTCGCTATATTCGCGGCACAATGGGATGTGCGGAAAGATGGGCTTCTGTTTTTCCATATTTGCGTCGAATTGCTGTCATTTATTTGGCGGATTGGATAAAAACAGTTAAATTTGCGGCGTTAAAGCATCCGGAAAATGACAAAGCACGAGATGACACATCTATTATATGGAGACTTCGGAATGACGCAGGTCATGTCGATGATGATGGTCATGTGCAGTCGGTGGAGCCGGGTGTAGTTTTTTTGCGTAGGCATATTTGCAAGACATCATACAACCGGTTCCTGACTCAGGAGCCGGTTTTCACGTAATATGCCGGCCCCCCTCAGGAGAATAATGAATAACAAAACACTATACGATTATGGATTTTAAGAAACTGAAATTTGCGACGAGACAGATTCATGCGGGACTGAACCCGCAGGAGGCCACAGGTTCACGTGGCGTGGCCATATATCCGACGTCGGCCTACCGCTTCAAGTCGTGCGACTATGCAGCCAATCTCTTCGAGCTGAGCGAGGCAGGCAATATCTACACCCGGCTGCAGAATCCCACCACTACTAATTACGAGGAGCGCATCGCGGCCCTCTACGGGGGTGTCGGCGCTGTAGCCACCTCATCGGGAATGTCGGCGATAGTCACTGTGCTGACATGTCTGGCTTCGGAGGGTGACAATATCGTGGCGTCGCCGTTGCTCTACGGAGGGACATACAATCTGTTCAGATGCACCCTGCGCCGTCTCGGCATCGAAATCCGGATCGCGCCGACCTCGGCGGCATCCGACATGGCCGCCCTGGTGGATGACCGCACCAAGGCCGTCTATGCCGAGAGCATGGGTAACCCCACATGTGAGGTGCCGGATATCGCGGCGCTTGCGGAAGTGGCTCATCAGGCCGGGGTGCCGTTGGTGATAGACAACACCTTCGGTGCGGCAGGATACCTGTGCAATCCCTTTGACTGGGGTGCCGACATAGTCGTGGATTCGGCCACGAAATGGATCAACGGCCATGGAACAGCCATGGGGGGCATAATCGTCGACGGCGGCACTTTCGACTGGGGCAACGGGAAATTCCCTAATGTGGACGGTCCGTCGGAGGGGTATCACGGCCTGAATCTTTACCAGGCTTTCGGCAAGGGCGCGTTTGCCGTGAAATGCCGCGTGGATGGTCTTCGTGACCTGGGGGCCTGTCCTTCGCCTTTCGACACGTATCTGATGATGCTTGGACTGGAGACGCTCTCGCTGCGTGTGCGCCATGAGGTGGAGTCCACCAGACGTCTGGCTGAATACCTGCGCGGTCACGAGGCCGTGAAGACGGTCAGCTATGTCGGTTTCGAGGATCATCCGTCGCATGCCAACGCTGCCAGATATTTCAGATTCAACGGAGGAAGCGCGGTGCTTAACGTCGAGCTGGAGGGCGATGTCGACACCACCGCCAGATTTGTGGAATCCCTGCAGCTTGCAGCCCACATGACCATGATAGGCGACTCCATCACCGTCGTGACCCATCCGGCATCCACCACCCACAAGCAGCTTTCGGAGGCTGACATGATAAAGGCCGGTGTGACACCCACGCTTCTGCGTATCTCGCTCGGCCTTGAGGACGTGGAGGATATAATCGCCGATTTCGAGCAGGCGTTCGCAAAGCTACGGAAAAACAACTGTAATGTGGCGTCTTCGGATTTAATTAATACGAAATAAGGCTGTATTCCCCTAAATATAAGTCAGATAGTTCGGTTTCTATTTTTCTAACTGTTACCACGCCCTGGCGAAGCATCTCCTTGTTGACTAAGATATAGACAGAGTTCCTTACGTCGGCGTATTGTACAAATAAATTGGGACTGAACATGGTAAGCATCATTCTGCGATAGAATCGGAAACGCTTGTTAGGTTTTTCCACATCAGTGTTGGGAGACAGGTCGTCGGCAGCTACAAATCCGAACGAGGCGAGCGGATCATCGTCATAATATCTGCGCATTATATCTATGCATGACATTACGATGGTTCGGGGTTCATAGTCATTCGTCAGAAGGGAATATCGTTTTTTACTCAGTGCTACACCCTTGTAATAAAACTTAAGACCAAAAAAATGATATGGAAATTCCTCTACCTCAACAATATATAATTTGTTACTCTTGGTAGACCTGAATTTCCACAACGTGACAGGCCGCAGTGAAGAGGGGTCGTTACTACGCATGATTCTTGATGCGTGGTACGATTTTAAAGAGTAACCCATCAGAGGATGTAATCATAGACCGGGACACGATATTTATCCCTTTCCGCTTTGGAGACCAGCGACAGCCTGATTCTTTTGGCATTGGCGGTGGCGGCAGTTCTCTCTGTCGGACGATCTGCAGTTTCCCTTATATCTTTTGTAGATGGTTTGCGGGATTGTCTCATAGGCTTTGTGGTGTTTCGGTTTGTTTATAACGCGAAGTTACAAAAAATAGTTTAACAACGCAAATTTACTGCACATTCTGCTATTCTTTATCACAATACCCCTTAAGTTAGTGATTGTTCGGTAAGTTAACGATTGTTCGCCGCCAGCTGCTGATTACCTTTCGTTCATCGCTTATAGTTTGTTGGCGTAGTGGGGATGATGGAGGAGGAGCTGCTGGCGGAGCGAGCCGCGGTCAAGGTGGAGGTAGATTTCGGTGGTGGCGATCGACTCGTGGCCGAGCATCTCCTGGATGGCCCGGAGGTTGGCGCCCCCCTCCAGGAGATGGGTGGCGAAGGAATGGCGGAGGGTGTGCGGGCTGACTCTCTTGGTGATGCCGGCGGCCGCAGCCAGGTCGCGGATGATGTAGAAAATCATGACGCGACTCAGGGCACGGCCGCGCCGGTTCAGAAACAGTATGTCGGAGCTGTCGCGCTTTATGTCAAGCTGTGCCCGCTGCGGAAGATACAGTTCGATGAGCTGCACTGAGCGCGGTGACATCGGCACCATCCGCTCCTTACCCCCCTTCCCTTCCACAATCAGCATCGACTCCTCCAGATTTACGAGAGGAATGCGCAGCCCCGCCAGCTCGCTTACCCGCAGTCCGCTGCCGTAGAGCGTCTCGATTATGGCATGATTTCTGACGCTCTCATCCTTCTCCAGGGGTATGGCGGCCACCATGGCGTCAATCTCCTCCACCGAGAGCACGTCGGGAAGTTTCTGCTCAAGCCGGGGCGACTCCAGCAGCTCGGAAGGATTTTTCTTTATATACCCCTCCAGGGAGAGGAAACGGAAAAAGGAACGTATCCCGGCCGTAAGGCGCGCCACAGTACGTGCCGCCACTCCCGTGGCGTGGATCTCCTGTATAAGCTCATGCAGGTCGGAGTCGGTGGCTGTCGCCGGAGTCAGGCCGCGCTCCGTCAGGAAATCGAGCAGATGCGCCACGTCTACCGAGTATCCCAGCAGCGTATTCTCCGACAGGCCGCGCTCCAGGCGCAGGTACGCCTGGAAATCGTGCTGAAGGCTCTCGTTGTCTTTTATCGGACGCAGCTCATCCATAATGTGAAACCGTAATCAGAGGAAGAGGGTATATTCCGTGCGCGTCATTCCGCGGCGGTTGAATATGATGCCTGAGGAGACACCTTCGAGAAGCAGCCCCTCGCCGACATGGGAGAAGAGCGTGTGAAGGAAGCCCTCAGACACGAAGTCAAGCAGCAGGGTGGTGCCCGGCCCGGCGGCGCATTCGCCCAGAACAGCCGCCGCCGACTCGCCATATGATATCACAAGGCCGCAACTGCGCGCCTCCTTGAGGGAATGCCGTATGGCTATCGCGCTTCCGGCAGCCCTTACGGCAGCCTCGAGGGCAATGGCCTCGGCACGCGGAAACGCCTGGCTGATGAAGACCGCCTCCGGCCGCACTATGTCGCACAGCCGGAGCGCGAGTCTGGCAAGATGCTCCGCGTGGCGGTCACGGATGCCGTTTTCCAGCAAGGCGCACTCTATGTCATGGTCGCCGTAATAGGCGTAGCCGCGACTCGGGCGCACCGCATCGCTCACCACCCGGTAGGCGAATGGGGAATGAACGCCATACCCGTGGGTGTGCCTCCATCTTCTATATGACAGTATCCTCAATTTCGTTCGGTTAGGCGGTTTTGTTTTTCTTCTCCTTTCTCGGGGCGAAGCGGCGCAGGAGCCATAGCCCGATGGCCGCGGCACACGTCACGTAGATGAGAATCACGGATATGACGGCCAGCGTGTTGGTGGTCTTGAGCGACTTCGGGTCGAATGTGAACACTATGTCGTGGGTTCCGGCAGGCACGTTGAGGGCACGCAGCACGTAGTCCACGCGCCCGATCGGAGCCGGCTTCCCGTCGATTGTGGCCTCCCATCCCCAGGGGAAATATATCTCGCTGAAGACGGCCACGCCGCCGTTGGCGCTACGCGCCTTGTAGCTGAGGCGGTTGGGGGCATAGGTGGTCTCGTAGATGGTGTCGCCTGCGCTCACGGGGCGCGCCTGTCCGAGCACCTTCTCAAACAGGCTTCCGCTCACGGCGTGGTGTGCCGGGGTGATGGTGTCGAGCGCCTCCATCTCCGCGTCCGGTGTCGCCACGTATGTCAGGCGGTCTACCCACCAGGCGTTGCCCAGGGCGTCGGGGTTGGTGATGACGCTGTCGCCCACGATGAGATACTTGGCGTTGAGCATGTTGAGCACCTGCATGTTGTTGCGCGATATCTGGCGCGTGATGAGGTCGTTGTAGCGCGTCAGCTTGGCCGCGTGGTAGCCTCCGATGGTCTTGTGGAAATATGAGGAGCGGGCATCGGAGAAGCCGTCTACGTCCATCACCCTGTAGTTGGTGGTGTCGGCGAGTATCTGCCTGTCGGCTGCTGTCGGGGAGAGGGCGGCCTCCATGTGCATGGGCTCGGTGAAATTGTCGGTGTTGACGTAGCGCTTGCCTACCGGATAGAGGTCGATGACAACCACTGCGGAGAGCGCGGCGGCGAACAGGGGCGCGCTTGTGAACATCCCCTTCAGGTATATCATGGTCACTCCGAAGCCGAGCAGGATGAATATCAGCGAGCGCAGCGAGTCGCCGCTCACCAGGCTCAGACGCGACTCGCGCACGGCGTTGGCCACGTGGGCATAGTCGGGGTTGGAGAAGAATCCGGCCTGGGAGAGCTGCTCAAGCTCGGAGGCCGAGAAGGGTGTGCCGAATGTCTCGGGCCAGAGCCATCCGACGATGCATATCAGGGCCGCCACGCCCGTGACGGCGTAGAGTGTCCAGGAATAGCGGGCGAGGAAATCCTTGGTTTCGGTCATCTTGCGTATGGCGAGCACGGCCAGGAGCGGGATGCAGAACTCGAAGACCACGAGCGCGCTGGAGACGGCCCGGAATTTGTTGTAGCCCGGGAAGTTGTCGATGAGGAAATTGGTGAGCCCCGGGAAGTTGTGGCCCCAGGAGACGCAGAGCGAGAGCACCGCCGCCGCGAGGAGGGCCCATTTCATGGGGGTGTTGACGATGAGGAGGGCGAGCACGGCCAGGACGAGGACGAACGCCCCGACGTAGACAGGGCCGTTGGTCATGGGCTGGTCGCCGAAATACTGCGGGAACTGGGCGATGAACTGGCGCTCCTGCATCGTGAGGGGAATCTCCTCGGCCTTCTCTGTCTGCGAGACGTCGAGCAGGGTGTTGTTTCCGGCCACGGGCTTGATTGTGGCGCCCCCCTTGACGTTGGGTATCAGCAGGGAGAACGATTCGTCGATGCCGTAGCTCCAGGCGGTGATGGCGGCGCGGTCCATTCCGGCTCCCGCGGCGGCTCCGTCGGCGGGCGTGAGCTCGGTGGCGCGTCCGCGCACAGTCTCCTTGGAATACTGCCAGGTGTTGTAGAGGGAGGCGGAGTTGGCCGCCACGGCGAAAAGCCCGGCCGCCAGGACGCAGCATGTGGCTATGCTCCAGCGCTGGAGCGTCTTTTTCCTGATTGCCGACGCCAGCCAGGCAAGGATCATGAAGACCACCACGAAGATGAAGTAATACGACATCTGGGGATGGTTGCTCTGCAGCTGCAGGGCCCCGGCAAGGGCGGCGAGGGCGGAGCCGGCGAGGTATCTCCCTCTGTAGCAGAGGGCTATGCCGCCTATTGTAGGCGGTATATAGGCGAGGGTCACGAATTTCCAGATGTGGCCGGCGCCTATGATTATTATGAAATAGGAGGAGAAGCCCCAGGCGAAGGCGGCGAACATCGCGTTATACCATTTCTGCCCGAGGCAGAGGCACATGATGAAAAAACCAAGCATCATCGAGAAGAGGAGGTTGGCCGGGGCGGGGAGCCACAGGCCGTATGCGCTGTTGATCCAGGAGAGCATCCTGTTGGCGGGATAGGTAGGGGATATCTGGAAGTTGGGCATGCCGCCGAAGAGGGAGTTAGTCCAGCGTGTGGCCTCTCCTGTGGCTTCGGTGAAAGCCTTTCCCTCCTGGCCGTTTGCCAGGCCCTGCATTATGTCGTGCTGCTGGAGCACGTTCCCCTTGAAATCATCGGGATAGAAAAACAAAATGGCCACCACTGCCATTAGCAGCGCAGCCAGCGCGGTGTAGATGTAGGATTTTTTCATTTCATTATATTTGCCGCCGCCCCCCGAGGCGGGGGGCGGCCTGCCGTGTGATTTTTAATCTTTTACAGGGATGCGGATCTGCCTGTTGAGCGTCTGCTCCAGGGAGATGAGTGTCTCGGTCTCCGTCACTCCGGGGATCGACTGGATCTTGTCGTTGAGAAGCTCCATGAGGTTCTGGTTGTCCTGTGCGAACACCTTTATGAGCATGGAGTAGGGGCCTGTGGTGAAATGGCACTCCACAATCTCGGGAATCTTCTCGAGCTCGCGTGCCACGTCGCGGTACATAGAGCCTTTCTCGAGCTTCACGCCTACATAGGTGCAGGTGTTGTAGCCGAGGGTCTTGGGGTTGACGTTATATCCGGAGCCTACTATGACTTTCATGTCTATGAGTCGCTGGATGCGCTGATGGATGGCGGCTCTGGAGACGCCGCAGACAATGGCGACGTCTTTTGATGCGATTCTCGCATTATTCATAATAATGTTGAGAATCTTCTTGTCAAGGTTGTCAATTCTATCCATGGGTTGTATGCTTAGATTTAAATGGTCAACAAAATTATGTCAAAATGTTGAGAAAAACAAAGAGCCTCCTTGGAAAATTTAAAAATAACACTAAAATTTGTTAAAAACATAGGTTTTCGGGGGCCTTTTTGCCTTAAACCGCGGAAAAAATGACTTTTCTCCGTGATTGCACTATTGTGGGAAGCAAGGGTCGTCGCGCAGGTTTTTGGCTATTGCCGAGGCAAGCGGATGAAGCAGTTTCTCGGGCCAGGCGATGTGTAGCGAGCCGTCGTCGTCGGTTGTCACTGCCGGAGAGGGGCAATAGAGCGCCTCAGTCACGTCAGGTTCCGGCGACTGCGATCCGAAGAGCAGCAGCACGCGCCCGGGGATTCCCTCGGGCAGCGTGATTGTGGCCTCCATGCAGAGCGGACGCTCTTCCGAGGCGCGTATGCCGCGCCAGGGCGACCATTGGGCGGCGGACTCCGCGGAAAGCGGGTCCGAAGTCTCGGTTACGTCGCGTCGCCAGTCGGAGAGGCGGATGAGGGCGATTCGGAGATAGTCGGAAGGGAGCCGTAGGTAAAGACGCCCGAGACTGTCTCGGGCGAGCGTAGTGTCGGGGAGAGGACGCGTCAGGGACGCCTCCCGGCGGAACAGGGATAGGGCGAGACGCGCCGCGCAGGGCTCGATGCTCTGGAGCAGACGCTGGCGCAGCACGGGGGCTCCGGCTCCTGACGCCCCCTCCGGCGGACACCGGAGGGGGGAGTGGCCCAGCAGGAGCAGGGCGTGGTCGATGATTTCATTGCATTTCATGTTTTCTTTGTTTTTGTCCTGGTGTTCGGCCCGATGCTCAGCGTGATGCGGTTGGCGGCGGCAAGCTCGATGAGGCGTTCGGGGTCGGTGATGCCCTCGGTGGAGATGAGGGCCTGGGTCTCGAGCCAGTCGGCAGCGTCGTTGGGGTCGCTGGCCTCGTAGGTGATTTTCCCGCACTTCGGTTCCGGCTCGGGCGGCTCGGCGGCATTGTGTTGCTGCTGCTCCTCCAGGCGGTCGAACACCGAGAGGATGCGTTTCACTCGCCCTGAGCGGAAGTGCTCGCTTGTCTCTATGATATGCTGGATGGCCCGGTCGGAGGTGGTGAAGGTGGCTGGGGTGTGGCCCAGACCGGAGAAAGTGCCTCCGGAGAAGTCGATGGCTATCGACGTCCTCCCCAGGGGGAAGACGCCGCGCCATTCCATCAGGCCGTGGATGCCGTAGGTTCGTGGTCTTGACATTTTATAGCTTTTATAGATGTGTTAAAGCTCTATGTTTCCGATGCGCTCCCGCCAGGAGGTGCCGTCGTGGCTCCAGAGCTGGCCGGTGCGTGCGTTCGGCGATATGCCGGGGCACTCGCACAGCAGGTAGTAGATGAAGGAGGTGTCTTCTGGAGCCTCGGCGCTCTCCCAGAGGCGGATGCCGGTTGCCGCATGCCCCTCGCTCTCCTTCTCGCCGTCGATCCAGATGTGGCAGCTCCCCTTTAGGGCGAGTGCGTCCCAGATGAGGATTCCGTTGCGCGTGGCCTCCTCACCCTCCATGCGGTCGGAGAAGCGGTGTTCGGTCGAGAAGACGTAATGCACGAGGCGGTCTTCCCCGATCAGTGCGCCGGAGTTGCTCCAGCCCAGACGGTCGAGCGTGGGCTCGCGCTTTATCTGGATGTCGCCGAAGACGGTGTGGAAGTTTGTCACGCTCCATCCCAGGGCGTTGGTCATGCTCGATATCTGTATCTCCGGATGCTTGGAGAAGTCGATACACTGTATCTCTTCCAGAAGGTTCTTCCCGGCAAGCAGGAGGGCGGTCTTGGGCACGTCCTCGCCGGTGAAGAACATCTTGGCCAGGGCGATGATCTTCTCTACCGTCCAGCGGCCCGAATGCTGGAGCTCGCGCTTGAACTGCCAGCGGATTCCCTCCGTGGTATAGATATACTGCATCCCCATCCTGGGCACGTCGATCTTGAACTTGCCGGCGCGTCCGGCCCATAGGGTGCGGTTGCCCTGCACCTTGAAATTGGCGATTGCCTGCTCGGCGATTATGGCCTTGCCGAAAGGTATGCGCTTCTTCTGGCTCTCGAAGTAGTCGCTCACCACCTGGTTCATGCCCCTCTTCTGAAGGTATATGCGCGTGGGCTGTGGCACTGTGCTCTCGGGCTCCACATCCTTCTGTGTCTCGTAGAGGGAATTGGCGAGCATGATTATCGTGGTGCCGGCGGGTATGGCGGGCACAGTGGAATACTCGTCGGTGGGGGAGGCCTTCGGCCCGTTGACGGCCCTGACCACCGGATTGTTGGTGGCGGTGTCGCGATCCTTCACGAAAAGCATGAGGTATTTTCCCGGTGTGCGGGTCTGCCCGTCGGGGGTGTAGCCGTCGATTCCCTTCACGAGCAGTGTGGAGAAATTGCGCGGGATGTTGCGGTCGCTGTTGGCCAGCGGCAGCACGGCCTGATACGCGCCAGTGCTCTCGAGCTTGGTCTCGGTGAGGAAAACGGCCTTCGGCTCGTCAATCATGTAGTGGTCGATTTCCGGGGAGTTCACCTTCACGCGCTTGGCGCGCAGCATGAGGTTCATCAGCGGAGTGTCGTCGGAGTTGAAGAGGAAGAGCTCCTCGTCAATGTCGGGTTCGATGAGATTGCCCGGGGCGATGCCTCCGGAGACGTTGGCCGTAGCGCCGATTGTGGCGGGAGTGCCTGGAAAGTTTGTCGTACTCATAACTTACTGTCGTTAATCGTTAATCACTTATAGTTTATCGTTATCACCTTCAGCTGTTTCTGCATTCTCTCGCCAGGTCGAAGATGGAGGAGGTCGTGGGGCCGGAGGCCGGACCGGAGGCGAGATGGGGCAGACCGTCGTCGGTGTCGTTGAGGTATCTGGCGCCTATGGTCTCGTTGCGGCCTTCCACAACACCCTCGTCATGGGCCTGCTTCCTGTCACGCTCGTAGTTGAGAATCTTCAGGGCGCACTGCAGCATCGCTGTGGTTATCTTCCCTTTTGCCATACCGGCGGCGATTTCGAGAAGGATTCGCAAGGCCGCCTCGATCATCTCCATGGCGAGCTCATGCTCTTCGGCAAACTCTCTGATCTGCCGGAGAGAGAGCGCGAGATTTCGCCTGACGGCGAAAGGCAGACAGCACTTGGGCTGGCGATCGGAGGAATCGGAAGAATCGGAGGAATCGGAGCTATCGGAGGAATCGGAGGAATCGGAGTTGTCGAGGCTCTCAGAGGAATCAGAGCGCTCGGGGCTCTTTGATAATTCCGATAATTCCGATAATTCCGATAATTCTGATAATTCTGATAATTCCGATTTCTCCGATAACTCCGATAGCCCCGATTTCTCCGATATTTCCGATAGCGTGGCTATCGCCTCGCTGCCGTCCGACTCGCGGAGATAGCTGCGGAGCAGCTCCCCGATGCGCGTCTTGAGGTTGCCCTTGACGGGCTTCGTTCTGTTTTTCATAATCTCTTGTTATTGGTTGCTGTTGTTTTGCGATGCAAAGTTATGGCCTAAATCAAGCCGATGATTGTTATCCCACAAAAAATATTATTTTGCTGTGAAAAATAATCATAAAAATATTTGGAAATATAATAGAAATGTTATTAACTTTGCGGCAAACAAATCTACTAAACTTTTAACGCTATGAAGAAAACCTTACGTATGAATGCCGGCAGAACGGCAGCTACGGCGCGTTGCCGGGGCGTCACGACGACCTGCTCATGACCCGCGCCATCGGGCTACATATCTGCTACTGCGAGATGCCGCTTCCCCGACGGCGGGAATCAGACGCCGGGCGGCACGCGGCCCGTTCCGCCGGAATCTTCGACCTCGGCTGACCCTGCGGCCGGAGAGGGGGCCTTTCAGTTTTTCACGGGGTCGGGGAGGAGGGGGCTTTCGGGGCGAACCGAAGGTCGTATAGCTCGCAGACCGACTTACCCTTGGTGTCGGATTTGAAAAGGAGGTAGAGCGGCTGTTTCCCTTCCGAAGGGGAAATGCCGTGTGCCGGAGTGCGTATCTCGGTAAATACCGGAGGCATCTGCGCCGTCACCCTGAAGCTGCCTACCTCCTTCCCCCCTTTGCTCGGAAAGGGACTCCCCGTCATCAGTATCACAGTCCCGTCGACGCCCTGCGGCACTATGTGGCAGATAAACTCGATCTCCTTCTCCGCCCCGAGACGGGAGAAATCGAAATACTTGTATCCCACCGTGGAACCGTCAGTATTGTTCACCACCGGACTGAACGGTATTTTCTGATTGAAAGGGGCGGCATATGACTCGGAATCGAAATATGTGGACTTGACATACGAGCCGGAAAAATGGAAATTCGGAAAACTGTTCCAGGCTTTCTCGGGGCCGGTGAGATAGCAGGCGGTTCCGGCGGGTGTCGTCTCCAATGGATCCAGTCCCTCTACGGCGAAACCCTCGGAATTATATTCCCCCTCCGAGATGAGCACTTTCCCTCCGGGTCCCTCCTCCACAGCGACATCCACCGGCGCCACCATCGCCTGCCGGGCGAACTCGTTGAGGCCGGTCTGGCGGTGATAGAACACCCACCATCTGCCGCCGATCTCGCAGAGGCCGCCATGTGTGTTGCCCGCCGGATATGCCGTGGCTGTCACTTCGCCGTTCTCGTCAGTGCCCCTGGCCCTGCCGTCTATTATCGTCCCACCGTAGGTGAAGGGTCCCAGGGGGCTGTCGCCGTAGGCGTAGGCGAGGGTATAGTTGGAGGCGGGCAGACCGAACTCGCCGTCGCGCGTGACGCGGCTGTAGACAAACACATATTTTCCACTGATCTTGCGCATGGAGGAGGCTTCGTAGAATCTGAAGGGCCCCTCCTGTTCCATTCCCGCAACCAGGTCTTCCACTATCTCTGTGCCCGGCTTGACCGTGGCCATGGTGGCGGGGTCGAGTTCCGCCCCGTATGAGCGTCCGAATCCCCAGTAGCCGTAGACCCTTCCGTCATCATCGACAAACACTGCCGGGTCGAACCGCAGCACGCCGTCGGTTTCCGAGGGGCTGTCGGCGCTCCAGTTGCATACTTCAAACGGGCCGTCGGGCCGTCGGCTTTTCGCCACCATCCCCTGCCGTCCTCCCGCCTGGTTGTTGGGGTAGAGGTAGTAGGTCTTTGTGCCGTCCTTTTCCGTGACTTCGGCCACATCGGGCGCATATAGCATGTCGCCTTTGCCTCCTTCATGGAGGGGATTGCCGTCCCGGTCTCTCTCTGACTTGAAGATTATGCCGTCATACCGCCAGTCGGTGAGATTGTCGACCGGAGCCGACCATACCACCTGCTCCAGACCGCAGTATTCCGTCTTCATCGAATCATGGGAACCGTAGAGGTACACCCTCTTCCTGCCCGGTGCGTCCGGGTCGTCGAACACATACGGTTCTCCGTCGGGGATATGCTCCCAGAGGGGAAGGTATGGATTCCGGGCGGCCGCCGTCAGCATCGCCAGTCCATATAAAGCCGCGATCAATGAAATTCGGAATCTGTAAGTATGCATATGTTTGAAATTTTGAGTCTTGTCAGCCATAACCGTCGGTGAAATCGTGTTACTGCGTTCAAATTTAGTGAAACAAATCGGAACCTCCAAATAAAACCGTGATGGCGTCCGCCCTCACTGGGACGGTGTCCGCCCTCACTGGGATGGTGTCCGCTCTCACTGGGACGGTGTCCGCCCTCACTGGGAAGGCGGACGCCCTCGTCCGCCAGGAATTTTTCCGGTCCCGGGCCAGTATCTTTCTTCTGTTCCAATGAGCGGAGAGAATGATTCCAGTTCCTCCGTTCCAACAGATGCAGACGGGTGGCAACGAAAAGTTCTTACCGATTCCGCGACAAGCCCGCAGAGCGTGTTCTTTCCCGGTTCCGCGTCTTCCATTTCTTAGGCGGCAAGCCGCCTGAC
>DKYZ01000133.1 GCA_002493515.1 Porphyromonadaceae bacterium UBA7087 | reverse complement strand
ACACACTCAATGAAACAGTATCGGACGATAAGAATATGGGGGTCATAAGCATGGATTTCAGCCAAAGCGAATATGACTGGGGAAACATGACGCCGCGGTATGGCGATGAATCGGCTGAAGAGGAGAAATCCGCAGTCGCCAAGCTTATGTATGATGCAGGAATCGCCATTTCCATGAATTACGGATGGCAAAGCGGCGCCATGAGCCAGGACTGGCCGAAAGCTCTTACCGAATATTTCAGCTACGACAAGGGCGTCGCCATGAGAATGCGCTCAAACTATGACATATCCGAATGGAAGCGGGTGATAAGCGGGGAGCTTTCGTGCGGACGTCCGGTCTTCGCGACGGGATTCTCTGATGAGGGTGGCCACGCATTCGTGCTTGACGGTATGGATGATAAAGGAATGGTACACGTAAACTGGGGCTGGAGCGGAATGAGCAACGGATATTTCAACCTGAATTATCTGACCCCCGCCACGCAAGGCACCGGCGGAAGCAACGGAGGATTCAACAGCCGCCAGTTTATAATCACAGGAATACAGGCTCCGGCGGAAGATTCCGAGACAACCGTTACACTCATTTCTGAAGAGGGCCTCACAGCTCCTTCAAAAACAGAGACTTCAACTCCGGTGAAAATACGTCTCAACGGCAGAGTCAACAATGTTGGCTGGCAGGACTCCGTGACTTTCTTCATCGGCATAGATGTGGAGGATAACGACGGAAAAATTGTCGCGTCAACAGAAATCCCGGAATCCATAACCCTCGGTTACGGGGAGAACTGCCGGAATATCATTTTTCCCGAAATGGATCTATCGGCTCTGGAGGACGGTTGCTACATTCTTTACCCCTTCGCCAGACCATATGACGGAAAGCGTCATGAACGCATTCGGGACCTGGACCTGACTTTTCCCAATTATCTTATGGCAACGGTATCGGAAGGCCATATCAGATTTGAAAACCCCTCGATGAGCGATATTAAAGCCACCCTGCCTGAAGTCAGAGGTGAAATCTACACCACAGCAAAAACACTCCTTGACACGCGCGTGACCAATGTCGGCGGAACCGGGTATTTCGGAAAGGTCTCAGCGGCCCTCACCGACAAAGTTACCGGCAGACAGGTGGCGGCCGGCGAGACTTTCACCATCGACGTAATGCCGGGAGAGGAAAAGCCAATTACCATTTCGGCAAATTTCAACGCGGAGCCGGGAGAATACAATCTTGTTGTTGTCAACGGCTGGAACGCCGTGATATCAGAGGCAATGACAGTCAATGTCAAAGAATGTGGGGAAAACAGGGCCATTGCGGTGAAAAGTCCGGATTTCGGAGACAACGACAATGTGGATCCAATGGATATAAATGCCACGGCCACTCTGTCGGCATCCGATGACGCAATATATTCGGGACTCGTATTCCTCTATTTCTACGGGCTGGAAAGCTCAGACATATACGGATGTGTGGGACCGGTATTTGCCCAGGCCGAACCGGATGAAGAGATCGAGATTCATTTCTCAGGCGTATTTGAGAACGCTGTTCCAGGCAGAAGCTATGAGGCTGTACTGGTCGACGGGGAATCGATGAGCTACATAACGCCCCGCAGCGTGGCAAGAACTGTCTTCACAATCAGTAAAACCAACGGGATTGAAACCGGAACTGCATATCCGGAATCAATTGGTGATAAATATTACAGCATGGACGGACGGCGCCTTCAGGATATTCCCGAAAACGGCCTCTACATCCGGATAAAGGGAGACGGCACGGCAGTCAAAGGCATTGCAGGACAACAGTAACAATCAACAGCAATACTACAATTATGAAACAAAAGTTATTTACCACAGCTACGCTCGCCATGATGACAACAGTCTTCATGGCGGCAGCCGGCATTCCGTCAGGCAACGCCGACGCGCCCGGACCGAGACGGCTGCTTGAGGTAAAGGGCTATCCCACACCTCAGGCTAAACTAAAGATGAGGAATCCGGCGCCCCAACGCGTCAACGCGGCTGATTTCAACAACAGGACATTCAAAGGCTCTTTGATTTCTGCTGACTCATGGGCCTCGTTGTCGATCGGAGAAGTGCCTTACGGGGTCTACGACTTCAGAATAGGCTCGGATGGACTTGCTTCCACACCTCTTTGGACGGCCATGAGTGAGAACTGGATGGGAAACGCCGTGCGCAACGGCTATCTCTACGGCATCCGCAACATCAACATGATGGGGGCCCTCACCGGAGTGGCGACAACCGTCATAGACACCCGCACCTGGAAGGAAGTCTCAATGACATTCGCAGAAGAGCCCTCGTTCGCTCTGCTACCCTCCACGATGTCGTATGATTTCGTCACCGGAGACATATACGGAGTGTTCTATAACGAAGACCTGACAGGACAGAACTGGGTGCGCTACAACACAAAGACACTGCAGCCGGAGATAATCTGCCCGTTCAACGGCCGATTCAACGTAATAGCGATGGGAACGGCGGCTGACGGCAATATCTATATAATCAACACCGACGGCGACCTCTATACCGTCAACCGGTCAAACTCGCGTATATCCTTGGTAGGCAATACCGGCGTGGATGTAGCTGCCTATACCCAGGCCATGACTTGGGATTCCAAGACAAACTCGTTCCTTTGGATGGCAATAACTTCCAACGGGGCGGAACTTTATTCGCTTGACCCCACTGTTCCGTCGGCAGTATTGATCCGTCAGCTTGACGATATGGAACAAACTGCCGGTATATATTTCGATGAACAGGAGCCAATGGCTGGATGTCCGTCGGCTCCTTCAGATGTAAGATGGAATTTCAGTTCCGACGGCGCGTTCGACGGTAATATATCGATGACCTCTCCTTCGGCTGGCGACATAACTGTATACCTTGACGGCGAAATAGTGAAAGACAGCGAGAAGGTGAGCGCTGGAGCCACAGTCTCGATACCTTTCCAGGCATTGTCAAACGCAACCCATCATGTGGCAGCCGTCGTGAAGAATGAGAAGGGCTATGGTCCGGTGGCAGAAAGTTTCCAATACGCCGGCCATGACGTACCCAAAGCCGTGACGAATGTCATTTTTGAGGAGGCTGACGGCATTGCCACAGTCAGATGGGACGCGCCGGAAGGTGGAGTAGAGGACGGCTTCCTTGATTCTTCAAGACTGTATTACAAGGTATACCGTATGCCTGACAATGTGGAGGTAGCATCCCATAACACGGAAACCACATTTACAGAGACCCTTCCCAAGGCCGTGAAACGTTACTATTACAGGGTCATACCGTTCAACGGCGACGAAAAGCAGGGAGAGGCAGCAATTTCCAACGGCATTGTGTTCGGAGAAAGCTATGACCTTCCGTATGCCGACGATTTCTCCGGCGAGAACGCACTTGAGGCATATGAGATAATAGACAACGACGGAGACGGCTATTCCTGGAACATCAACCCATACGGAGACGTTCCTCTTCTTGCGTGCAGTGTCACATTCGACCAGAACGTGGACGCTACCGACGACTGGCTCCTCTCCCCCAAGATGAAGCTCCAGAGCGGTAAGCTCTATCGCGTGACATTCCGCGCACGAAACACATGGGCCGGAAACCCCGACCGTATGGCTGTGGGATATACAGGTGGAGAAGGCATGACGAAAGCAGACGTGACGGTAGTGAAGGACATAGAGGTAGACACACCCTCGATGACCCGTCTTGACCATACCGCCGATTTTTCCGTGGCTGAATCAGGGGACTACAAGATAGCGCTGGGATTCCTGACACCACGCGGAGAAGGTGGCGGAGTGTTCATCTCAGAACTGCGCGTGGAGGAAGTCGGGAATCTTACGGCTCCAGAAGCGGTGACGGAGTTATGCGTCATCCCTGACCCCGATTATCTGCCCAAGGCAGTCGTAAGATTCACGGCTCCCACGAAAGCCATTGACTCCACTGACCTCGACGAAACCTTGACGGCACATCTCTACCGCGACGGAAACGAGATTTCGACAAAAACCGGCATCAAACCCGGCGAGACGGCAGAAATGACCGATGACGCAGATCCAGAGCCGGGCACACACACTTATACCGTGAGGATGGAGAACTCCCACGGCCTCGGCAACAATGCCTCAGCTACTGCTTTTGTCGGAATTTACACGCCTCCGTTCTCCGATGGAATGACCACCAGGGAAGAATGCGACAAGTATTCCTTCAGGACACTCGGCTTCGAGGACGATCCAATGAATAGCCAGATGCACTTCGCCTCTTACGGCGACCCCTGCCTACAGGTGGACCATATGAATTTCACGGACGAGCATCACGAAATGTGGGTGGTCTTCCCGTTGATGCAGATAGACGACGAAAAAGTGTTCAGGATCTCTTTCGAGGGTAATATGATGTCCTGGGGAGAAGGTCTCGCAGTCGATGTTGTGTCCGGCGATTCTCCGGATCCGGAAAATCTTGTGGAGAAAGCCTTCGATGTCACCTTCGATCCGACCAAGTATGGTTTCGTAGAACATAATGGACTTATGGTGGTCGCCGGCAACGGAGGACGTAAATATATAGCTCTTCATATTGTGTCGCCTACACAGGGGTATCTGTACTGGAGCATGCGCAATCTGAAAATAGAGGAGGTGGCTTCAGCTAAGGCCCCGGATGTAGTGACTGAACTTGTGGCCGAGAGCGAACTTGTCTCCCGCCTTACGATGAAGGCTCCTGCCGTTGATTATGCCGGCAGACCGCTTGACGGCCTCGACAAAGTTGAGATTTACCGCAACGGTTCTGCTGTACCTTCCCACGTATTTGACAAACCCGCACCGGGAGAGTCGTTGGAATGGATTGACAAGGACGCCCATCAGGGCATGAATGACTATCTCGTGGTCGGCACCAACAGCCATGGACGTGGAAAGGCTCTGGAGGTGGCATCTTTTACAGGATATGACGAACCCGCGGCCCCGGAAGGACTCTCCATCGTTCCCAATGACGACAACCAGACGGCAACCGTATCCTGGAACCGCCCGGAAAGGGGAATCCACGGAGGAGTCCTTGACCAGGAGAAGATGAGCTTCGTGCTTGTGACTGTCAATCCCGAGGAAACTGATCCCGAACGTCAGATTACAATCCTGAGACAAGACATAACCGAGACCTCCGTTGTGCCTGAACGTGAGGCCACAGACAATCAGGAGCTGGTATACTACGGCATCGCCACCGTCACACCGCAGGGTGTGAGCGAGCCAAGCGTCTATTTCACGATTCTCGGTCGTCCTTACACCGTACCGTTCGCCGAAAGCTTCACCGCAGGCGAGGCTTCCACAGGAATATGGCTGAATGCCGGATCCGACGGTTACGGACTCCAGGCCATGCCGACAAGCGAGGATATGCTGGAGTATAACGGATTTACCGGCACAAGCCAGGATGACGACAACGGCGTCTTCATGTTCCTGAACGGAGCAATGAGTGAGAATCCGATACCATTCGCAGTGCTTTCTCCGAAGGTTTCTCTTGCAGGTGCCGTCGACCCGGTGCTCTCCTTCTGGCTTTACAAGGGGTCTCAGAGAGGAGGATACGAGACCATTCCGACCCTTGAGGTTTCCGCTTCTTCGGATGAAAGTGTTTTCCATGTGCTCGGCACTGAGCGCTGGGACGATGTGGACACTCCGACATGGGTGAAATGCGAGTATTCCCTCGCTAATTTCAAATCAGACCGGAGAGCCGTCATATTCCGGATGATAGCCACTGCGGGAGGCATGGCGGACATAATGCTGATGGACAATTTCAGAATTGACAATTCGACTTCCGTCAACAGCGCGGACGCAGGAGACAACACAAATGTCATAGGCCTCGACGGTGGGTTCCTGACACGTGGCGCATCTGGAAAGGATGTCCGTGTATTCGACTTGGCAGGCAGACTTGTGGATTCGTTCCGAGGAGATGACCTTATCCGACGGATAGGCGCCGGAGTCTATGTGGTAACCTTCTCCGGACGTTCGTTCAAGGTTATTGTCAGATAAACCTACCATACTCCATAAGAAACATTCCAGGGGGCATGACACTCAGGCGTCATGCCCCTTGCCGTTTTCATATGTGCCATACCATGGATTTATTTGTAATTATATTTTTTCGATTTGGTATTTGCAGTTATAATGATTAAATTTGCAAAACTCTAAGTTGTCGGCAGGGAGATTGGAGCCCTCTTATGGCGACAAACCAATATAAAAAATATCAACAACCAGACAGAATATATCATGAAACCATTACCTTTGATTCTGAGCGTGCTCTTCGCCGGAGCCGGACTGGCCGCGCAGGCGGCCGACGTGACCCCGCTTTGGCTTCGCGACGTGAAGATATCCCCCGACGGCAGGACGATTGCCTTCGCCTACCAGGGCGACATCTGGACTGTGCCCGCCACAGGCGGACACGCCACGCGCCTCACTTCCATGCCCTCCTACGACTCAAGCCCCGTATGGAGCCCCGACAGCCGGCGGATAGCATTCGCTTCCGACCGTCACGGAAACAACGACATCTATATAATGGACGCCACAGGAGGACAGGCCACACGCCTTACCACCAACTCCGCCACGGAGATTCCCGAGGGTTTCTCCCCAGACGGCAAGGACGTGCTGTTCTCAGCCGCGATACAGGCACCCACATCATCCGCCATGTTCCCCTCCGGACGCATGACGCAGCTCTATGCAGTGCCCGTAGCCGGAGGAGCCCCGAGACAGGTGCTCGGCACCCCGGCCAAGAACCTCTCGTTCGCACCCGACGGGTCTGTGATGCTCTACACAGACGTGAAAGGGATGGAGAACGAATGGAGAAAACACCATACATCCTCCGTGACACGCGACATATGGGCCTACTACCCCGAGACCGGAAAGCATGTCAACCTCACCGACCGTCCGGGAGAGGACCGCGATGCCAACCTTGACGCCGCGACGGGGGCCGTATATCTGCTCAGCGAGCGCGACGGCGGCACGTTCAACGTATATACATTCCCCATCGGCGCTCCCGACAAGGCGGAAAAACTGACCGACTTCAAGACGCATCCCGTGCGATTCCTGTCGCGCAGCGACAACGGACGCCTCGCCTTCACATACGACGGCGAGATATACACGATGCAGACACCCGGAAAGCCAGAGAAGGTGAAGATAACCCTCACCACCGACGCCGACCAGCTTCCGCGGCGCATGCGTGCCAACCCGACATACGACGCAGCCGTCTCTCCCGACGGGAAACAGGCCGCATACGTGAGCCGGGGCAACGTCTTCGTGACATCGACCGAATATTCCACGGCACGCCAGATCACCGATACCCCGCAGGCCGAGCGCCACGTGGCATGGGCTCCCGACAACAGAACGATATATTACACCTCCGAGCGCAGCGGCCGCAAGGCGATATACAAGGCCACGATAGCCCGTAAGGAGGATCCCAATTTCCCCAACGCCACGGCAATTGAGGAGACTCTCGTGCTCGGCGAGAACGGACACGAGTATTCACATCCCAAGATCTCGCCCGACGGAAAGAAGATGGCATACGTGAAAGACCGCAACCATCTGCGCGTGCGCGACCTGGCAAGCGGTGGGGAAGTGGAGGCCGACAAGCCCGTGAACCCCGGTCTGGAGGATGAGATGGGATTCAGCTGGAGTCCAGACAGCCGCTGGCTCGTGATGGAGTTTATCCCCGAGATGCACGACCCGTATTCCGACATTGCCCTCATGGAGGCCGCCACCGGAAAGGTGACCGACATATCCCGCAACGGATATTTCGACATGTCGCCGAGATTCTCACCCAAGGGTGACGCTGTGGTATGGATCACCGACAATTTCGGTATGCGCAACCACGCCTCCTGGGGCTCGCAGACCGACGTGATGATTGCCTTCCTCAACCGCGAGGCCATGGACAACTTCCGTCTCTCGGAAGAGGACGCGGCCCTGGAGAAGGAAGCCGCCAAGAACGAGAAGAAGGATGCTCCCGAAAAGGATGACAAGAAAAACAAAAAGGATAAGAAGGGAAAGAAAGAGGAGTCTAAGAAGGATGAGGGCGTGAAACCTGTCGACGTAGAGCTTGACGGCATAGAGCGCCGGATAGTGAGGCTGACTCCCTATTCCTCCGACTATGGCAGCCCCGTGGTGAGTGCTGACGGCGAGACCCTATATTACCTGGCCGATATGGGCGACGGAATAGAGTTATGGGAGATGTCCATGCGCAAGCGCGAACCCGGGAAGACGGCCTCGATAGGCGACGCAGCGGTGTCGCTCCAGCAGGCCGGCAAGGATGGGGGTGAGCTCTTCGTGATGGGAGAGACCATGAAAAAGGTGGAGTCGTCTGGCAAGCTAAAGGGCATCAATCCGGAGGCCTCCCAGGACATAGATCCGGCGGCCGAGCGCGAGGCGATGTTCGACTACATGGCAGTAGAGGAGGGCGCACGCTTCTACGACCCCGGCATGCACGGCATCGACTGGCCGGCAATGACCGAGGATTACCGCAAGTTCCTTCCCCATATCAACAACAACGAGGATTTCTCGGAGATGCTGTCGGAGATTCTGGGTGAGCTGAATGTGTCGCACACCGGCTCCGGCTACCGCGGCAACTCCGTCTCGGCGGCAGACCGCACGGCGTCGCTCGGTCTGCTCTATGATATGAACTATACGGGCGACGGCCTGAAGGTGGAGGAGATTGTAGCCGGCGGTCCGTTCGACAAGGCGAAGTCGCGCATCGTGCCCGGGAGCATAGTCACTGCTGTCAATTCCACGCCTATCACTACGGAGGCCGACCTCGGGGCTGTATTCAACAATATCTCGGGCAAGAAGACTCTCGTGGAATTCACTCTGCCGGGAGGCGAGAAGATTTCGGAGGTTGTCAGGCCTATCTCATCCGGAGCGTTCAGCGGTCTGCTTTACGACCGGTGGGTACGCCAGCGTGCCGCTGATGTGGAGAAATGGTCGGATGGCCGTCTCGGCTACGTGCATATCTCGTCGATGAGCGACGACGCCTGGCGCCCGATGTATGCCGACCTGTTCGGCAAATACAACAACTGCGAGGGAGTCGTGGTGGATATCCGCTGGAACGGCGGAGGCCGAATGCATGAGGACATCGAGGCTCTGCTCACAGGCGAGAAATACCTTACACAGGTGATCCGTGGCAAGGAGGTGTGCGACATGCCGTCGCGCCGCTGGAACAAGCCCTCGATAATGGTTGTGGCAGAGCCCTGCTATTCCAACGCGCATGGCACGCCGTGGGTCTACAAACACCAGAAAATAGGCAAGGTGGTGGGAATGCCCGTACCGGGCACCATGACCTCTGTCAACTGGGTTACGCTCCAGGATCCGTCGCTCTATTTCGGTATTCCGGTGATAGGCTACCGCACGGCCGAGGGGAATTACCTTGAGAACAGCCAGCTTGAGCCGGACATCAAGGTAGCCAACTCGCCGGAGACGGTTGTCAAAGGTGAGGACACGCAGCTCCGCACTGCCGTGGAGACTCTTCTGCGTGACATCGACGCCAAGAAATAACCGCACCAACCATCAATCACCATAAAGCATGGGTCGCCATCTTTCTTTCAGACGGCGACCCATGCTTCTTTTATATACGTTATATATGTCAGTGGTATTCACTTCCGATTGCACCTGAATTTCAATATTTTTTTCTAATTTTGCAAAAAACGGATTTTTATGGATGATAAGAAGTTCCCGGTGGGGATAGAGACATTTCATAAACTTAGAGAGCAGGGATACGTATATGTCGACAAGACCGAGCTGATCCACCGTCTCATAACAAGCGGCCAATATTATTTCCTGAGCCGCCCACGGAGGTTCGGGAAGAGTCTGTTGCTCAGTACGATACAGGCCTATTTCGAGGGAAAGCGTGAGCTGTTCGGAGGTCTTGCCATAGAGAGATACGAGCATGACTGGGCGCCGCATCCTGTCTTCCACCTCAACCTCGTCGGCTTCAGCGGCGACAGCGTCGAGGGGCTGGAAGAAACACTGGAGTTCCAGTTTGCCAGATGGGAGAAGATCTACGGCAGTGACTGTTCAGAGCGGAATTTCGCGACACGTTTTGCCGGACTTATAGAGCGTGCTGTGGAGAAGACCGGGCGGCAGGCGGTCATCCTTGTCGACGAGTATGACAAGCCATTGGTGGCAAACCTCGACGACACCGAGGCCCACGACCGTTTCCGCAATACCCTGAAGCCTATCTACTCCAACCTCAAGAGGCAGGACCGATACATCCGCTTCGCGTTGATCACCGGGGTGAGTCGCTTCTCGCGCATGAGCATCTTCAGCGACATCAACAACCTGCGTGACCTGTCGCTGACAGATGACTACAGCACCATCTGCGGCATCACGGAGAGCGAGATGCTCGCCTGCTGCCGCCACGGCGTAGAGCGCATCGCACAGAAAAATGGCTGGAGCTTCGTGGAGACGGTGGCGCAGCTAAAGCGCAACTACGACGGCTACCGGTTC
>DKYZ01000095.1 GCA_002493515.1 Porphyromonadaceae bacterium UBA7087 | reverse complement strand
AATTTTTTAACGAACTATTGTAATTATGGGATCTATTTTCAATCCGCAGATTGGATTTTCGGCTGTAAGCAGAGTGACCGGATGGCTGCTGCTTATACTCGGGGCGTCGATGGCGCTTCCCTTGCTCGCGTGCGTGATTTACGGCGAGCCTGAATGGATTATTTTTCTGACGGCGGGAGCCGTGTCGGCAGCGGTAGGGCTTGCCATGACTCTTCCTTTCAGAGGGCGCAAACTGATGGTGAAGCGTCGCGAGGCGTATCTGGCCACCGCCACCGCCTGGATTGCCATATCGGCTTTCGGAATGCTTCCTTTCATGTTCTGCCGGGCTCCTCTTAGCGTTTCCGACGCGTTTTTCGAGACGATGTCGGGACTCACCACCACCGGGGCCACGGTCTTTGCCGACGTGGAGGTGCTCTCCCATGGAGTGCTTCTGTGGCGGGGAATGCTTCAGTGGTTCGGCGGTCTTGGCATCGTGTTGCTCACGCTGGCCCTGCTCCCCGAGCTCAACCAGAACGGCGGCATCCTGATGTTCAACACAGAGGTGACGGGAATAACCCACGACAAGATACATCCGCGCATCGCCACCACCGCCCGCTCCCTGTGGACGGTCTATTCCGTGCTCACCGTGATGTGTATCCTTATGCTCTGGGCCGGCCCCATGTCGCTTTTCGACAGCATCTGCCATGGTCTGACCACACTCTCCACGGGTGGGTTCTCCACGCGCAATGCCGGTCCGACGGGATGGGACAGCGGATATGTTGACACTGTCATAACGGTCTTCATGTTTTTCGGGGGCGTCAATTTCATCCTCATATACAAATGTTGCCGCGGAGGGTGGCTGGAACTTGCCGGAAACGACGTGTTCCGCTGCTATGTGGGTGTGATTCTGGTCTCGGCGACGGCAATATGCATAACCCTGGCGGCCGCCGGGACCACGGGATGGCGCTCGCTTGTGGTGGCTCCGTTGATGCAGACTGCCTCGGCGATAACCTCCACCGGATATTCCGCATTCGACTATGAAAGCGCAGGACCATTCGTGGCGGTGGTGATTGTCGCGCTTATGGTGAGCGGTGCGTGCGCCGGCTCTACCACGGGAGGCGTCAAGATTGACCGTATGCTTTCCCTGTGGAGGCATATGTTCAATGAATCGAAACACACCATCTTCCCCAACCGCCTGATGTCGGTGAGTGTCGGAGGACGCATCCTCGGTTCGGAGAACATATCGCGCGTCAGTGCCTTTCTGGGGCTTTACGTGCTCCTGGCAGTGTCGGCCACATCATTCGGCTGCATGCTGGGGGTCAACGCCCCCGACTCACTTTTCGCCACGCTCTCGGCCATAGGCAACAACGGGCTTGGCTACGGCCTGACCGGAGCGCAGGGTGGTTTCCGCCTCCTTCCCGACGCCATGAAATGGGTCCTGGCGCTCGTGATGATGGCCGGAAGGCTTGAATTATACAGTATAATAGCACTTTTTCTTCCGGCTTTTTGGAGAAAATGAGAAAAAGTAGTAACTTTGCAGTCGGTTTGGGCAAAAGTCCCGGCCGCAAATGAACAACAACCAAAAAAATTTATGAACACTTACGAAACCGTTTTCATTTTAACTCCCGTTTTGTCTGATGAGCAGATGAAGGAAGCGGTAGAGAAATTCAGGGGCGTTCTCGAGGCTGAAGGAGCCGAGATCGTCAATGACGAGAAGTGGGGTCTGCGCAAGCTCGCATATCCCATCCAGAAGAAATCGACAGGCTTCTACTGCCTGCTTGAGTTCAAGGCAGCGCCGACGATTGTCAAGAAGCTTGACATCGCCTTCCGCCGCGACGAGCGCGTGATCCGCTTCCTGACATTCCGTCTCGACAAGTATGCGGCTGAATATGCCGAGAAGCGCAGAAACCTGAGAGCAAGCAAAGCAAACACACAACCCGCCGAGGCTGCAGCCGAGGCCACAGAAGCTAAGGAGGCATAATCATGGCAGCAAACAGCGAGATCCGTTACCTCACCCCTCTGACAGTCGACACCAAGAAGAAGAAATACTGCCGTTTCAAACGCAGCGGTATCAAGTATATCGACTATAAAGATCCCGAGTTCCTCAAGAAGTTCCTCAACGAGCAGGGAAAGATTCTTCCGCGCCGCATCACCGGCACATCGCTGAAGTTCCAGAGAAGAGTGGCCAAGGCCGTAAAGCGTGCGCGCCATCTTGCTCTTCTTCCCTACGTAACCGACTTGATGAAATAATCATTTTTAACCCGACAAACAAGCTAAAAGATGAAACTGATACTTAAGGAGAATGTAGCCGAGCTCGGCTACAAGGATGATGTTGTCGAAGTGAAGGATGGTTATGGTCGCAACTATCTGATTCCCCAGGGAAAGGCAATCATCGCTTCCAACGCCGCTCTCAAGCAGCTCGCGGAAGATCAGCGCCAGCGTGCCCACAAGCTCGCCAAAATCAAGGAAGAGGCCGAGAACGCAGCCAAGGCTCTCGAGGGCCTGAAACTCGTGATCGGTGCCAAGACAAGCTCCACGGGCACAATCTTCGGCTCTGTCAACGTGCTTCAGATCGCCGAGGCCCTCAGCAAGGCCGGCCACGAGGTTGAACGCAAGCTCATCTTCCTCAAGGAGCCCGTGAAGGAGGTTGGTTCCTACAAGGCTACAATCAAATTCCACAAGGATGTGGTGACAGAGATTGACTTCGACGTCGTTTCTGAATAATCGAAAGCATTAGCATTCAGTCATAATTTACGCCGGCCGTGCCTTTTCAATTTGGCACGGCCGACTTTTTTTACTAATTTTGCGTTTAGGAAACGGGCTGCTCTCCGGCCCGCGCGTGTAGGCCCCGGCCTGCGCGCCGCGTCTTAACGAATTTTAAAACAGACATCATATATGAGATTCAACGTTGAGGGAAAATTGTTCCAACAGCAGCTTCAGGCGGTGAGCAAGGTGATCAACGCCAAAAACACCATGCAGATCCTTGACAACTTCCTGCTCAGGGTGACGGGCGATACGCTTGAGATAACTGGCAGCGACAGCGAGAACATGGTTAAGGCGGCAATGCCCGTGATAGACTCGCAGACAGACGGCGCAGTGGCCGTCTCAGCTAAGACTCTGTTGGAAATCACCAAGGAGATAGCCAACCAGCCTATCACTTTCGAGGTGGATGAGGAGACTTATGAGATCGACATCAACTTCCTGACAGGACATTTCAACTTCATGGGCAACAATCCGGCTGAATATCCCGAGCAGACTCCCGACCAGGAGAATCCAACCAAGCTGGTGGTGCCGGCCAAGGTGGTCTTCGACGGCATCGACAAGACTCTCTTCGCGGTCAGCGCCGAGACTATCCGCCCGGTTATGACCGGAATATTCTGGGATATCCACAAGGAGGACATCACGTTCGTGGCGAGCGACACCCACAAGCTGGTGAGATATATCAACTACAAGACGCAGCCGGGAATAGAGGCCTCCTTCATCATGCCCTCCAAGCCGGCCGCCATCATAAAGAACATAATGCAGAAGGAGGAGGGCGACGTGGAGATAATAATGGACAGCCGGAGCGCGACATTCGCGTTCGGAAGCTATCTGATATCATGCCGCTTTGTCAAGGGAAACTATCCCAACTACAACAGGGTGATACCCCAGACAAATCCCTTCGTGATGACCGTAGACAAGGCCACTCTCCAGAACGCCATGAGGCGTGTCTCGATTTTCGCGAGCAAGGCCTCTAATCTGGTCAAATTCACCCTCCAGCCAATGGAGGTGATTCTCGCGGCGCAGGATCTCGACTATCAGACCTCTGCCGAGGAGAAGGTGCCATGCCAGTATGAGGGCAACGATATGGTGATTGGATTCAATGCCGTCTACACCACCGAGATACTCAACAACATAAACTGCGACGAGATTGTGGTGCGTCTGGCCGACCCGGCCCGACCCGGCGTCTTCGAGCCCGCCACGCAGGCTGAGCAGGAGAACCAGATAGTCATAGAGATGCCGCTGCAGGTGTTTGACTGATAAGGAGAAATGGAACTGAAACTTGAACGCCCGATTGTGTTCTTCGACCTGGAGACGACGGGCACCAACATAACGCGCGACAGAATAGTGGAGCTGTCGTATATAAAGGTTTATCCCGACGGCCGGGAGGAGGAGAAGAGCCGCAGGCTCAATCCCGAGATGCATATCCCCGAGGAGAGCACGGCCGTGCACCACATCACTGACGCCGACGTGGCCGATGCCCCGACCTTTCGTCAGGTCGCCAAGAGCCTGATGGATATTTTCGAGGGTTGCGACATAGCCGGATACAACAGCAATAAGTTCGACGTGCCTGTGCTCATGGAGGAGTTCGCCCGCGCGGGACTGAATTTCGATATCACCGGACGCCGTTTTGTCGATGTCCAGAATATTTTCCACAAGATGGAGCAGCGCACTCTTGTGGCTGCATACCGTTTCTATTGCGGCGGCGAGCTTGAGAACGCTCACAGCGCGATGGCTGACACACGTGCCACCTATGACGTGCTGAAGGGTCAGCTCGACCGCTATGACACTTTGCAGAACGACGTGGCCTACCTAGCCGATTTCTCCAAGATGGGGAATAATCTTGATCTGGCGGCAAGGATAGTGGAGGATGCCAACGGAGTGCCGGTCTTCAATTTCGGAAAGCACAAGGGGAAACCCGTGAAGGAGGTGCTCCGCCGTGAGCCCTCTTTCTATGACTGGATGATGCAGGGGGATTTCCCGAAGAATACGAAGGACGTGCTTTTCCAACTGAAATACAAGTACGACAGTGAGCGCAAGAAGTCTTGAGGGGCGCCATATAGTGCTCGGCATCACCGGCGGCATAGCGGCCTATAAGTCGGTATATCTGCTTCGCCTTCTCGTGAAGAGGGGAGCTGAGGTGCAGGTGGTCATGACCCCTTCGGCCAAGGAGTTCATCACTCCGGTCACACTGTCGTCGTTGAGCGGAAAACCGGTGGTGAGCGAGTTTTTCACCGCCAACACCGGCGAATGGCACAGCCACGTGGATCTCGGGCTATGGGCCGACCTGATGGTGGTTGCTCCGGCCACAGCCTCCACCCTGGGCAAGATGGCCCATGGCATAGCCGACAATATGCTCGTGACGACCTATCTCTCCGCCAAGGAGCACGTGATGGTGGCTCCCGCGATGGACCTCGACATGTTCCGTTCCCCCTCTACGGCCCGGAATCTTTCTCTGCTTGCCGGCGACGGCGTGGAGATCATAGAGCCGGGCAGCGGGGAGCTTGCCAGTGGTCTTACCGGAAAGGGCAGGATGGCTGAGCCGGAGGAGATTGTGGAGCGTGTGGAGCGTTTCTTCTCGAAGAGCGGCAGTCTCGCCGGAAAAAGGATTCTAATCACCGCAGGCCCGACTTTTGAGAATATCGATCCTGTGAGGTTTATCGGTAATTATTCAAGCGGGAAGATGGGTTTCGCCCTGGCCGACGCCGCAGCCTCGCGGGGTGCGGAAGTGGCTTTGGTGACCGGGCCTGTCTCGCTCAGGGAGCTTCATCCGGCGGTGAGGCGCATAGATGTGGTTTCGGCACGCGATATGCTCGCCCGCTGTCTTGAGGAGTTTCCCGGGTGTGACTGTGCCATACTTGCCGCAGCCGTGGCTGATTACGCTCCGGCAGTCGTTGCCGATAGGAAGATAAAGCGTGAGAAGGAGGAGGAGATGGTGGTCCGGCTTGTAAGGAATCCAGACATCGCCGCCACTCTCGGCTCCATGAAGGAGAGCCGGACATTGGTGGGTTTCGCCCTTGAGACCGACAATGAGCGTGAGAACGCCCTCTCGAAGATGGAGCGCAAGAATCTCGACATGATAGTGCTCAACTCCCTGCGCGACCCTGAGGCCGGATTCATGAAAGACACCAACAAAATCGACATAATCAGTCGCGACGGGCAGACATGCTCTTTCCCGGCCAAGAGCAAAAGGATGGTGGCCGAGGATATCCTTGACGCGGTCTTTCCCCCAGAGCGTGGGCAAATGATGATGCGGCGCTGAAGACTGTTTGGCATCTGTCTGATTCAATATTCGTTATGTAATGGCGTTATAGTATTATGATCAGCTTCAAAAGATTACATAAGGCGGCATTCGCATTCCTTGCAGCATCCGCCGTCAGCAATGTGGCCGCGCAGGAGCTAAACTGCACGGTCGAGGTCAATTCAAGCGCCATCGAGGGCTCCAACAAAAGTGTCTTCGAGACTCTTCAGCAGACGATTACCGAATATATGAACGACAACAAGTGGACAAATGCTGTCTTCTCGCCAAACGAGAAGATAGAGTGCCGCATGTTTTTCACCATCAAGGAATACCAGGACGACCGTCTGAAGGGAGACCTTCAGGTGCAGCTCTCCCGCCCGGTCTACAACAGCACATACACCACCACGCTCTTCAATTTCAAAGACACCAGGATCGAGTTCGACTACCGGGAGGGGGACCCTCTCATCTTCAACGACAGCAGCTGGGACAACAATCTGACCGGCATACTGAACTATTACGCCTATCTCCTGCTCGCACTTGATTTCGACAGCTTCTCCCCGATGGGGGGACAGCCGTATTACGACAAGTGTGCTTCCATAGTGCAGATGGCGCAGTCGAGCGGCGAGATCGGATGGCGCACGTTTGAAGATACGAAAAACCGTGCTGCCGTGCTTGGCGCGTATACCGACAACAATACTTCCGGGATGCGTCAGCTTCTGTATGACTATCACCGCAAGGGCCTCGACGAGATGGTGACCAGTCCCGACAAGGGGAGGGCCGTGATCACGGGCTCGCTCTCAGAGCTGGAGAAGGTGCACAAGAACGCTCCTATGTCGGTGGCCCTGTCGATCTTCCGCGACAGCAAGCTCGATGAGCTTGTGAACGTATATTCAAAGGCGCCGCAGACGGAGCGCGACCAGGTGTATAAGCTTCTGGAGCCTATATATCCCACCGACCGCGAGCGGCTTGACAAGATTAGAAAACCAGAAGAACAACCCTGACGAAATGCTTGGCAGACTCACGATATCCAATTATGCGCTCATAGACAGCGTGGAGCTCACTTTCGGCGACGGACTCACGATCATCACCGGAGAGACCGGAAGCGGCAAGTCGATCATGCTCGGAGCCCTTTCGCTGCTCACCGGCGTGCGTGCCGACGTGAAATCACTTTCCGAGAGCGGACGCAAGGCGGTGGTGGAGGCGGAGTTCAGGAACGTTTCCCCGGAAGTGGCGGCGGCTCTGCGGCGGCTTGATATCGAGTGCGTCAGCGACGAGGTGATCCTGCGCAGGGAGATTCTCCCTTCCGGACGCTCCAGGGCGTTTGTCAACGATACGCCGGTGACTCTTCCCGCCCTTTCCGAAATCGCGGGAATGCTCATTGACATCCACACCCAGCACAGCAATATCCTGCTCTCGCAGCCGCAGATGCAGCTCTCTCTGGTGGATTCCTTCGCGGGCGACGCGGAGATTCTCGAGGATTACAGGACGACATATGCCGAGTTCGTGACGTTGCGTGCGAGGGTCAGGAAAATGAAAAACAAACTTGACGAGGAGAGACAGAACCGCGAGTTTGTGGCGTTTCAGCTTGAGCAGCTCGACAAGGTGAATCCGAAAAGGGGAGAGCTCGCGGTGGTGGAGCGCGAATACGATCTTCTCAGCGATGCCGAGGAGAATGGAGAGAGACTTTCCGGAGCATACCGTCTTCTCGATGTCGGCGAGGGCTCGGCTGTGGCGATGGTGGAGGAGGCCATGTCGCTTCTCGACGGAATCGACATAGACGAGCCTGTGGAGGGGGAGCCGACCGTCACGGAGAGGCTGCATACAGTGGCGGTGGAGCTGCGCGATATTGCGGAGACAGTAGGAGACTGGGCGGAGAGGGTGCATTCCGATCCCTCCAGGCTCGCCAGATTGTCTTCGCGCATGAATCTCCTTTATGAGACGATAAAGAGGTTCAGGGTGGCTGACGAGGAGGCTCTTGTGGAGCTCCACGATGAGCTGCGGGAGCGTCTCGGCATGATCGACGGCGGCGACGACAGTCTTGATGCCCTTGAGAAGAGGGGGCGTCATCTCGCCCAGGAACTGAAGGTGAAGGCGTCGCGCCTGAGCGAGGCAAGGAGGAAAGGGGCCGCGCTTCTTTCTGATGAGATTCTGGAGGCGGCCATGCCTCTGGGTCTGCCTAACCTCAGGTTTGAGGCTCGTCTGGAGGAGGGCAAGCTTGGCCATGACGGCCAGGAGAGCGTGGAGTTTTATTGCTCTTTCAACAGGAACCGTGAGCTTCAGCCACTGTCGAAGATAGCTTCCGGGGGCGAGCTGGCCCGCATAATGCTTGCCTTGAAGAGTGTCATGGCTCGGGCGGAGAATCTGCCTACCGTGATATTCGACGAGATAGACACCGGAGTCTCCGGGGAGATAGCCGACCGCATGGGGGGCATGATGAAGGATATGGGGGGCTCGATGCAGGTGATGGCGGTGACCCATCTTCCGCAGGTCGCCGCGAAGGGGAGGGCGCATTTCAAGGTGTTCAAGACCGACAGCGGCGACAAGACCGTGACCGGAGTCAGGTGTCTCTCGGAGACGGAGCGCGAGAGGGAGCTCGCCGCCATGATGTCGGGCAGCGATATCAACCGTGCGGCCCTTCAGAATGCAAGGGCGTTGCTTAAGTCGGGGAAATAACCCGGAATAAAATCGCATTTGAATGGAAAAAACTGAATATATATTCGGCCTCAGGGCCATTATGGAGGCTATCGACGCCGGAAGAAACGTCGACAAGGTGCTTATGAGGCGTGACCTCGGGGGTGAGCTCGCGAAAGAGCTGCTCGCCAAGGTCAGGGAATATGACATACCGCTTCAGAAGGTGCCGCTCGAGAAGCTTAACCGCATCACGATGAAAAACCACCAGGGGGCGATAGCCATTCTCTCTCCGGTGGCTTACCATAGGCTTGAGAACATAGTTCCCGCTCTCTATGAGGAGGGGAAGACGCCCCTTGTGGTGGTGCTCGACGGCATAACCGACGCCCGCAATTTCGGCGCGATCGGCAGGACGTGCGACTGCGCCGGAGTGGATGCCATAGTTATCCCCGAGCGGGGAAGCGCCACTGTTACCTCCGATGCCGTCAAGGCGTCGGCCGGGGCGCTCTTCTACGTGCCGGTGTGCCGCGAGAAGGATGTGGCGTCTGCCGTGAGGTTTCTCCAGGAGAACGGCTATGCCGTGGTCGGGGCCTCGGAGAAGGGGAGCATGAATTATACGGAGGCGGATTTCACCGTGCCGGTGGCCATTGTCATGGGTGCCGAAGACACTGGAATCTCGCAGCCGGTGGTGAAAAGATGCGACAGTCTTGTCTCCATCCCGCTGATGGGCAACATAGGGTCGCTCAACGTCGGGGTGGCCGCCGGAGTGATGCTTTATGAGGCGGTGAGACAGAGGCTCGCCGCCGGTTTCAGAGCCCGCTGACCGCTTGCTGGGCTTTCAATAACGGCCCAAATGCGGCGGAGATTTGGTTAATAGCCGCCAAACTGTTAATTTTGCACTGCAGAAAAGGAAAAGAACAATGATAAATAGAGTATTGATAAGAATCAAGGTGATTCAGATGCTTTATTCCTATCTTTTGATAGAGAAGCCTTTCCGGCTTGAAGACCAGCCCGGAACCCTCACCAAGGAGAAGCGGTTTGCGTATACAATGTATCTCGATATGCTCGTGCTCATGCTGCGCATATCGGCTCATATCGAAAGGAAAGGGGGAGTGAAGCCTCTTGAGACCACACGTTTTATCTCGCGTCTAAAGTCGGACGACAAGATACGCTCGCTCCAGAAGAAGTATATGAGCGCCGATTTCCCCTACCGGGGAATCGTGGGCGATCTTTCCGACAGGATCGAGGCATCGGGATTGTTCAAGAATTTCCTGAAGAGGGATCATGACGACGCTTCCGACTCTATCTGGGAGAATCTCTTCGAGACAGTGATTTTCCCTGCCCCGGAGCTTACCGCCGTTGCCAGAAACCTTCCCGACTACACGATGAGGGGAATGGAGCGGATGCAGCGCATGATGAGGGATACGTTCGTGAATTTCTATGGCGCGGGCGACAACCTCCCTGAGGCGAGGAAGCAGCTGGCCAAAAGTCTCGACAAGTCGAGGGAGCTTTATATGAGGCTTCTTCAGCTTCCGGTAGACATGACCCATCTTGAGGAGAACATCATCGACGAGAAACGCAACAGGTATCTGGCGACGCCGGAAGACAAGAATCCCGACATGAGGTTTGTGGAGAACCAGATGGTGAGCATCCTCGCAGCCGACGAGACGCTGAAAGACTATGTGGAGAAAAACAAGGTGTCGTGGCTTCCCGACGATGACCATATGCTGCGTATTCTGCTGCGCGACATAAAGGCTTCTGACCTCTACAGGGAGTATATGGAATTTCCGGTGACAGACCTCAAGACCGACTGCGAGTTATGGAGAAACATCTTCAAGCAGTGCATCTTCCCCAGCGAGGCTTTCCTTGAGGAGCTTGAGGATAAGTCGGTGTTCTGGAACGACGACCTTGAGATTATCGGCACGTTCGTGCTCAAGACCATGAAGCGCATGGAAGACAATGCAGGCGGCGACGTGGTCATGGCAATGTATAAGGACGATGAGGACGCCCGCTTCGGCGACCAGCTCTTCTCGGCTGTGATCAACAACAAGGACGCCTACAAGGCGATGATCGACGAGGCCGTCGACAAGAGTTCCTGGGACGTGGAGCGCCTGGCCTTCATGGACGTTGTGATCGTGATGACGGCCCTGGCCGAGATCATCAATTTCGAGGGGATTCCGCTGACGGCGAGTCTCAACGAGTATATCGAGATCGCCAAGAGCTACAGCACGTCGCGCAGCGGTGCGTTCGTCAACGGTCTGCTGGCCACCATCATCGGGCGTCTGCGCGATGAGAAGAGAATCGCCAAGTGAGCCGGCCGCAGGATTTGCATGGCCCCGGATTTGCATGATAGGCGTAAAGATATTAATTTTGTAAAAAATATAACCGAATAATAAATTTCAGTAATGAACCAGTTGAATTCAATGTTCCTGCTTCAGTCACAGGCCGAAGGCAGTGGCTTCAGCGGAATGATCATGATTGTGCTGATGATTGTGATCTTCTATTTTTTCATGATCCGTCCGCAGTCTAAGAAACAGAAGGAGATCAAGAAGGCCCGTGAGGCCATGGCCGTAGGCGACCGCGTGGTCACCGCCGGCGGCATCCATGGCAAGATTAGGGATATCAAGGAATACACAATCGACATCGAGATCGCACCCAACGTCTCGATAAAAGTTGACAAGGCTTCCGTGTATCCCTACCAGGAGCCTCAGCAGAAGGATTCAAAGAAGTAATCGGCCTTCGTAACTCCGCCACTGCATGGATCCGTTGCTCTCAGATGCCAAGGGGCGCTGGAAGAGGCTTAAGGCCACTTCCGGTTTCCATAGCGCAGCCATTTTCCTGGCGTGCGTGCTTACTGCCGCGCTCTTCTGGTATATCCTGGCGCTCAACGACAACATGCAGGATGGCTTTTTCGTGAAGATCAACATCAACGACGTCCCGAAGAATGTAACTTTCATCTCGGATGTCCCCGACAAGGTCTATGTCACTATCCGCGACAAGGGCACGTCGCTGATGCGTCACGGCCGTCTGAAAGACCCCTCTATTGATATAGATTTCAGAAGGTATGCCGCCAATGGCGTGTTGCGCTATCGGCGTGCAGACATGATGGCGGCCCTGCGCAACACTTTCGGCACGAACGCTACTGTCAGCAGCATCTCAATCGACTCCATCCGGCTCGACTATACCACCAACCCCGGGAAAAGGATTCCTGTGGTGATTGACGGTGATGTGGGCGCCGCCTCTGGTTTCGTCATAGCCGGCAGGCTCATTTCCGATCCGGTCTCGGTGGTGGCTTATTCCACATCCGAGAATCTCGATACGCTCCACAGGGCTTATACGGTGCATTTCGAGCGGCTCGGTCTGTCGGAGTCTACGAAAATGGAGGTGAGGATACGGCCTATGGCCGGCATCCGTACGATTCCTGACGAGGTGCAGGTCCGTATTCCGGTTGAGACGCTTGTGCACAAGGTGGTCTCGGTCAATGTGGAGCCGGTGAACGTGCCGGCGGGAAAGGGGCTTCTCCTGTTCCCGTCAAAGGTCAATGTCGGTTTCTACGTCCCTATGAACAGGTTTAACGAGGATGAGACCGATATCGAGGTCTATGTTGACTATGAGGACATTGAGAGGCTCAGGACCAAACGTATTCCGGTGAGGATCGCGAAGCATCCGGAGTCGCTCGTCAACGTCTCTGTGGTTAACGACAGTGTGGAATATACCATCGTGAAGGATTGACGATATGGAGATGGTCTGCATAACGGGAGGCATCGGCAGCGGCAAGAGCGTTGTTTCGCGGGTGTTGCGTCTGAAGGGATATGAGGTCTACGACTGTGATTCCAGGGCCAAGGAGCTGATGGATGCTTCGGAGGCGCTGAAATGCGAGTTGGAGAAACGGGCCGGAGTGACGTTGCGCTCTGCCGACGGTTGTATCGACCGCCGCCGAATGGCCGAAGTGCTCTTCGGCGATGATTCTTTCAGGCGTTTTGCCAACGGCATGATCCATTCCATGGTGAGGGATGATATAAGGGGGCGGCTCGGTGAGTCGGAGTCCGGAATCCTGTTTGTGGAGACGGCCATTCCGGTGACTTCCGGTCTTGACAGGATGGCTGACGGAATCTGGCTTGTGGACGCTCCGGAGGATGTGAGGATTGATAGGGTGATGCGCAGAAACGGTGTGACGGCTCAGAGTGTCGCCGGGCGTATAAGGACGCAGCGTGGCGAGTTCGACTCCCTTCCGGCGGCGCGGACGAGCGTGATACGCAATTACGGCTCTCATTCGCTTCTGCTTCAGATAGACAGATATTTGGAATCCGTCTTGCATCGGAGCTGCTCCGGAAAGGCGTGAGGCGGAAATAGGAAATAAAAAAACTGATATTATGTTGAGAGAGATATTGGCGGTCACCGGTCGTCCCGGTTTGACGAGGATAGTGAGCCAGGGAAAGGGCACACTTATAGTTGAGGATGTGACTGACGGAAAGAGATTCCCGATACATGCGCGCGACAAGGTGGTGTCGCTTGGCGACATAGCGATGTATACCGATTCGGGCGACAAGCCGCTCGGGGAGATTCTCGACCTTGTCTATGCCCACAACGATGGAAAGAAACTGGATGTCAAGGCATTGGTGAAGGAGGGCAGGCTCCGCGACGAGTTTGAGGCTGTCGTTCCTGACTTCGACAAAGACAGAGTCTATGACAACGACATAAAGAAGCTCTTCACCTGGTATAACATCCTCCTCTACGCCGGCTTCACAAAGTTCGCCGAGGAAGAGCCCGCCGCCGAGCTGGCTGCAGAGACCCCGCAGGAATAAAAAGAATCCCATATGCAATTTTGATAGGCGACGCCGCTCTCGGGAGCATCCCGGAGCGGCGTCGTGTGTTATCTTGATTCTGGTTGCCATTATCACCGCTCAATGTTTCCACGACAGTTCCCTTATGATCGGAGCGAATATAACTCTGTGACGGCTTTGCCTTCGTTTTTACATCGCAGAAATCGAAAGAACACACCCTGTGGGCTTGATGCAAAATTATAAAGAACTTCAATTCAAGAACATATAGATGAAACAGAAGGACGGGGCGCATTCGCACCAAGAACATAAGAACGTTCAGACGGGGCGCGTCGGGCGGTGGACGTCCTCGTCCACCTGCCTATCTGTTTGAATGTTTCGCTTCGCGAAACCGATGGTTAATAGGTATAGATAAATAATATGTCTACTGCTAATGCTATGAATTTGTCAATCTGATTCGTCATTTGCCGTATTTCTTTTGCAGATATTCCCTGAGTTTCGGAGAATCTTTGCCCTGATACACATGGTTACGGTCGAACACAGTCCAACTATCACCATCCGGGAAATTTATTTTTTCAAAACTGGCTGCATCAGCACCGGGAATTATAGAATCATTCCAAAATACATGCTTGTCATCTTTTCCATAATTGAAATCGTCTCCTGAACTTCTTTTTTTACCAGAATAGAATGTCGAGACCGGTACTGGCCGGAATGTCTGTGGATTTGCACCTTTGACAATTTTATTATTCCACCATACATGTGTAGCATCCTTATACCAGTGTTCGGATATATACTCAAAGGTCGCTACATCAGCATCCTGCAGTATATGAAAGTTTGAATCATAAATATTTAATTCGTCAGAATACATCAATGTTCCTATTTTAGAAAGTTTATTGTAGTCTTTTATCTGCGTTGGTATTTCTCTGTTGTAGACTCTATGTTTATCCTGTCCTATATAAAAATCCACTTCCTTGAAAGTAGCCGGGTCTGCACCAGGTATCTCTTTCCCCTTAAAGAATACTCTACTTTTATCAGCAGCATAACATCCTGATTGCATGGGTATTCGTGCTTTTATGGGATGAAAAGTCGCATAATCAATACTTGAAATTACCGTACCATCCAGATAATATCCATTGTACTTGTCTTTTCCCCATTTTGTATTTCTCCCTAACCTGTCTTTCAAAATCTCAAAGGAAGATTTATCTCTTACATTTAAAGCCGTACCATTTTTATAAAAATCATTCTTGTCCTCTGTCAATTCTTCAGAATGAACCTTGAACGACTCAGGGTCAGCTCCTTTAATTATTTCTCCGGAATTGTATACGTTGGTTAGATCTACCGCGTATCCTTTTTTTAATACTCTAAACGATGCTCCGTCCGCACCTTTTATTAAGTCACCGCGATAGAAAGCATGTGTCTTGTCACGCCCATAGTAATCGTCTAATTCTTCAAAAGTCTTCGGGTCGGCATTAACCTTCCTTGAATTATGCCCTGTCCCTTCGTTCCATGTATGCCATGTAACTTCCTGGCCATCGTTTTCATATCTGAAAGTGCATGATTTCAGAAATATCAATAACAAAATTATTGATGCTGCGAATATTGGTTTAATTAAGAATAATGGTCCCATAGACTATTTCTTGTTGTGTTTGAACTGGTAGATGAATAGATCGAATCGGGTTAAGCCGAGTCTTTCAATAGCCTTGCGGCTAATCTCGCGGTCGGCTTCGCTGTTGTGGGAAGGTATCTGCGGGATGCGAATGATGCAATCGTTTTGCCGTCCGGTTTCCTTTATCAGGCAGAGATTGTCGAGAACAAGAGAGTTGCTCTGACCCGTGTAGCCACGGTAAATGTCGGGGTTCATGTCCTTGATGTCGATAATCAGGGTGTTTACCGACGGTAACAAAGCCTCAACATAGGCTGGCGGCACATTGAGTGAAGTTTCCAGATTGAGTTGCCATGACGGGCCGCACAATTCGCGAAACTCACGGATAAACTGTAGGCGAAGGAAAGGCTCTCCGCCGCCGAAAGTAACGCCGCCGTTTGTAGCGATGAAATAGAGCTCGTCAATACGGGTTTCGGCATAGAGCTGTTGCGGCGAGTACTCGCGGAAAAGGGCTTCGTCATCCCACGACTGCGGGTTAAGACAATAGTGGCAGCGGAGCGGACAGCCATGAAAAGCAACAAGCGTAGTAACGCCATTGCCGTCAGTCGATAGGCGATGCCGAGCAATGCCGATTATCTTAGCCAGCTGCTTTACTGTGTTTCTATTGTGATCCATAGGCAAAGTTAATCATAATCTTTGATATTCAGGGCATTCTTACCGAAATTCTGCTCCTAACCAAGCGTAAACAAAAATAAATCAAGCAGTTACCTCCCTATATATTGTGTCTATTCCTGATTTTTGGTTGCCATTTATCACCTCTCAATGTTCCCCTCCGTTCCCACGACAGTTCCCATATGAGCGGAGCGAATAAGTGTTCTGCGCGCGCCGCAGGCCCCTCAGAGTTCCGGTGGACATCAGCCACAACCCAGATGATAAAGCCATATGTGAGCGCAGACGGCAAATAATCCGCGAAAATCCGCTGCAATCCGCGAAGCCATCCCGAAGGCGTAAGCCGGAGGGATATCCGCGATGAGCAAAATCCTTTCCTTATCCAATCCAAAAAATAGGATTCTCCATCATCGCGGGTCAGCGACAGGCCGAACGGCCTGTGCTGACGCATCGCGGATCGAAGCGGATTCTCGCGGATTTCTTCCGCATCAACACTCATGCCGCAAACGGTGCCAGCAGTGCAATATCCTGAAAATGCCGAAATTTTTCAGCTTTTCTGATAGACGACTTAATTTTTTTGTTTATCTTTGCCTCAATATCAATTGGCAACTCTAAAATCATATGTCATGAAGCATATTTACATACCCTTGCTCATCTTATCTTCAATACCGGTTCTGGCCGCTCCTGTTACACCGGAAGCCGCCTTGGACAGACTCAACAAACAAAACCTTTCGCATGTAAAGGGACTTACCACACCTCCCCAATATAAGCTATGTGAGACCATGACCGACAGTTACGGCAACAATACTGTCTATCTTTTTGATTCTGAAGATGGGTTTGTCGTGATTCCTGCCGATGACGCTCTCCCTGCTGTGATAGGATATGGCGATGGCCGGATGTATGATTCAGCCGGAAATCTGCCGACAGGCTTCCGCGAGTGGTTGCAGTATATGAGCCAACGGGTCTCGGAGGCCGCCGTCAATGGATATGAAGTAGCAATCGGTTCCTCTGTGGGTGAGGCCATCTCACCCTTATGCTATACTTCATGGGGTCAGGAAGAGCCATTCAATCTGGAGTGTCCGGAATATGGTGGTGAAAGGTGCCTTTCAGGATGTGTGGCCACCGCTATGGCCCAGGTGATGAAATATCACAGTTGGCCGCCGCAAGGTAAGGGAGAGCTGGAATACTATGCCGAAAAGATAAAAACCGATATTTATACAGATTTTTCTCAGTATACACCTGATTGGGGAAATATGCTTGATGATTATTCCTCAACCTCCGCTACTACCGAAGAGCAGAGGCAGGCGGTAGCCCATCTTTTGCGTGGCGTAGGAGGAAGTGTGCGCATGAACTATTTCCCGACAGCCTCGGGAGCCGATGTCAATGATGCCACACAGGCTTTGCTCAACAATTGGGACTATAGCGATGACATCAGATATATGCGTCGTGGGTGGTTCTCACTCCGCGACTGGTCGCAGCTGCTTTATGACGCGTTGATGAGTGATGGCCCGATATTGTATGGTGGTTTTTCCACTTCATCCGGCCATGCGTTTGTGTGCGATGGTTATGACGGCGAGGGGCTGTTTCACTTCAACTGGGGCTGGGATGGAAGGGCCGACGGATACTTTGCCATCGACTTTCTTAACCCGGTGGTAATGGATGAGCCGTGGAAAACCGGCTATAACGGAAGTCAGAGTGCCTTGTTGAACATTCATCCCCGATCGCCTGAGAATCCCGGCACTCGCACTTACGCCGTGTGGCTCGATTCATATTATGTCACTCCTGCAACAGGATTTAATGACGAGGCAATTCATACGCTCCATCCCGGTGACAGTTTCAGGATGAGGGGCGAATGTGAAAACTACGGTCCGTTTGCCATTCCTGCCGGTTCAAAATTTGCAACGGTATTCACTTCCTTTTACGACGGAACCTCAGTCCCGTCAAATATTGTGGAACTCTCGTCTGATTTGGAAATCTACGGCCGTTTCGACAGTGAGATGAAAATTGTCCCTGAAGGATTGCCTGACGGACTTTATTCACTCGATAATGATATTCATGTCAGTCCTTCAGGCTGGGGTCAAGGCATTGTCATGCCTTATACTATACGATACTGTGCCTTAGTGGAAAACGATGGCTCCGATATCCGGTTTATCGAGTCGATAGTTACCCCCGAAATAGAGGAAACATGCATTCCGGATAAACTTGACCTCAGCTCGTCAGCTGTATTTCATGCGACTTTGTCCAGCTCCATATCCCATAATATTGAGCGTCCGGTGCGTGTCGAGCTCATAAAGGATGGAATGGTGAAGGGATGGTCTACATGGGTTAATGTTGCTTTAAAGCCGGAAGAAACCATTGAAATTGCGCTTACCGTCGATAAATGGACATGGAAAGATGAAAGCATTTCCCATGCCGGTGATTACGTCTTGTGTCTTAGCATGCGCAATCCATACGGAGACATATGGATACCGATGGGACAAGGTAAAAAAATAACGGTCTCAGATTCCGCTGCCATAGAAGAGGTAGAAGTTGAAGACACTCCTCATGACGCCATTTATGACCTGCACGGACAAAGGATGACAGATGATGTCAATGCTCTTTCCCCCGGCATATACATCAGGTTGCATGACGGCGTAGTCTCGAAAATCTTACTGAATTCATCGGCCTCCAGGAAGAAGCTGTCAACTTTTCAGGAAGACAAATGATAATTCCGCCTGATATTGTCCGGTGTTATGTCGCCATGTGGCAGTCGGTATGATTACCTTTGCAAGAAAAATTAAATTTTTTTTACCTTTTAAAATTGACTAACATCGTAATGGACAGCAACTTAGAATCGATTAATCCATAATTCGGAACTCTATCCA
>DKYZ01000010.1:14150-14801 GCA_002493515.1 Porphyromonadaceae bacterium UBA7087 | reverse complement strand
AATCGATTCCACGCGGCCCTCTCTATTAGTTTGCCTCAGGCAGGGAGGTAGGGGGGGACGTCACTGCAGATAGCGGGTGATTGACGCCTCTACCGATTTGCCGTCCTGATAGCCTACGAGACGATGAAGCTCGGTGCCGTCGGGAGCGATGAACACCAGGCAGGGGATTGCCTCGATGCGGTATTGCTCCGCGAGATTCCTATTTTCGTCTACGTTGATGCTTACGAAGTCGATTCCTGAGCCGTATACATTCTTCAGGCTGTCAAACACCGGCTTCATCTCGCGGCAGGGCTTGCACCAGTCGGCGTAGAAATCCACGAGCATCGGTTTGCCGTCGCTCGACAGGAGCTGGCCGTCGGTAGTCTCATACTGTGCAGCCGGGGCAGCTCCGGCATTCGTGGAGTCTGCACCAGCCTCTTTTCCACCTCCGCCGCATGAGAAGAGGGAGATGAGCGGAAGAACGGCTCCCGCCAAAATCAATTTTCTGAGTCTCATATTTTAAAACGTTTATTCCGTAATAACAAAACAGAGGCCGCAAATATTGTTGCGGCCTCCGTATGGAAGATTCTTTTTTGTGAAATCATCAGATATCCCTGCCGTGCTCCAGAAGGAGTGTCATCGACGGACGGTCGCAGACCTCGGCGGGACCGA
>DKYZ01000010.1:12777-13868 GCA_002493515.1 Porphyromonadaceae bacterium UBA7087 | reverse complement strand
TCGGCGGGACCGAAATACTGGATGGGACCCGGATACTGGTAAAGCGTGTTGAGGGCGAGGGTCTCGCGCATCGACGCGTATTTCAGGTAGGGGCGTCCGTTGAGGTTCACCAAAGCCTTCTGAATCACGGGCTTGAGCTTGCCGTTGCGCTTCTCCATGTTCATCATCATGGTGATTGGAATACCTCCGGGAATCCACTTCTCGGGGCTCTCCACGAGGTTGCGCACGCTCGACATGTATCCGGTCAGGCCGGCGTTGATGAGCATGGCGGCGTTGAAGCCGAGGGCGTAGGTGTAGTCGGCGTCGAAGTTGGTCGGGTCGGCGCAGCGTCCCTCATAGCCGAAGAAGTGGTGCTGGGCGCTGAACTTGCCGCTGTACTGTCCCTCCTCGGCCATCTCCTCCAGGCGCTTTTCCACCATGCGGCTCAACAGGCTCTCGGTCTCGATGAGCGACACCTGGACATTTCCGTGGCTGTCGCGGTCAAGGCTGAGCTGGAGTGCGATATCCTTCGGAAGCGATTTGTAGAGCTCGGCGTTTTTCGGGCTCAGGTGGGAATGTATGGCGATAAGCTTGTCGAGCTCCTCAAGACCCTCGATCTCCTCGGCATACTCCACCAGGACGTCGTTGAGCTCCTGGATAAGGGCCTTGACCGACGGGATGAACTCTATCAGACCCTCCGGAACGAGGACTGTACCGAAGTTCCAGCCGAGCTTGGCGCGCTCGGAGATCACGTAGCATATCTGGCTGACGATGTTGTCGAGGGTCATGCGTTTTGCCTGCACCTCCTCGGAGATGATGCAGACGTTGGGCTGGGTCTCCAGTGCGCACTCAAGCGCGATGTGGGAGGCGCTCCGGCCCATGAGCTTGATGAAGTGGTAATATTTTTTCGCGGAGTTGCAGTCGCGCTGGATGTTGCCTATCACCTCGCTGTAGACCTTGCATGCGGTGTCGAAACCGAAGGAGGTCTCAATCCACTCGTTCTTGAGGTCGCCGTCGATGGTCTTGGGCACGCCGATCACCTGGACGTCGGCGCCGATATTCTTGTAATACTCGGCGAGAACGGCCGCGTTGGTGTTGGAGTCGTCGCCGCC
>DKYZ01000010.1:7649-12450 GCA_002493515.1 Porphyromonadaceae bacterium UBA7087 | reverse complement strand
TGATGTTGAGCTCCTTGAGGATTTTCAAGCCGGCCTCGAACTGCTCGGGGGTCTCGAGCTTCGTGCGGCCCGAGCCTATGATGTCGAAGCCGCCGGTGTTCCTATATTCCTTTATATATCCGGCAGTCAGCTCCATATACTGATGGTTGATGAATCCGGAGGGACCCATCAGGAAGCCGTAGAGACGGCATTCGCGGTTGAGGCTCTTGATGCCGTCGAAAATTCCGCTCACCACGTTGTGGCCGCCGGGGGCCTGGCCACCCGACAGGATTATGCCGACATTGAACGGCTCCTCGAGACGCTCCGGGTTCTCGTCGCGCTCAAACTGGACGATGGGCATGCCATAGGTGTGTGGGAACAGTTTCTTTATCTCCTCCTGGTCGGCCACGGAGTTGGTGGCCTCGCCGACATGGATTTTCACCGGCCCTTGCAGAGCCTCGGGCAGCTTGGGCTGATATTCGGCCCTCACCCTTTGAAGTGCACTTTTTTTCATACGGAATCTAATACCTTTATTTTTTCTTGTAGTGTGTTATCGTAGCAGAAACTAAGTCATTGCGGAGCCGGGTTGCAGTCCGGCTCTGCAAAATTAGCTATAATTTCACATCCGGCAAAATCATAGGCCGTTTTTAAGATATTTTTCAAGGAATTTCTCGGCTCTCTCGAGATCTTCGGGAGTATCTATGCCCACGGTGGGCCTGTCGGTCTCCCTTACTTTGATCGTGTATCCGTTGTCGAGCCATCTCAGCTGCTCGAGCGATTCAGCTTTCTCATGCTCCGTCTGCGGAAGGGCCACAAGCCGGGGCAGCAGTTCAGTGCGGTAGGCGTATATGCCGACATGGGTGAAGAAATCGGTCGTGTCGAGCCATTGTTTCCAATCCACTCCTCTGACGTAGGGGATGATGCTGCGAGAGAAATAGATCGCCTCCATCCTGAGATTGAAGACAAGCTTGACGACATTGGGGTCGAAGAGGGCCTCGAAACCGTTTGCCTTGTCAAACCTGCGGCACAGGGTTGCTATCATGGTGTCGCCCTCGTCGACGAATGTCCTGGCGAGCGCCTGTATCTGCGTAGGGTCGATGAAGGGTTCGTCGCCCTGCACGTTGATGGCTACATCGGCCTCGATGCCCATGTCGCGCAGTCTCGCGAGGGCCTCGCTGATGCGGGATGTGCCGTTGGGATGGTCGTCGGACGTCATTACGGCGCGATAACCGAGGCTCTCCACGCAGTCAGCTATTCGGCGGTCGTCGGTGGCCACGGCCATCGGCAGCCCTGTCTTCTCAACCTGGCGGCAGACTCTCGCTATCATGGGCTCCCCCCCGATCTTTGCCAGGGGTTTCCCGGGGAAGCGTGAGGAGCCGTAGCGCGACGGTATTATGACTATGAACCGAGGATTTTCGTTGGTGATGCTCATTTTGTGGGTATTTTTATGTCGGAGGCGGCGTCTGAACCGCCGTTATCTTTTGATTCTTCTTTCTCTTCCCTGGCTTTGCCGATGCTCTTGCCGAGCCATCCGGGCACAATCAGGGCGCCTATGCACAGATACATGTAATATGAGATTACGCGCCAGAATATGGCCAGGATAAGGGCCATTCCTGCCGTCGGCACGAGGTCGCCGTAATATTCCGAGAAGAGCCATTCGCTGAGTCCGGATCCGCCGGGGGTGGGGCTGATCATGAGCACGACCCATATCACGAACTGACGGGCGAAGATTATCCACTGATGGGGGTCGGCGGAGGGGAGGAAGCCGAGGAAAAGGGCGTTGACCACGAGATAGCGCGATGTCCAGGAGAGGGCGGTGCCTCCGAAGACAGTCAGCCAGTAGCGGAAGGGCTTGCTGCGCAATTCCCCGGATGTGGCCACCATATTGTCGCCGAGCGTCTCTGCCTTGTCGGCCCATCTGCGCAGAATCCTCCAGGTGAATATCTTTCCTATGACTTTCTTGATCCACATCGGCTTCCAGATTATGCCAGTGAAGAGGATGAGGGTCCATATGAATATCCCGGCATACACCAGCCAGAACGTGATCCTTATCCCGTGGCTGAATCCGCCTGCTCCCGAGGCGAATATCTCGTGGGCCGGGGTGAGAAGTATAACCAGGGGGCAGAACAGCACGAAGAAAAGCTCGTCGAGAAAGAGGGTGGTTATCATCAGGGTGGTCGCTCTTCCGAACTCAATCCCCTGCGTGTTGAGAAACACCATTCCCAGGGAGCTTCCCCCGACGGCGGAGGGGGTGACGCAGCTTGTGAACTCGCACAGGAAATCTACCTTGAAGGCCTGCGACCATCGCAGCTCGCGGTCGGTGAGGGTCCGGAAACGCCAGCTCAGGCCGAAGTCTCTGCCGAACATGAAGATGAAGGCCAGGATGATACACAATATGGCGCGTGTGTCGAAATGCAGGTTGGCCCATACCTGCCCGAGATCCTCTTTCTTTGCATCGTGCATGAACATCAGCACAACAACGGTGAGACCGATGAGAATGGGAAGCAATACTTTCCATGCTGAGAAGATCTTTTTCTTTCTTGTGTTGTCTATAGTCTGTGGTGTCATCTCATTTATAGTCTTTCAGGATTTTGTCATATCGGCCCGATACCTCGTCAACCACATCTTCCCAGCTTCTCACGAGTGTGGCCCGTGCCCGCAGGCTCACGTCGCGCAGCAGGGTGGGATTGTTGTGGATCCACCTTATCGAGTCTGCGAAACTCTGTGGCGAATTGTCCGACAGGAATCCGTTGCTGTCCCTTACGATCACTTCCGAGGCTGTGCTTCCGTCGAGCAGCAGTCCCGGGGTGCCCATTGCGGTAGCCTCGCGCAATACGAGGGGTGCGTTGTCGTAAGGCGACGGGAAAATGAAAAGGTCGGAGGCCGCGTAATAGTCGCTGAGCGTATCCCGGTCGCGGATCACTCCGCGCATCCTCACCCTGGAGTCGAGACGGTTTCTCTTCAGAAACTCCTCCATCTCAGCTGCAGCGTAGCCGTTGCCTATGAAATTCATTGTGAAATCAAGCTTACCGTCGAGAAGGACAAGCGCATCGAGAATCGTGCGTATCCCTTTTTCCCAGATGTGCTGCCCCACGAAGAGCAGAGCCACTTCCGAGGGATTCATGCCGAGACGCCGCTTGGCCTCCATCTTGTAGTTCCAGACGTCGCCGGTTATGATCGAGGCGAAGTCATTGCCGTTCTCCACTACGGTAAGCGGCCCCTCGTAGCCATATTCCCTGACGGTCTCCTCGACCTGTTTCTGGGGAATCCAGACGTGGTCGCAGGCATTGAAGAAATTCAGGATACGCTTCATTATAATAGGTATGCACCATGGGGCTCTTCTGAAGCTGTGCTTGAGGTCGGAGCGGTATTTGGAGTGGAATGTCCCTATGAGTGGGAGATTCCGGTGTTTCTTCACGTATACGGCGAGTCTGCCCGAGGAGAATGGACAGTGGGAATGGAGCAGCCGGAAGTCGGTGTCGCGGAGCCGTTTCCATATGAAGGGGTCGAGCTTGGGATATCCGTATCGGTAAGGCTTTCTCGACTGTATGGGGAGGGAGAAGAATCGCATCACGTCGTAGGAGCACTGGGGAGGGACTGGATTCCAGGGCGTCACCACGCAGGGAATCTTCCCTTTTTCCGCAAGCCAGCGGGCATAGTTCTCCACCGTCAGCGTCACCCCGTCGAGGATGGGGGGGAAGCTGTCGTTGAATATTCCGTATAGCCCTTTGGTGGAGGGATGACTGTAGGGTCCTTTCATATGTGGTGCAAAATTAACGTTTTAATAACGAATATCAAATTATTTAACAATCCAGATGGCTGAAAGGATAGAGGGATGCAGCCATAAACCATGCATCCGGGATTGTTCGGGAGTTGGTCATAGATGAAAAAAGCCAGCCACCGCTACTGTTGCAGCGGTGGCTGACCTGAATTATGGAGGAGGTTCCAACCAGATTCGAACTGGTGTAAACGGTTTTGCAGACCGGTACCTAACCACTCGGACATGGAACCTTGAGCGTGATTCCCTTCGGAATTGCGATGCAAAGTTACGACTTTTTTGCGAGGCGTGCAAATTTTTCGTTGAAAAAAATCAATAAATCTATTTCCGGTAGCGGGAGTAGATCTCTTTGCCCATCTTCTTTGCCTTGTCTATGTCGCTCTTATTCTTGGGGTTGACTCCATATTTCGACAACGGGGGCACAACGATTCTCGTCCCGGGCTTTATACGGTCGGGATGTCCGAGAATAGCCTTGTTCTCCTCGTAGATATACGGCCACAGGTTGAAGTTGCCGTAGTGCTCGCTGGCTATTGTGGTGAGGTATCGTGTCGTGGTCACCACATCATAGACAGGGGTGTCGGAGGGAGCGGTGTCGGGTTTTTTCGCAGTTTCAGCCATATCCGCCTCTCCGGCATCTGGAGCATCGCCTGAAGTGTCGCCGGAAATCATGGCCGAGACGTTTCCAATGCTGTCTGAGGCTTCCGGACTGGCTGTCTTCCGGAGGGTGGCCAGGGAGTCGGCAACGGCCATCTCCCTTTCGGCGGCCTGGATATCCACTTTCTCTGGATTTGCTATGTCGGAGCTTACTTTCTGATATATCATGAAGGCGGCCGCGCCTGCCACTAAGGCGCTGATGAATCCTGCGAAGAATCCCCAGCCGAATCTGAAGCCTCGGGGGGAGGAGGGAGCGGAGGGAGCGGAATTATCGGGGAAATCGGAGGATTCGGAATTATCGGGGGAATCGGAATTATCGGGCGCGGAAGTAATCTCTTCGGAGCGGAGAACGCTGACGATTTCGGTTTCCTTTTCGGCTTCGATTTGATT
>DKYZ01000010.1:0-7331 GCA_002493515.1 Porphyromonadaceae bacterium UBA7087 | reverse complement strand
CGGCTTCGATTTGATTTTCGGCTTGCTTTTCGGCCTCTGTGATTATTTCCTCGGCTTCCTCCTCGGGATTCTCTTCGGGATCCTCGACAGCGGTGTCGTTTTCGGCCAGCTCTACTGTCTGAAACATCTCGAATGGTGAGTTCACCGCCGCCGCAAGTTCGCGCGACGCCACGAACAACACCTTTCTAAATGGTTCGATGACGATATCCTCGCCGGTGGAGACGTCTACGCTCTTGCGGGCCTCGACCATTGCAAGCTTGAATGTGCCGAAGCCCTTTATCCTGACGCTGTCGCCCTCCTCCAGGGCGTCCGCACATATGGAGAAGAGTTCCCGGAGGAAATCCTCGCAAAGATTTTTCGGCCTTCCCGTGGCCTGCGACATCATCGACGCGATGCGCGTCATTCCAAGTTTATTCTTCATCTCCCACTCTCTGCTTTAAAATCTGCGAAGCTCTGAAATTCATCACTATCTTTGGAGGCACCATCAGTTTCTTGCCGCTTGAGGGATGCACGGCGATCCTCTCGATCCTCTTCCGGGGTTCGAAGGTGCCGAAGGAGGGTATCGCGACGCTGTCGAGGTTCATTCCGCATTCACCGATTGCTCCGGTCATGGCCTCGGTGAGCGACGCCACGGTCTCCGGAGTCAGTCCGAGACGCTCGCAAAGCTTGTCAGTCAGAGTCTTATAATCCATTTCTTTATAATTTCAGGCTTTTGATTCAGCAAAAGTAAAAAAATTTTTTCTAATTTTGTAGCCTAAGACTTAAAGATTGAGAGATATGACAAAGAAATTTGCAGTTCTGGCCCTTGGCCTCTTGACTTCAGCCCTGCTCCACGCGCAGCTATTATATAAGGTGGAGGGGAACGGCCTGGAGAAACCCTCCTATATTTTCGGAACCCATCATCTGGCTCCGAGCGCCACAATTGATTCTGTGGCAGGAGGGCGCGAGGCTCTCGAAGGTGCTGAGTTCATAGTGGGTGAGGTAGACGTCACCGCGCCGCAGAATGAGATAATGGCCGCCATGCTGCCTTATATGCAGGCTCCGGCCGACAGCACGATATCGAAGCTTGTGTCAGCCGACCGTCTCGCGGAGCTTGACGCCAAATTCGCCAGATGGAGCCCCATGCCCGGCGTGACGCTGGATATGATGGATGAGGTGAAGCCTATGGTGGTCTCGGCAATGGTGATCAGGAAAATGGTGCAGGACGAGATGGAGCAGGTAGAGGGAGCTCCGGTGGATTTCTATTTCCAGGCGGAAGGCGTCAGGCTCGGAAAGAAGATAAAGGCGTTTGAGACGGCTCAGCAGCAGGCGGAGATCCTTTACAACAGCACGCCGTTGTCTCTGCAGATGATGATGCTCGGCGAGCTTCTGGACAATCCCGAGGAGAATGTGGACATGGCCAGGAAGATGAACAATTCTTATCTGGCAAGGAATCTTGAGGCACTTTATGAACTGAGCCAGCAGGAGGAGGACAGCCCCTTCATGAAGAGACTGTGTGACGACCGGAATGCCGACTGGCTCACCCAGCTGCCTGGGATGATGGGCGAGGGGTCGTGCTTCATAGCTGTGGGAGCGCTTCATCTTCCCGGAGAGACAGGCGTGCTTGAGGGTCTGAGGCGTATGGGCTACAGTGTCACACCTGTGGATTGAACGTGTGCAGGACGCCCCTGGGGATGGTTTGAGAAAAATAATTCTAATATTTTTTTGATAAATTTTGCATATGTGGGGATTTGTCACTAACTTTGGGGAAAATTTCAGAGAGGAGCCAAAAGGCTCATATGGAACGGAATAAAATACGAATTAACTGATAAATAATACAATTTTTTAAATAACCTACCATGGAGATACCATTTGCAGAATCGTGGAAGATAAAGATGGTCGAGCCCATCAAGAAATCCACTCGTGAGCAGCGTGAGCAGTGGCTGAAAGAGGCCAAATATAATGTGTTTATGCTTCGTTCGGAGCAGGTATACATCGACTGTATCACAGACTCCGGCACAGGAGCCATGAGCGACCGTCAGTGGGCCGCCATGATGACCGGCGACGAGGCTTATGCCGGCGCCCGCTCATTCTATGAACTCAAAGACACAATCACACGCATCACCGGCTTCGAGTATGTGCTTCCCACCCACCAGGGACGTGCTGCCGAGAATGTGCTTTTCTCACATCTCGTGAAGGCTGGCGACATCGTGCCGGGCAACTCGCATTTCGACACCACAAAGGGTCATATCGAGAGCCGCAAGGCTTTCGCCGTTGACTGCACTGTAGACGAGGCAAAGAACACACAGCTTGAGGTTCCCTTCAAGGGCAACGTTGACCTCAACAAGCTCGACGCTTGTCTGGCCGAGAACGCCGACAAGGTGCCTTTCATCATCGTGACCATCACCAACAACACAGCCGGTGGACAGCCCGTTTCGATGGAGAACCTCCGCGGCGTGCGCAAGGTAGCCGACAAATATGGCAAGCGCGTGATCTTCGACTCCGCTCGTTTCGCAGAGAACGCATATTTCATCAAGATGCGTGAGCCCGAGTTCAAGGACGCCACAATCAAGGAGATCTGTCGCGAGATGTTCGCTCTGGCCGATGCCATGACGATGTCGTCGAAGAAAGACGGTCTCGTGAACATGGGTGGCTTCATCGCAACCCGCTGGGAGGATATATATGAGGGCGCCAAGAAGTTCCTCATCCCCTTCGAGGGCTTCCTGACATACGGCGGTATGAACGGTCGTGACATGGCGGCTCTCGCTGTCGGTCTTGACGAGAACACGGAGTTCGACATGCTCGAGACCCGCATCAAGCAGGTTGAGTATCTTGCAAAGAAGCTCGACGAGTATGGCATTCCTTATCAGCGTCCTGTCGGCGGCCACGCCCTCTTCATCGACGCCGACAAGGTGCTCGACCAGGTGCCCAAGGAGGAGTTCCCCGCCCAGATGCTCACAATCGAGCTCTACCGCGAGGCCGGTATCCGTGGCTGCGAGATCGGTTATCTGCTCGCTGACCGTGATCCCATCACTCGTGAGAACCGTTTCGGTGGCAACGACTTCCTGCGTCTGTGCATCTGCCGCCGCACATACACCAACAACCACATGGACGTGATCGCTGCCGCTCTCAAGAACGTATACGACCGTCGTCATGAGATCAAGCGCGGTGTGAAGATCGTATGGGAGGCAGAGCTCATGCGCCACTTCACTGTGCAGCTTGAGCCCCTCGGCTAATCCAGTCGACGCGCACAATATGAAAAAGTCCATCCCGCTCGGGATGGACTTTTTATTTCCCGGGGCTTTCTTATTCTTATTTCGGAGAGGCGGCAGACTCTGCGGGTTGGCCGGAAGGAGAGGCCGGAGGGGTGGTGATTCCCGATAGGCCGGCCGAGAGGATTGCCGGTTCTGATGATGCCGATTTCTGTACCGGGAAGGCTGGATTCTGCGGGGTGCCGGAGGAATTGAAGAAAGGATAAGGCATGCCGAACAGCACGTCGGGGTTCTTTCCGGGGCTCATGAAGCCGTCGAGCAGGGTGTCGCGTCCCGTAGGATTCTCGAATGTGTATAGGTTGAAGCGATAGAGCATGACGGCCACATGCTCGAATACCTGCGACTGGATCGCCTCGTAGACAGTCCAGGCCGAGGTTGCCGTGAAGCAGTAGAGCTGCAGCGGGATGCCGGTGGCGGTCTGTGCCAGGGTGCTTATGAAACAGGTGTCGTCCGGAGCGTGCGATATATTCGGATTTGCGTCGAGATATAGCTTCAGGTATGCGCGGAATACTCCGAGGTTGGTGTCGATCGATCCGTCCACAAGTCCGTCGGGATTTCCGGCGTCCTGCACCTTTCCGTCTTTTCTCTGCTGTATCTTCTTCTCTATCCATTCTTTCAGCAGGGGTATCTGCGCGTATGCGGCGAGCATCTCGTCGTCTGTCTGGACCACGCTGTCCGCATCAATGTTGTATGACCGTGAGATTCGCCGCGTGTGGCTCTCCTGCATTGTCCTGTAGTTGGTGAAGCTTCCGCTCACCAGATTGTAAGGGGGGACTGTGGTGACTGTCTTGTCCCAGTTCAGGATTTTAACCTGGGTCAGCGACACTTCCATGACGGTGCCGTTGGCGTCGGTGCCGCTCACCTTTATCCAGTCGCCGACGTGAAGGGAGTCATTTTCCGAGAGCTGCACTCCGGCCACGACACCGAGGATGCTGTCTTTGAATACGAGCATGAGTACGGATGCGAAGACACCGAGACCGGCGAGCAGGGAGCCGGGTGACTTGTCCATAAGGATGGCCATGAATATTATGGCCGCTATGATCCATATGATTCCCTTGACGAGCTGCACCAGTCCGCGCAACGGCAGTTTTCTGCTGTTCTCGCGTTGGTCGATATGTCTCCATATCACGTCCGCTATCTGTCCCATCGCGTAGGATATTACGAACACTATATATATCCAGGTAAATCTTCCGAGCCAGTCTTCAAGCACAGCCTTGCCGTTCATTGTGAATTTCAGCAGGATGACGAATACCAGTGCCGGGATGATGCGGCAGGCCTTGGAGAAGAAATGGATCTGCGTCAGGTTCTGGTACCAGTCTGAGAGCAGGTGTTTCCCTATTCTCTTGACAATCGCCAGGATGAAGAACTTGGCCACATAGCCTGCCGCAATGGCAACCAGGAATACGAGGATTACGTAAATCCACGTGAAAAGAGTCTCGTTGTGCTCAAGTCCGACAAGGCTGAGCAGCCAGTTGTCGAATCTCATCAGCAGTCTGGCAATCAGATAGGAGCTTTCCTCGGCATGCGGGGAGAGCTGCATGTCGGTGAGCTTGTCGATGGCGTTTGATGTCTGTTGTGGTATCATAATAAGTTCAGTTAGACACTTTATATATGATAACTACAAACTCAGACGCCGTTGTGTTCATTCGGGTTGTGGTGGCTATTCCCTGGCTGCGAGGTTGTCGGAGGGTTTGTAAGCGTTGGGTCTGACGGTAAGGGTCACGATGAAGCGTCCGGCAGAAGTCGCTGGGGCTGTATCTGATGAGCCGGCGGTTTCTTCTATCAGCGACATCTCCACGAAGTTCGCGCCATAGGAGCCGACGGCGTCAAAAAGGGCGTCGGCAAGTGGATCAAGGCCCATCACCAAGCCTATGTCCGACATCTCCTGGAGCAAGGCTCCGCAGAACTCGCTTTGCCGTGCGTTGGCGCTATCACGTTCCCCTTGTTGATAGGGGAAGAGGAAGAAGAAACCGAAATCGCTGACGTTGTCGCCCTCAAACTGTGCCATGGCCGTGACGTCGGGTGTCATTCCGTAATATGAGACGCTGTATCCGTCGCCGGTCTCGAGCCAGAGTCCGAGACTGTCGGCAGACGGCGCCAGATGCATGCCCTCGGCGGCGCGGCAGATTTCGCTGCGCGTGGAGAGCGTGGAATCAAGCACGCCATACACCTTGGTTACAAAGTCCCTGGCGGTAAGCTCCAGCGGCGCGGGGAGTCGGAGTGACTCTCCGTAGTCAGACAGCGCGGAATCGGAGGCAGCCGTCACTGAGGCGGCGCTCTCCGCGGCCGAGGCGGCGGGAGAAGCGGCTGAGGCGGAAAAGGATTGGCTTGCGAAAGCCACAATCATCATCAATATAATGGTGTACGCGTGTTTCATTTCATTGTCATATTTATGCCAATATAACGCTCAGCAACTCCCTCCTGTTTCCATTAACTATTGTTGATAAGCATTTTGATAGAAATGTTAAATTAAAAAAACAATTAAGTTAAATATGTTAATAATACGAATTTTTTTTGTGTGATAGCCATAATTGCTTAATTTTGCATCCGATGAGTCGGACGCGGCTCTGAATTTTATGGATTAGCGTTTATCTACGCTTCTTCTCTGTTCACAGAAATCTGACAGTTTCAAAACCGAACTATGAGAGGTGGCAGCGATAGATGCCTTTACTCGATATGTTTTTCCTCCCAGGAGGACGAATATATCAGCGTGAGGTTTCTGCCGTTGCCCGTTTCAGTTCGGTGGGCATGTCAGAGCCTCTGTGAGCGGACGGGCACAAGATAAGGCCCTCACGCTTTTCTTATATCTGACACTTTAAACTGTCTGTGGGCCGACAGATGGAAATACATCATGAAAAAGAATTATCTTTTCATCTTGTTGTTATGTCTGCCTATGATAGGTTTCTTGCCTGCCTGCGGTGGAGATGATGACGACGACATGCCGGAGGTTAATCTTACTGCATCTCCGACCTCATTACAACTTTTGAGCGATAAGGGTAGCTCGGTGAGTTTCTCAATATCGACAAATTCGGAATGGACAATATCCGGTTGTCCCGAATGGCTTTCTCTATCTGCCATGGCAGGCAGCATGAATGGAAGCGTCACCGTGACTGCGCTGTCCTCAAATTCGAGTGCATCAGAGCGTACTGCGGAATTGACAATCACTGCTGGTGAGAAGTTTACTACAGTTTCGGTTAAGCAACTTGCATCTTTGGTATCCGACTGCTATGTTGGATTTAAGGATATCCTTGTTATGACTAATTCAGTTGCATTTAAATATGATATTCAAGATAAAGTATCGTATTTCTATGCGGGATATCTGGATAGTGGCGCTGCTGGCTGGACAGACGAGAAAATTGTCAATACGTTAAAAAACGAGGACCGCTTTGATCCAAATAGTTCGGAAGATACTGGCCTTAACGGGTTTGCAGGAATGGAACCTGATAGAGAGTATTACCTTTGTGCTGTTGGATTTACCGAGAAAGGAGAGCAAGGAGAATTGACAAAGAAATTAGTGAGGACGTTGAAGTCTGAGTCACAGGTCCCATTAATTTCCATTTCTGATGCAAAATACAACAGTTCTAAATGGTTTTGGACCACAGAGCCTAATTCGTACACTGCGAAATATTATATGTTGTTCACAGATGGGGTTTATGCCGACTATTATTGGAGTTTCATGACAACAGCAGAGGTTGCCTGGATAATAAAGGATGGTATTGGGACTGGTAGATTTAATCCGATAGCCAAGGGTGGAGATTGGAATGGTGATAGAGAGTCTGGAGCTACATCATTATATGTAGCTACTTGGGGAGTAAATGCCGAAAATGCATTCTCTCCATTGTTGAATGAATTCCGGGCCACTATTAGTGAAGATAAGATGATTCGCAAGACAATGAAGTCAGAGCCAAGAAAGCGCGGAAAGGGAATCTCGGATGAATTAGTAAGAACTCTACAGGAAAATACAAAATTGATAATAAGACAATAATACGAGCGAAAGAATGTCGATTTGGTATTTCTGAATCGACATCCTTTCCAATTGAAGTTGTTTCCACTAATTGTAAACGTGTCTTTTCGCGCCTT
>DKYZ01000107.1:10411-19221 GCA_002493515.1 Porphyromonadaceae bacterium UBA7087 | reverse complement strand
AATTACGTTTTACGGCCTGGTTCAAGGTTTTCGTTTCCACTCCCGGATGCTTGGGCTTTGTTTCCATCACATCTCCCATGGCGGGAATCTGGCTGCAACGTCATTTCGTCCCGCTACCTCACTGTAAACTTGCGGAGGCCGACGGCCATGCCGTCCGCCTCCGCCACAGCGACATAGACGCCGGGGGAGAGGAAGGAGACATCTGTCTTTCCGCCTGCCACAGCCCTGTCAACCACCGTGGCCCCACTCGTCGAGACCACGCGAAGAATGATTCTTTTCGCCCCGGGCAATGACACGTCATCGTGCCCGATCACAATATTCATCCCGTCATAATGCATACAGGACTCTTCCGTATATATGTCCCCGACCGAATCCGGAATCTCATGTCTGTCATAAAGGGTCTCTCCGGAGGCGGTGGAGACGGTCATGAGCCAGGGAAGGGTGGCCTTCTCCTCAAAGATGCCCCCTCCTCCTGTAAGCCAGGTGTCGAAGGGTCGCGGACATATAAACACGGCGTCCATGTTCCCTATCGCGCCTACGCCGTCCGCTATGACGGTGTCAAGATCTGTCAAGACGATATGTGTGGTCCCCATAAATTAATCATACTCCACCGTCCTTACGGTAAAATCCGGATTGTCGGTTCCGGTGATGCCACTCAATGCCCACGGCCATCTCAGGATTTCATCCACCATACAGTCAAAGTCGTAAAGTAATACAGGGTATTCTATGCTTCCGCCTTCCCCGACATGAAATTCAGGATAATATATATAGTTTATGACAACCTCGTCAAGGTGTTTCGGCAGTCCAAGATCAGATTCATAAAAATTCCGGTTTGGCATTATGTAGACCTTGTGGCCGGTCTCTTTAAGAAAGGCTATAGGGATTCCTGCAAGATTTTTTCCGTCACTGCGATACCAGCATTGTTTCCATGTCTCCCCGTCAATCACCGTATCCCCTTCCAGCGCGATCTGGAAATAGAACTCATCGTTCTCATCTGAGGAATCCTCCGATATTTTTGCATAGCTCTTATATGTCCATACCTTGCCCTCCTCAACCATCGGATTGTAGGCATACTCCTTTTCCGTTTTAGAAGCGTCTTTCACACTCGAGAGTGTGTCTGCGCCATCTCCGAAAGAGAGCAGTCCTCCGTGGGGGCTGTTCCGAGAGAACACTGTCATGGAGACGGTCCTGTCAATATCCACCTCGGCAGTGCCCGGGGAACCGACAACAACCAGTCCGCTTGTCTTCACTTCAATCTGTGCCTGGGAGGCGAGGGTAGCCGCGAGAGCGGCAAGAAGGATAGGTTTTCTCATATGAACTGTTGTTATGTTGTTTTACTTCTGCGACGCCGCAGCCGTCTTTGACCCTGCAAATATAAGATATTTAAATAATTTTTGCAAATTTTCAACAATAATTGTTTTAATTTTCAGTAGAAGTCAATAAGCCCGAAAATATGGTCATAGATGTTTTTATGTCATTTTGCTACAGTAATTTACGGACGTATCGGAGTGATTAAGCCAAACAATATGTGTCGCTTGTCGTTTTATGGCATATTGATATTTTGTGGTCAAGGCGGATTTTTGTTGCTGAAAGAGGGTCAGGGTCTATGATTCCCCGGCTGGATGCCGTTCTCCTCCACATATTTCTCGAAGTCATGATAGTCACCCATGAATCTGTCGAGATCCACCTTGCTCTTTATGCCTCCCGAGTTCACCTTCTCGGTGAACTGCCACAGCTCGAGATGCGGCACCCTCGGACGCACCCCTCCGCTGTAACGCGCTATGAAGAAATCATAGCCGTCGAAGCCGCGACCCTTCAGATAACTGTTGTAATACGAGTCATAGGTATACAGTATCGGTTTAACTCCGTAATGCTTCTCCATGGCCTCAAGCCACTTGAAGGCGTATTCCCGGGCCTTGTCGTCCTGCGCCCGCATCGTGGCGTTGTCAAGCTCCATGTCGAGCACCGGTGGCAGGGCGCACTGCAGCATGGCTGTGGTTATTTTCCCTTTTGCCATACCGGCGGCGATTTCGAGAAGGATTCGCAAGGCTGCCTCGATGATCTCCATGGCGAGCTCATGCTCTTCGGCAAACTCCCCGATCTGCCGGAGAGAGACCGCGAGATTTCTCCTGACGGCGGAAGGCAGACAGCACTTGGGCTGGCGATCGGAGGAATCGGAGTTATCGGAAGAATCGGAGGAATCGGAGTTATCGGAGGAATCGGGGGAATCGGAGTTATCGAGGCTCTCAGAGGAATCAGAGCGCTCGGGGCTCTTTGATAATTCTGATAATTCCGATTTCTCTGATAACTCCGATTTCTCCGATATTTCTGATAGCGTGGCTATCGCCTCGCTGCCGTCCGACTCGCGAAGATAGCTGCGGAGCAGCTCCCCGATGCGCGTCTTGAGGTTGCCCTTGACGGGCTTAGTTCTGTTTTTCATAATCTCTTGTTATTGGTTGCTGTTGTTTTGCGATGCAAAGTTATGGCCTAAATCAAGCCGATGATTGTTGTCCCACAAAAATATTATTTTGCTGTGAAAAATAATCATAAAAATATTTGGAAATGTAATAGGAATGTTATTAACTTTGCAGCAAACAAATCTACTAAACTTTTAACGCTATGAAGAAAACAGGAAGCAGTATTGAGTTCTCAGCCGAGCGCGACAGCGAGATCATGGAGCGATTCAGCCAGAGGCTGTCGCAGCGAAGGGGAATCGACCCCTCCATATATAAGGAGGTGGTGGAGATGCCGGCCAGCCGTTTCTGGGTCAGCGAGCCCCGGGCGGCATACATCGTCGGGAAGTCGCTCAAGGGATATGACTTCTCGGGCATGTTTGAGGAGAAACGCCTGATGTTTGAGGAGATTACGCGCCGCGTGAGGCGCATCATCAAGGATGACCCCGGAGTGACGATTGCCTCCGCCGTCTTTCAGGTGGTCAATTCCGAGGCACCGCGTTTCTATATCTCTCCCGAGACAGCGAAATCCATAATCTATCGTGTAGGCCGGGAGCGTCGTCGCTCCGGAGGAAGGGGACAGGCATGAGCCCGGAGGAGATGATTGCCGAGAACACCCGTCGGCTTGCCCTGATGACAGGGCGTTATGACCCGCTGGCCGGAGACCCCGCCGACGGACCGAGGATAATGGCCTGCATACGCGGTCTGAAGCCTGAGCGGATATGGATTCCGGAGGAGATGGCGGCCGATCCGGCAGTGGCCTCCATAATAAAGGCCGGTTCGCTCGACCGTTGGCTGATGGACAATGGCAAGTGTGTCACCGAGATTTCCGTCAGTGAGACGGCTGAAGACTTCAACCGCATCCGCTGCCGTTATGATTTCCCGTTCTGGGCGGCCACGTGCGCCTATATAAAATGCAAAGGTGGCGGTGAGGATATCCTTTTCCGGCTCAACCGGCCCCAGCGCAGGCTCGTGGAGGCCTTCGAGCGGCAGCGGCGCGACGGCAGGCCTATCCGTCTCATCCTCCTGAAAGCCAGGCAGTGGGGAGGCAGTACCTGTGTGCAGCTCTATATGGCATGGCTGCAGCTGATGCACTCCGAGGGGCTCAACTCCCTCATCCTCGCCCATCAGAGTTCAGCCACCGAGGAGATCAAGGATATGTATGACCGCATGATGGCGGCTTATCCCGAGAAGATGCTGCTCCCCAAGGGGGAGACAATGGGCAAGGGGGAGAGGAAGATGGAGCGCGTGGGTCACAGCGGGGCCATAGTCCGCGTTCCCCGCCGCAACTGCAAGCTCAAGATTGGCACGGCCGAGCGCCCCGACTCATGCCGTGGCGGTGACTATTCACTGGTGCATTGCTCGGAAGTGGGCATATGGAAGGCCACGAAAGGGAAGACGCCGGAGATGCTGATGCGCAGTGCCTGCTCGGGAGTGTTGCTGCGCCCCATGACGATGATAGTGTATGAGTCGACCGCCAACGGCACCGGGAATTTCTTCCATCGTGAATATGAGGCAGCGCGGCGCGGCGACTCGCAGTACGACTCGCTTTTCGTGGCCTGGTATGAGATAGAGCAGTATTCCCTTCCGTTTGCCTCAGAGCAGGAGCGCGTCGGGTTCGCACGCCGTCTTCTGGATGGCCGTCACGGCGAGAACGCGTTGAGCGAGCGTCGCCAGCCGGGGCGTTACCTGTGGATGCTGTGGGAGCGGGGCGCCACCCTCGAGGCCATCCACTGGTATGTGGCGGAGCGTGCCAAGTATCACGACCACGGGCTTATGGCGTCGGAATATCCTAGCGACGATGTGGAGGCGTTCGTCCACAGCGGGGCGAGGGTGTTCGATCGCTACAGGGTGGAGGCGCTGCGCCCCGGATGCCGCTCTCCACGCTGGCGCGGGGAGATTGTAGGCGACGCCCCGTGGGGAGCGGACTCTCTGCGCGGACTTCGCTTCGTGGACGACAGCCAGGGTGGGCTCGCCGTATGGAGCATGCCGGCGAAAGACAACAATCTGACCAACCGCTATCTGGCGGTGGTCGATATAGGCGGACGCTCGCAGACAGCCGACTGGTCGGTGGTGGTGGTCTTCGACCGACGGTTTATGGCCGGGGGCGGATACCCGGCAGTGGCCGCGCAATGGAAGGGGCACACCGACATCGACCTGCTTGCCTGGAACGCCGCGCGGATAGCCGCATTCTACGACAATGCGCTGCTGGTGGTGGAGAGCAACACGGCCGAGACCCACGATGCCGACCGCAGCGTGGAGGGCGACCAGTCGCATTTCATCCTCAACCAGGTGCGCCAGGCATATTCCAATCTCTATGCCAGGCGCCAGAGCCCGGAGGATATCCTTCAGGGGAAGCCGAGGAAATACGGTTTCCACACCAATGCCGCCACCAAGCCCATGATCATCACCCACCTTGTCAAGATTGTAAGGGAAGGGATGTATGTTGAGCGCGACGAGGACTGCCTCGACGAATACCTCACGTATGAATGCCGTCAGAACGGCAGCTACGGCGCGTTGCCGGGGCGTCACGACGACCTGCTCATGACCCGCGCCATCGGGCTCCACATATGCTGTTGCGAGATGCCCCTTCCCCGGCTGCGCCCCTCAGGCGACGCCTCCCGTCGTCCCGGCTTGTTCGGCATCCTCTGACCGTGGCCGGAGACGTCCGCCGCCCCGGGATAAAATAAGGGAGCCGGCGTGTGCCGGCTCCCCCTCTTCGCACCCTTGACAGGTGAATCGGATGCCCGGCCTTAGAAAAGCCCAGTGTGCCGGGCGGACTCCATTTATTATGTATTCCTGTAGAATTAGATTTGATCAGTAACCGGGGTTTTGCGTCAGCTCAGCGTCCTTGAGGATCTCGATGCTCTAGATGTCGTTGGGGGCGATGTCGGCGAGCGAGCCGCCGGTGTTGTTCAAGGGTATGCCGTCAACCACGACGTATGGGCCGGAGTTGGCGTTGATGGAGTTCTGGCCGCGCACGATTGTCGAGGGGGCGTCGCCCGGGATCGACGACGACTGCTGGATGGTGACGCCGGACGTGGCGCCGATCAGAGGTTCAATCGGGGCAATCGGAATAATCGGGGGAATCGGAGTAATCAGGGGAATCGGAATAATCGGGGCAATCGGAATAATCGGGGCAATCGGAATAATCGGGGGAATCGGAATAATCGGGGTCATCTTGATAACTCCGATAATTCCGATTATTCTGATTTCTCCGATAATTCCGATCCCTCCGATCCCTCCGATTATAAACAAAGGCCATCCCTCTCGGATAGCCTCTGTAGATTTTTCGAACCCCATGTCAGGATTCTGTTTTACCATTATTCAACCAAACATAAACATGGCGCGGCTGTTGGAAGTCGCTCCATACCGGACTCCCGGCCGCTCACGCGGGGGAAGGGGAATCCATCAGTGCATATTAATCTTTGTAAGGAAGTCCCCCATACCGAAAAAAAGGGACTCCGCCAGATTGCGATGCAAAATTAACAATTATTTCGGACATAATCGACATTATTCCGAATATATTGGTCTTTAAGGGGCTGATTTTACTGAATGCGGGGGAATGAGCAGAGAAAGCGTGTGGTGTAGGGGGCTTCCGAGGCGGGTAGCGGGCTGAGCGAGAAGCGGCAGCCGTGGTTCTCGAGCGCCTCCGCCACGAATGTCAGTCCAAGACCCTGTCCGGAGGGTTTGGTCGTGAAGAAGGGGGTGAAGATCTTGTCGCCGCAGCCCGGTGCGATGCCGGCGCCGCTGTCGGAGATTCCGAGCAATGCCTGTCCCTTGTCGCTGCGTGTGGAAATCTTGACTCTGCCTGCCGGTTTTCCAGCGCTCTCGATGCTCTCTATACCATTCTTGACTATATTGACCACCACCTGCTGGAGCATCACCACGTCTCCCTTTATCCAGAGGGGCGCGGGGCATATGTCGAGCAGAATCTCCATGTCGCCCTTCCTCATCATCTGGAGGAAAGGCATCATGTCGCGCAACATGGCGTTGAGGTCGAGTCTTGTCGGGTTTGGCGGCGGCATCTTCACGATGTCGGTGTAACCCTTCACGAAGCGGCTGAGGGAATCGTTGCGCTCGCGGCAGCTTTCGGCCACCTCGCGCATCTCGCCGTCGATGCCGGCGTCGGAGATGATTATGTCGAGGAATGTATTGACCCCTCCGAGAGAATTGTTGAGCTCATGGGCTATTGTGCGGATAATCTTTCCATAGGCATCCTTCTCGGCCCGGCGCACCTCGTCGGTGAGGGATTCAATCATGACGAAGGGTTTGCGGAAACCGCTCTCCATAAACCAGAGTCTGCGGCAGCGGTATACCTGCATGTCGCTGATGCGCAGTGTCCCGGAGTCGCCCGGCCTGACCTCCGCCACGCGACGCATCAGTTCGCCCTCAAGCTCCTCAAGTCTTTTCCCTTGCACCTCCTTCTGCGACTGCAGTCCCGCCATGTCGAGGAAGGCGCGGTTGGCCAGGACGATGTGGCCGTCGAAATCCATAACGGCGATTCCTGTGGGCGACGCCTCGATGAGAAGGTCGAGAAGGTGGTTCTGCTCGCGAAGCCTGAGTTTCTCCTCCCATAGATGAGAGATGAGCGAATTGTATAGCTTCACGATGCGGTCGGCCCCGGGTTCGCCGACAGGGGCGAGACGGTTGTTCCATTCGCCTCCGGCGAGCAGTTCCATGCCGCGTTCGGCGGCCGTGACGGGTCTGGCCACGCTCAGCCACAGCCAGATGAATGCGGCAAGGGTGAATGCGGCGGCTGTCCAGCGCCAGGCGTCAAGACCTTCGCCGGGAATCAGCGTGAGAATGAGCGTCGCCAGCAGCATCAACAGGTTGATTACAAGGATAGCGGTCGGTTTCATGGCCGGATGTCGAGTCTTTCCATGCGCCGGTAGAGGCTCTGGCGGGTGATGCCGAGCGAGAGGGCCGCCTTGCTTAGATTGCCGTCGAAACGGCGCAACGCTTCCTCGATTGCCTGGCGCTCCATCTCCTCGAGAGTGACGGGCGCGCCTTCATGACGTGGATTCTTTTCAGTGGATGCCGACGCCGCTGGTGGGAGCAGCTGGAAATCATCCTTCTCAAGCCGCTGGCCCCCCTTGAGAAGAAGGGCGCGCTCCGTCATGTTGCGAAGTTCCCGGATATTTCCCGGGTAGGGGAGCTGGGCCAGCCACGTCATGGCCTCCGCCGACACCTCCGGCACCGGCAGCCCGTTGGCCTCGGAGAGTGTGCGGAGGAAATGCCTCACAAGCAGCGGGATGTCGTCGCGACGCTCACGAAGCGCCGGCAGGCGGAGCGTGATGAGGTTGATGCGGTAGAAGAGGTCTTCGCGGAAAGAGCGGTCGGCCACCATCGCGGAAAGATCGGCATTGGTGGCGCATACCGTGCGTATGTCGGCGTGGCGCACCCTGCTGTCGCCCAAAGCCTGGAACGTATGCTCCTGGAGCACCCGCAGCATCTTCACCTGCGAGGCCGGGTCAAGGTCGCCAATCTCGTCAAGGAAGACGGTTCCCTTGTCGGCAAGCTGGAAACTTCCCTTGCGGTCGGCCACCGCTCCGGTGTATGCCCCCTTGACGTGGCCAAACAGCTCGCTCTCGAACAGGGATGTGGATACACCGCCGAGATTCACCTTTACAAAAGGCCCTTTGGCACGGCGGCTGTTGACGTGGATCGCATTGGCCACAAGCTCCTTGCCAGTGCCGTTCTCGCCGAGTATGAGCACCGGTGCGTCGGTAGGGGCGATCCGTCTCACCGTGTCAAGCAGCGCCAGCAGTTCCGGATTCTCCCCTATGATGCCGCAGCGGTCGAAGGCGGGGCCGGAGACGTCATGTCTCCGAGTCTGCGAGCCCTCCTCCGGCTGGCTGACGAGACGTCCGCCGCCCCGGGCGCGCAGGTCGAGGGCAGTGTGTACGCGCTGCATGAACAGGTCGGAGACAAACGGCTTGGTGATGAAGTCGAACGCCCCGAGCCGCATACCCTCCACTGCCAGGTCGATGCTCCCCCAGGCCGTGAAGAGTATCACCGGCGTGTCAGGCTGGAATATCCTCACCTTCCTGAGCAGCTCCAGCCCCTCCTCGCCTGTCGTGGCACGGGAATAGTTCATGTCGAGTATCATCAGGTCATATTCCCTTTGGCGCATCATCTCCAGGGCCTCGTCGGGCGACGCGGCGCATTCCGCCTCTATCCCCTGGCTCCTCATCAGCAGCCTGAGCGACATCCGTATAGTCTTGTCGTCATCAACAATCAGTATCATCTCCGTTTTTCTCCTTTCAAACTACAAATTTAACAAAAAAATCCGAAACCACTTCCAATCACTTATTCTCCTAATTCCTTGATGCCACAATCCACCGAATGGAAACG
>DKYZ01000107.1:1679-10060 GCA_002493515.1 Porphyromonadaceae bacterium UBA7087 | reverse complement strand
GGAAACGCCACAATCCACCGAATGAAAACGCCACAATCCACCGAATGGAAACGCCATATTTTGCCGAATAAAATTTTTTATATACTTTTGCACAATAACTTAACAATAGAGAAGAGATGGAAAACATGACCCTGAGGTATCGACCGAGAATAGCCGACAGACTCCTTGCCGACAAGCTTGAGTCCAAGGGTGCAGTCTTGATACGCGGACCCAAATGGTGTGGAAAGACCACAACGGCAGAACAACTTGCCGGGAGCGTGCTTTACATGAGCAATCCCCGCTCTCGAAAGAGTAATCTTGAACTGGCGGAACTCGATCCCCAGATGCTTTTGCAGGGGGAAACACCCCGACTGATTGACGAATGGCAGATTGCACCATCCTTATGGGACGCCGTGAGGTTCGAGGTCGACCATAGGCGTATTCCCGGTCAGTTTATTCTTACGGGATCTGCGGTACCCATAGCGAGAGACAGCAAGGGAGCAGATGGGATTTTCCACACCGGCACAGGCCGTTTTGCCATAATCGACATGCTTCCCATGTCGTTGATGGAGTCCGGGGACTCTACGGGGGAGGTAAGCTTGGGTACGCTGTTCAGTACGCCGGACGCAATACGAGGCGCCAATCACCATGATCTCCGAAGCATCGCTTTCCTTACATGCCGTGGAGGGTGGCCTTATGCCATTACAGAGGGGATGACTCCAAAGGCGTCTTTGAGCCAAAGTATCGACTATCTCGACCTTGTGGTGGAGGAGGATATATCACGCGTGGACGGCAGGGAACGCAATGTCGAGAGGGCCCGTGCCATAATGCGCTCGTATGCCCGGCTGCAGGGAACCCAGACCCCAGTCAGCATGATACGCAAGGATGTAATGACAAATGACAACGATTCAATCACAGATGAAACGATATCGTCATATCTCAACGCGTTGCGTCAGATATTCGTGATAAAGGACATGCCCTCCTGGAATCCGAACCTAAGGTCAAAGTCCGCCATACGCACTACCCCCACAAGATATTTTTCTGATCCCTCGATTGCCACAGCTGTCTTGAGGGTAGGTCCTGAGGATCTGCTGGGGGCTCTTCCCACATTCGGTCTTATTTTCGAGACGTTGTGCGTCAGAGACCTGAGGGTCTATGCGCAGGCTCTTGACGGCGACGTGTTCCATTACCGCGACAGCAACGGCCTTGAGTGTGATACGGTTGTTCACCTTCGGGATGGCCGGTATGGTCTGGTGGAAATAAAACTCGGTGGAGACAGGCTTATAGAGGAGGGTGCGGCGAATCTGGATAAGCTTCATGGCCTCATAGATACTTCCCGGATGCCGGAGCCATCGTTTAAAATGATTCTGACTGCAGTGGGCGATTATGCTTATCGTCGGGCTGACGGAATCTATGTGGTCCCGATAGGCTGCCTGCGTGACTGAGGACTTGAGTCCTCAGTCGCGGAAGAGCAGGTCGAAGTCGGCGGTGACCGGCGCGGAGGTGGCGTAGTCCCAGAGAGTCACGCTGCGCAGCTGGTAGTAATAATACCAGCAGAGGTAGAGCTGGTTGATATAGTCGCGCCGCGCCTCGTCTTTCCTGGCACGCGAGTCGTTGAGGTCGAGCGTCGAGATCTTCCCGATCATGAAGGTCTCCACATTCGTGGCGTATCGCTTCGACGCTATCTCGTCGGCCCGCCGGCTTATCTCCAGCTGACGGCGCTGGTTGCCGTAACGCTCCACGAGGATGAACAGGTTCTGGTTGAAATCCATGTTCTCCTGGCGCAGACGACTCTCCGTCACCCGGCGGTTGCTCTCGGCCACCTTCACCTTGCCACGGCGCTTGCCCCAGTCGAGCAGCGGAATCTCGAAACCGATCTCCACCACCTGGTTGTCGCGCAGTCCACGGTAAGAGCCCGCGAAATCATGCGACGTGCCCGTGTATCCTATCTGCGCGAAGAGATTTATCGAACGCAGGTCCCCTTTCGCACTTGCCACTGCATAATCAGCCTCCAGCTGGCGCCGCCGCAGGTTTTTGGCGAGCTTGTTGTTGTCAAGCGCCCTCTCCAGCGCGTCCGGATATGTGATTTCCGCGTCAGGCACGATGGCCGGAGCCTCCGTCTCGATCTCCACATCCTCCCCGAGGTCGAGGAAGGAGCGGAGCCGGAACATGCAGTTGCGCAGCTCGCTGCGGTTGTCGGTAAGCTCGCTGCGGGCGTTGAGCAGATTGAGCTCCATCTGGAGCAGGTCGTTCTTGCTTATGCGTCCCATCTCGCGCTTCTCCTTCGCCACCTCATATAGCTTCTCCGCGTTCTCCAGATTCTGGAGCGCGATGTCGTGGTTCTCACGGGCCATGAGCAGCTGGAAATAATAGCTTATGGCCAGCATGGCCACCTCCTCCGTGTCGCTCAGGAATTTCGCCTTCGCCTCGGCGAAGCGCACCGGTTCTATGCGGCGGTTCCATTTCACGTTGTTCACTCCGAATATCGGCTGCTGGAGGGTCAGCGCCACGGGAATCGACATGAACCGGTTGTAGGGGTCTCCGTCGAGCTGACGCATGAAGTCGAGCGACGTGTTGAGCGAGATCTTGCCCCCCGTGAGCCATATGTTCTGTGTCATCGACACCTCCCCGTTGAGCTGGAGGTAGTCGTTGGGCACGAAAGTGAAATTTCCATGGTCGTTCATGTAAGAGCTGTACTGCTTGCGGTAGGCCGGGGCAGTGGCGCGGAATGTAAGCTCCGGAAGCAGCTCGGCGCGGTAGGAGCGGTATTCCCAGTAGGCAGTGCGCAGCTCGTCGAGGGCCACGGCCGCGTCCACGCTGTTGGCCCGCGCCCGGGCGATGGCCTCGTCGAGACTCAGCCTGACGGGCTGCTGGGCCCGTGCAGGAAGAGTCAGGAGGATAACCAAAAAGAAAACTGTAAATAACCTATTCATCTTTGAGTGCTATTGCCGGCTCCACCTTCATGGCCCTGCGGGCGGGGAAGAGGATGCCGAGGAGTATCATGATTTCCATGAGAGCGAGCGATATGAATCCGCAGATTATAAATATCGTGAGATTGGCATTCCCCATCACCTGCTCCTGGAAGTAATGCAGCAGGACTATCGCCAGAATGGCGCAGAGGATTGCGGAGCATGACAGCAGCAGGGTGCCTTCACTCATCAGCCGTGCGAAAATCTGACGGCGTGTGGCGCCGCAAACCTTGCGCATGGCGATCTCGCCGTGGCGCTGCTGCACGCGATACCAGAACGAGCCGAGGATGCCGAGGAAGACAATGACCAGGAAGAGAACCATGATTCCTATCACCGACCTGAAATCGGCGAGGGCCGACCGCTGCGCCAGGTCGCGCGAGGATTCCAGGGAGGTGAGCGACGAGAGAACCACGTTTCTCTGCTGCCTGAGCTTCGGGTCGGAATTGAAATCCTCGGTGAATTTCTTCCCCATGCCGGGACGCACCCGCAGCGCGATGTTCATGTGGCGCTCGCCGTTCTGCAGGCTCTCGTCGATGGGGGCGAGGATCGTGCCCCTCCAGGACTGCTCGAACTCAGACCGCTTGATGTTCTGGATCATGTCGCCAATCTTGTAGCGGTTGACGGTGTCGTTGGTCATGAGTGTCCCCACCAGGTCGCGGGTGGATCTTCCCTGTGACTCATAGATGGCGTCGCGACCGAGGAGGAACTCCTTGTTGCGCAGCATCTTTTCCAGGTCGGCAATGCTCTTTCCCGTCTCACTGCGCAGCCTCAGCACCCTGGCGATGTCTGGGCTCGCGCTACGCCAGTTACCGTTATATCCTATGGAATCCTTTTTGTCGGCCGGGAGAAGCTGGTTGCCCCAATAGCTGAAGTTGTAGGGGAGGGCGTTGTCGGAGAAAGCGGCGGCCTCCACGTTGGGATTACGGCGGATGCGCTCTATGAGCACTTTCTGGTCGAGGAAGTTGTTCTGGTCAGTGGCCTCGCCCATGTCGACATATTCAGGACTTTCGGAAGATATATAGTTGATGTTGAGTGTGTAGACATCGGTCTCGTCGAAACCCTTGGGCTCGTTGACCCGGATGATGTTTATCATGTTGGAGAGCATCGTGAACCAAACCACCGCAAGCACGATGAGCAGCTCGATGACTATCCATATGTTGGTTTTCCATTCATGGCACATCTGTGCCGGCAGACTTCTTTTCATAATCTTTGAATTTGAAATATATTGTTCGGCACTTTCATTATCTGCGTGTGGTTATCGCTTCGGCGGGATTGACCCTCGACGCCTTCCATGCCGGGATGCCCGTGCTGAGGATATTGAGAATGAAGCAGAGCAGGAGCACCGTCAGGAACGCTCCCCAGGTGAAAAACATGTTGAAGGCCGGTGTCGAGCTTCCCTTTCCTCCGGAGGCGTGGTTCCAGCCGAGGAAGTCTACAAACAGGTGGGAGAAGCACATGATGAAGACCACGCTCAGAATCAGGCCGATGAGGCCGCCGGCCAGCGTGAGCAGGAAATTCTCGGTGAGCAGCTCCCCGACGATGCGCAGGTGTGTCGCGCCGTATGCGCGGCGCACTCCGATTTCCGAGACCCGGCGGCGCAGACGGCTGCGCGTCATGCCGCTGAGATTGAGAGCGGGCACGAGCAGCAGTATTCCGTAGGTGATCCATTTGGTCAGTGATACCCTCTCTGTGTCGGGGTCGTTGTTGGAGCCGTTGTCCTGGGCCATCTCCTCCGCCGTATAGGGGAGTTTATGGTAGACGGCTTCTTTGCCGTCCTCCTTGCGCAGACGGTCGTTCCAGACCTCGTAGCGGCGTTCCACCTCCTTCTTGATATCCTCCGGGGAGACACCCTCCTTGAGAAGCAGCGTCGCCGAGGTCTGACCCAGATATGTCTTCCATGTATCCTGCGGATTCTCCACATAGGGGATGTAGATGTCGGCGAACGACTGTTTCAGCAGCGGCGAGCCGGTCTTCACCACACCGCTCACCACGTAGGGAAGATGGTTGATGAGTATCTCTTTGCCCATAATGTCGGCGTTTCCGGCAAGCAGGAATGCCACGCGGTCAGTGACAATGGCCCGTTTCTCCCCGGCCTTCACCTGGGCGGCTGTGAAGGGCTGCCCCTTGAGGAAGTCGAAACTGTATATTTTCCAAAAATTCTCGTCGATACTCTTCACTTCCAGAGAGTTGATGGGTCCTCCCTGCATATTGACGTCACGGTTGTCATTGTAGCCTTTCCCGAAGGAATAGACTTCCACGCCGTCAAGATTGTCGTAAAGGCGATGGGCTGTCTCCAGCGACAGACTTCCGCTGCATTCGTTACCGTCATTTCCTGTCGATCTCATGTGGATGTATGCCCCTACGAGTGTCCGCGAGCGGTTTACCTCCGGCGCGGCGTCCACTGTGTCGACCTTTTCAATCATGACCAGAGCCATTATCAGAAATATCGATATGGCTGTTCCGGCGATATTCACCCACGTCACCAGTGGCTGCCACCGCATCTCATACCATACCTGCTTAAAGTAATTCATAATTCTCAATGCTTAATTCTTAATTATTTCAGAGTCTGCAAATTACGCATTATGCATTCATAATTACGCATTGTCACACGACCTGGCGTCCGTCGAAGAAGCGGATGATGCGGTCGGTGTCGCGGGCCTGCTCCTCGTTGTGGGTCACCATCACTATCGTCTTGCCATCATTCTTGTTGAGCTCGTGAAGCAGCGACATCACCTCCGCTCCCATCTTGGAGTCGAGGTTTCCGGTAGGCTCGTCGGCAAGTATTATCTCAGGGTCGCCGATGATGGCGCGGGCTATGGCCACACGCTGGCACTGGCCGCCGGAGAGCTGTCCCGGCATATGCCGCATGCGGTGGCCCAGACCGAGACGCTCGAGCACGGCCTTCGCCTTCTCCTTGCGCTCGGAGGCCGAGCCCCCCTTGCGGTAGATAAGGGGCAGCAGCACGTTTTCCGTCACGTTGAGCGAGGGGATGAGGTGGAAACTCTGGAACACGAACCCGATGTTGCGGTTTCGGAAGGCGGCCATGCGGCTGTCGGAGAGCTCGCCGGTAAGCTGGCCGTTGATTATGACTTTCCCCTTGGTGGGGGTGTCGAGCAGGCCGATGAGGTTCAGCAGGGTGGATTTGCCGCATCCGGAGGGTCCCATGATGCTGAGGAACTCACCTTTGTCGATATCGATATTCACGTTTTCGAGAGCAAGGGTCTCGATTTCATCTGTGCGGTAGATCTTGTCTACGGCTTCAAGTTTGATTATTGACATAATTTGGGATTTATCGGGATTTATCTTGATTAGTCGGGATTTATCTTGATTAATCGGGGTAATCGGGATTATCGGGATTATCGGGATTATCGGAGTAAGCGCAGCGACTTGTCGCTGCGATATTCCGACATGTCGGAGATCACGACGCGCTCGCCGGGACGCAGCCCAGAGGTCACTTCCACGAAGTCGAAGTTGCTGTCGCCAAGCGTGACTGTTCGGGCTTCGAGTTTGTTGCCCTCAGAGTCCGCTACGAAGATGGTGTATCTTCCGGCTCCGTGGAAGAACTGTCCGTTGGGTATGCGTGTGACGTTCTCTTTCAGTCCGCAGACCACACTGAGGTCGGTGCGCACTCCTGAACGCAGCCGCTTGTCGGCGTCATCGCCGAGGGTGACGGTAAACGACACCATCCCGTTGGCTGCCTGGGGCACGATATGCGCCACTTGCCCCTTTAGGCGGGTGCTTCCGAGCTTTATCTCTACCGAGGCTCCAGGGGCGAGCCGGTTGGCCTCGCTCTCGGCTATCTCGCCGTTTATCTTGAAGTGTCCGAGATCGGACAGTACGGCCAGTTTCTCGCCTGCTCCGACGCTGCTGCCGATGGAGCTGTTGAGATAGGTGAGTGTGGCGGCCCGTGGAGCCTTTACGCGGGCGTCCTCGAGTCGGCGGCTCGCCTCCTCCAGGTTCTTGGCGTATATTCCCTCCTCCAGACGGTTGCTCTGGTGGGCTGCGGCATGCGACTTACGCTCGTTGGCGAGCTGCTTGCGCAGCTGCTCCAGTTCGATGAGGGCCGTGCGGTATGCGAGCTCTGTCTGGCGCACCTTGTCGCCGGTGCCGCTTCCTATGCTGTCCAGGCGGCGCTCGTTGGCCACCTCGGCCTGGAGTTCGTCTACCGACATCTCCTTGGCCTTTATCTGCATCTCCAGATTGGTGAGCTGCGTGCGGCTGTCCAGGAAGGCGCGTTCTGTGGCGTAACGTTTCATGCTCAGCTCGTCGGAGAGCTTGCGCACCTCCGTCTCGGCCGACTGAAGGTCGAGACGCATTATGGGCTGTCCGGCCTCCACCGTCTCCCCCTCCTGGCAGTAGACCTCCATTATACGTGTGGCCACAGGCGATACCATCACCTCCTCGTAGGCCGGCACCACCTTGCCGGAGGCAACTACGGAGTTCTCCACATTCCCCACATCGGTCACGGCGAAAGTGAGTGAACTTTCCTTAACGCTCTTCCCCAACAGCGCCGCCATCGCTATGGCGGCTCCGCCGATAACCGCCACCGGAATCGCTCCCCAAAGCAGAATCCTCCTGATCCGCCGGCGTCTTATCTCCTCTCTTGGTATCTCCTTATCCATGATGTCTTATATCCTCGTTTTTTTAATTTTATGTTTTGTATTTCGTCAGTTGACTATTATTTGCCCGGAGAGCAGACAATCAGCGTGCCAAAAATGCAATCGTCACGTTATCAGACAGATATGCAAAAAGGCAGTTGTCCGATTTCGGACAACTGCCACTCAAAACCGTACACTGGAGCTATTCTAGCTATCCTAGCTATATTAGCTATGATAGCCGCGGCTGTTTGTGCGGGCTCGATACATTTGTTCCTTGATGCCCCCATTTAAGAGGAAGTCGGCCTTGACTTTTTCTATCATCCTGTCAAGCATCGATATTGTCTGATGAATGAGTGTAAGCATAAGGTTGCAGTATTCCTCATCACTCATTCTGCCGACAAGTGACGTATAATTGTCAGTGGCATTGTGTTCACGGCAAAAAATCAAAAGCCGATTGTAGCGTGGATTCTCGGCATTCCAGAATGGAATCTTCCTTGTACGCATATAGTCTTCATAGTCGTTGAGAAGTTCGTGAAGGCTACCCCGTGCAACACCAAACAATTTTATCTCCATTTCCGCCGATGAGGCTGCATCTGATCTCCCTTCGACAATATTTTGTTTGCCAGAGCGTGCTGCCTGCAGCATTTGATCGTATGTGCGATCGGATTTTGCGATATGACCCTGGAGAAAATGATATGTAAGGTCGTAGATCGCTTCTGCTTTCTGGAAAACGAATAGCTTTCGGTAGCTGGTCTTGGATTTGGCAAAATCGGTCGGTTTCAGGGGATTCATTTTTGGGTTATTATTATTCTAGCTATTTTAGCTATTTTAGCTA
>DKYZ01000107.1:0-1387 GCA_002493515.1 Porphyromonadaceae bacterium UBA7087 | reverse complement strand
AGCTATTTTAGCTATTTTAGCTATCATAGCTATCATAGCTATCATAGCGGGAAACAATGCAAAGTTAGCATTTATTTGCAATTTAGCGGCATAAAAATTTCAACTTTGTTGAAATTTTTATGCCGCTCTGCGGTTTTTTCCGTGTGGTCAGTATGCCGCTCCGGCGGCGCGGAACTCGGCGAGGGCCTGCTGCCAGGCATAGTCGGCGTCGATGACGCGCCGCTCGAGCGACAGAAGCGACCCTAACTGCGCCAGGTAGTCCTGGGCGGAAAGCTGGCCGAGCTTGTAGAGCTTCTCTATATCGGCCGTGTTGTCACACTCGCGCGACAGCACCCGGCATTCATCCGCGACATCCCTCAGCGCCATCGCTTTCTGCCAGCTCCCCCTCAGCCTCATCTCCGACTGGAAACGGGCATCCTCGGCAGCCGCCTCGGCAGCCGCTCTCGCTGCTTTCGCCGCCTTGACACGTCCGTGGTTTCCCCACAGCGGCAGACTGACCCCCACGCTCACTCCGTAATGGTTGTCATCTTTCACCATCTCCGACGTATATCCCAGGGAGAACCCGGGCAACCCCTCCCTGCGTCTGAGCTTCTCCTGCGAGGCCGCCGCCGCAATCTCCTCACGTGCCTTCATCACCTCCGGATCGCGCGACGTCGCCTCTCCGGTGTATGCCGACAGGTCGGCCGGCATCTCATACGGCATATATGCGTCGCCATTCCAGCTAATGGTGCCCCCGGCCATCGCGCCCAGACGCATACGGGCGTTAGCCAGGTCAACGGCATTGACCTGCCGCTCCCCCTTCAGCGAGGCCAGCTCCATTTTCGCGGAATTCAGGTCTACGGCCGTGACGCTCCCCTCCGCCAGACCCTTCTGCAGGACCTCCACCTGCTTACGGGCATTTTCCACCATCCTCGAGTAAAGATTGTCAAGCTTGTTGAGATACACCACCTCCGTCATCAGCAGGTCGGCCTCGGCAAGCACCCTCATGCGCTCACCGAGCAACGTGGCGTCCGCAACACGGTTGTCGCTGCGGGCAGCCTCTTTTTTCGCGCCTGAAAGCGTGGCGAAGTCGAACTCCTGGCTGACGTCAAGAATAACCTTGTCGGCATTCTCGATTCCCCATTGGTAAGCGAAATCCACCTGCGGGTTGGAGAGATTGAGCCCCGACATATTCTCCGTTTTCGTGGCCTCCGTGGCCAAATCGAGAGCCTGGAGGGAGCGGTTGGAGGCAGCTATGGAACGCAGGGTCTCCGCATACGGATTCTGCGCGCAGAGGGTTGACATTGCGCCTCCGGCTGCAAGCACGACACATGAGAAAAGGGCTAAGGCCCGTATTGAATAGTTTCGGTTAAATGACATAAAGATATAGGGAGGTTCTATTATTTGA
>DKYZ01000102.1 GCA_002493515.1 Porphyromonadaceae bacterium UBA7087 | reverse complement strand
CTCGCGGCAGTCGTGGTCGAAGACCACAGGCTCCTCGCCCCTCTCGATGAGCGTCTCGTTGAGGATGTCGAGCGTCTCCAGGAACGAAGTGTCCGGAGTGGTCTCGACATCATTGTAAGTCACAAACCCTCCTTTGGTGTGGGCATCGGCCTGACGCCAAATCTTGAGGTTGACTTTCATTATATTTTCTTCCATGATTTGAATTCAGTTTTTTGGGGTTTATGACTTGTAGTTACGTGTCTGCACCTTGATGGCCTCGTAATGCAGCGGCTCCTTGATGAGCTCCGGAGCCTTGTCGGCACCCTGGTAGTCCCAGCAGGAAACGTAGAAATAGTGCTCGTCGTCACGCTTGGCCTCGCCCTCCTCGGTCTGATACTCCGTGCGGAAGTGGCCACCGCAGCTCTCGTTGCGGCTCAGCGCGTCGTAAGCCACGAGCTCACCCATCGTGATGAAGTCGTTCAGACGGAACGCCTTGTCAAGCTCGATGTTCATGCCGTTCTGGTCGCCGGGCACGAAGAGGTCGGTGTCGAAGACCTTGCGGATTCTCTTGAGCTCCACGAGAGCCTTCTCCAGACCCTCCTTGTCGCGGGCCATACCCACATACTCCCACATGATGTGGCCGAGCTCCTTATGGATCGAGTCGACCGAACGATGACCCTTGATGCTCATCAGGCGGTCCATCCTCTGCTGGCACTGAGCCTCGGCAGCGTCAAACTCCGGAGTGTCGGTGGAGAAGTGAGGCACCGTGATCTGGTCGCTAAGATAGTTCTGGATGGTATAGGGAAGCACGAAGTAACCGTCGGCGAGACCCTGCATCAGAGCGGAGGCACCCAGACGGTTTGCACCGTGGTCGGAGAAGTTGCACTCGCCGATTGCGAAGAGACCCTTCACCGAAGTCTGGAGCTCATAGTCTACCCAGAGGCCGCCCATCGTGTAGTGGATGGCCGGGAAGATCATCATCGGGTTGTAATAGTTCACGCCGTTCTTCTCGCATGCGAGCTCGCCGGGATTGACGTCGGTAATCTCCTCATACATATCGAAGAGGTTGCCGTAACGCTGGCGCACAACGTCGATGCCAAGGCGGTTGATGGCCTCGGAGAAATCGAGGAACACGGCCAGACCGGTGTTGTTGACACCATAGCCTGCGTCGCAACGCTCCTTGGCGGCGCGGGAAGCCACGTCGCGGGGCACGAGGTTACCGAAGGCCGGATAACGGCGCTCCAGGTAGTAGTCGCGGTCCTCCTCGGGAATGTCGCTACCCTTGATCTGCCCCTTCTGGAGCTTGACAGCGTCCTCGAGCTTCTTGGGCACCCAGATACGGCCGTCGTTACGCAGCGACTCCGACATGAGGGTGAGCTTCGACTGCTTGTCGCCGTGCACGGGGATACAGGTCGGGTGGATCTGCACGTAGGCCGGGTTGGCGAAATAAGCGCCCTTGCGGTAGCAGGCGATGGCTGCGGAGCAGTTGCAGCCCATGGCGTTGGTCGACAGGAAGTAGGTGTTGCCGTATCCGCCGGTGGCCACTACCACTGCGTGAGCGGCGAAACGCTCGAGCTTGCCCGTCACAAGGTTCTTGGCGATGATACCGCGTGCGCGCTCCACACCGTCCTTGTCCTTGATGAGCACAACGTCGTGCATCTCATAGCGGTTGTAGCTCTTCACCTTTCCGAGCTGGATCTGGCGGTTGAGCGACGAGTAGGCGCCGAGCAGCAGCTGCTGGCCGGTCTGACCCTTGGCGTAGAAAGTACGGCTCACCTGGGCGCCGCCGAATGAACGGTTGGCCAGGAGACCGCCGTATTCGCGGGCGAAAGGCACACCCTGAGCGACGCACTGGTCGATGATATTGTTCGACACCTCAGCCAGACGGTATACGTTGGCCTCGCGGGCGCGGTAGTCGCCACCCTTCACGGTGTCATAGAAAAGACGGTATATGGAGTCGCCGTCGTTCTGATAGTTCTTGGCGGCGTTGATACCACCCTGCGCGGCGATTGAGTGAGCGCGGCGGGGGCTGTCCTGGATGCAGAAGTTGAGCACGTTGAAGCCCATCTCGGCCAGAGTCGAGGCAGCCGAGGCGCCTGCGAGGCCTGTGCCGACCACGATGACGTCGAGCTTACGCTTGTTGGCCGGGTTCACGAGCTTCTGATGAGCCTTGTAGTTGGTCCATTTCTCAGCGACAGGACCTTCCGGGATCTTTGAATCGGCCGGATTCATCATTTTGATATTTTCTTTCAGATTTTCCATATCGCTAATTACTTGTTAGGAGATTGCATATTGTTGGGTACGATGTCGGCGGCCGGAGCCTCGTCGACACTCAGATAGTCGAGAAGAGCCACAGTGTTCTTCACGCACTCGTAGCGTTTGGGGAACTCAGGATCGTTCTGGAAGTAAGCCTGGGCCTCGGGATTCTCCATCTGGGAGAGGGTGCCGCGCATCATCTGCTCCATCTGCTCGTAGGGAGCGGCGTTGATGGCCTGGGCGGCATCGGGACCGAAGTCTTTCTCGAACATGGGCACGAGCATCTCCTTATACTGCATGCGCAGCGTCGGGTCGGTCTTGTAGTAGTTGTCGTTGGCCTTCACTGTGAAGACGATGGCCTGGGCGATGAAGAGAAGCACCACGATGGATGTCCACCAGAGGGCGATTTTCTTCAGACGGGGGATCCAGACGGTGCTGTCCCAACCCACAGACTGAAACATCGACCAGAAACCATGGTTGAGGTGGAACCACAGGGCGATGAAGCCGATGATGTAGACAATCGGAGTCCATACCTGCGAGAAAGCTTCCTGGATGAAGAGCGTGCCCGCAGCCGGGGGAAGGACGTCATGGACGCCACGGATCTCCTGGAGCTGCATCTTTGCCCAGAATTGGATCATGTGCACGGCCAGGAACGCGAGGATGACGACGCCGAGCACGAACATGTTCTGGCTCGACCACTCCACCGTCTTGGGGCGGCGGGAGATGGCGTAGCGGTCGTTACCGCGGGCCTTACGGTTCTGTACTGTCAGCATCATCGCGTAGATGATGTGAAGGATGATCAGCACAGCCAGTCCAGCTGACGCTATCAGGGCATACCAGTTGGCGCCCAGAAATTCGCACACCGAGTTGTAGGCGGCGGGCCAGCAGATGGCTATGGCGTTCATCAAACAGTGAAATGTGACGAATAGGACGAGACATGCGCCCGTGAGGGCCATGATGAACTTACGTCCTACAGATGAGTTTGATAACCACATAGCAGTTCTAATTAATTTTAGTATTGTTTAGTTTATAGTTTGTTGTTGGCATACTACGTGACAGGGGGTGCCGGGGCACCCCCTGCATTTAAAATGCAAAATTATCATAATTTGCCGATAATCCAAAATTAGAGAGGCATTAATATCGGCAAAATCTTTATCAATTGAAGATTTTTATCTCCGTCAGGGGTTCCTGACCCCCTGAAACGAAGATTCCGTAGCTTCCGGTAGGGAGTCGCGTGCCGTCGGCGCCCGTGGCGTTCCACTGCAGGCGTCCCTGCTCGGCCTTGCCCAGGGAGGCGGCCCTGGCGCCTTTTGAGTCGCGTGCCTCTATGTCGACTCCGTCGGGAAGGCCGGTGATGGTCACCCATCCATGCCACGATGATGTGACCTGGCGCGGCGACACCCTGACATGACCGACGGCGGCGCCTCCTACGGAGAACGAGGGGAAAAACTCCGCCACGCCTTCCGACGTGGAGAAGAACATCGAGCCACGCTCCGGGTTGTAGCCTATTCCGTAGACACGGTCGGAGGGAAGCGGGGAGTTCTCGGAATCAAGGCTCCCGAGGATGGTTCCGTCGCTGCCCAGGCAGGTCACGCCGCCACCTTCGGCTCCGAACCACAGGCGTCCGTCGCCGTCGGCCGCCACGCAGTTGACGTGCTGCATTGTCAAGGGCGCCTCTATGCCCGACACCCCTGCCAGGACATCCGTCGGCGAGAATGAGAACGCGCCCATCTCGCTGCATACCCATACGCGCCCGCGCTCCACATCTTCATATAGGGAGACGATATTGTGCTGGCTTACCTGGCGTCCGTCACGTGTGTGCGACCGGTCGAGTTTCCTCACCACGTCGTCGGAGGCATCTGAGATTGTCCCTTTATGGTCGATTACATAGACCGGCGCGTCATAGCCTCCGGGAGTATATATGAGAATGTTGCGGTTGGCCTCGGCTGCGAGAGCCAGGAAATCGCAGTTTATGCCGATTGTGGTTCCAGGAAGAGGAAGGGTGAGCTTTGTCGGCTGCTGATATAGGGAGACGTCGGCGTTGGCGTTTTCCATCGCTTTGCGCTGCTGCGGAGTGAAGCACCACAGTTCGGCCCTGTTGTCGGTATTGTCTTTCAGACGGGGATTGAACGCAAGCCAGAGATTGTGGTCATAGTCGAACGAAGGCTCCGTAAAATCACAGGTCCCGGCCCAGTTCTCACCAGCCGCAGCCCCTTCGACAAATCCCGGCAACCCTTTGTTGAGGTCGCTGGAGCTGCCTATGTGAAGCGCGGGCGCCGACGGATCCGAAAGGTCGATGCGGGCGAATCCCGAGAAAAGGGAGCCGGCATATGCGAAGCGCGGGTCGTCGGGGTCGATTGCGAAGCCTCTCGGCGACTGAAGCGGATAGCCATTGGCCCCTGAGCGGAAGAGCTTGGCCATCTCCTCATCTGTCTCGGTGTATGAGGGGGGATAGAAGGCCGGAGTATGGTTTTCCCATTTGCCCTGCCTGAATCCGCTCACCTGCCAGGGAATCACCGACATCGACTTATACAGTATACCTTGCCCTCGGTTGGAGAGCAGGAACCCGTAGTCGGGATGCCAGGTCATATTGGGGCAGATGTAAGGCACCGGCGCGGCGGGCATCTCGGGTGCTGAGGGATCGCTCCACTGGAACCCCCCTTCGGGCTTTGCCTCCGCCCTCCTTGAATAGAATCCCACGCGCGGGGAATTGAACCAGAACTCGGTCATGTCGCACGTCCCGGAGTCACGTCCGGCGTCCGCCACCTTGGATATCTCCGAGATGGTGAGCTTCTTGAAGGCATGGGCAGGGTCGGCTTCCGTGAAATCGGGGTCAACGCCATGCTTTATGTGATAGGCCACGTTGTTGGAGTGGATATAGTATCCCTCCACCGTAGGGAGCGCATTGCCCTCCAGACGGCTGCACACTGCCTCCACGACCGATTTCATCCTGATGTTTTCTTCGAAGAGCCTGACCACACGCCAGGTATCGCCGTCAAGCGACGCGAGGTTGACTGAACGGCCGCCCGGGTCCTTGCTGTGCGGCCCGAAAAAGAGGAAAGACCTGTCGGTAAGGGGCATGAGTGTCTCTGCGGAAACAGCCTTGCCTCCCGACAGAAGAAACTCCGAACCCTCCAACGGCGACAGAGTCATCTCCGGGCATTCCGCGAGCGACACGTCGCAGCCTCTGCCGTCGGCTATATCGTATAGCTTGTTGTCACTGTCGATAACTACGATTCCCTCTTTGAAACGCGCGGCGTGCATCACGGGGCGGTCGGTCATAATCACCTCCCCGAGGCGTCCGTTTTCGGCGTCCACGCTGACGATGCCGAAGTCAGCCGCTATCCAGGCCTCGCCGTCTGCCGTGAAGGTTATGGAGTTGACGTTCCTGGGTCTGCGGGTCTGCAAATGGGCCAGGTCGGTTATCGTCTTTGTCTCCCCCTCGTCGGGATATATCTCGATCACCCCTTCGGTGGAAACGGCCATAAGGTATTTTTTCTGCTGGTTGTATAGAGCGGTCCTGACGTTGAGGATTGTGGAGCCGGGCATACCCGCCATGTCGGTGATTCCAGCCCCGGGGTCGAGCCTGTCGCGGCGGAAGAGCGCGGTGCAGGCGTCGGCGAGGTCGCCGTCTGAATTTACGTGGTTCTGTTGCAGAAGGAGGAAATAGGTGAATCTCGGGCTGTCGAGGATGGCTACGCTCGCTTTCTCGAAAGAGGGATGTATCTCCCATTCCCCGCTGATCGACGCCGTGGCGTCCAGAGGGAAGAGAAAAGCGGCGGAGAGAGCGGCGAGGGGCGCCGTGAGCTTCCTGACGAGGCTGTTAAGATTTGAAAGTCTCATTATGGATGGTTTTATGAAAAAGCGGGGACGCGGCAGACCGTGCGGCATGCCGCGTCCCTGTAAGGATAACGCATTTATGGGGCGTATTCGTATGTAGGTGGCTGCGCCCCGGGGCCAGGAATCAGTCTTCGGCCTCTTTCATGTTATGGAATACGTTCTGCACATCCTCGTCGTCCTCGAATTTCTCAAGGAGCTTCTCGATGGCCTCGCGCTGCTCCGGAGTTACCTCCTTATAGTCGGTCGGGATGCGCTCGAACTCGGCGGAGAGAATCTCCACGCCTGAGTCCTCGAGGAATTTCTGGATGTTGGCGAACTGCTCGAAGGTGCCGTAGATCATCCATTCCTCCTCCTCGGCCTCCAGCTCAGCCTCATAGTCCATGAGGGCGAGCTCGAAGTCCTCGAGCGAGGTGTCGGCATTCGGCTTCACGTGGAAGACGCTCTTGTGGTCGAACAGGAACGAAAGGGAACCCTGCGTCCCGAGCGAGCCGCCGTGCTTGTTGAAGTAGCTGCGCACGTTGGCTACGGTGCGCTGGTTGTTGTCGGTGGCGGTCTCTACCACGATGGCGATTCCGTGGGGGCCGTATCCCTCGTAGACAATCTCCTTGTAGTCGCCGGCATCCTTGTCGGTAGCCTTCTTGATGGCGCGCTCCACGGTGTCCTTGGGCATGTTGGCAGCCTTGGCGTTCTGCATGAGCACGCGGAGGCGCGGGTTCATGTCAGGGTCGGGGCCGCCCGTTTTGGCGGCGATGGTGATTTCCTTTCCGATGCGTGTGAACGTGCGGCTCATGTTGCCCCAGCGTTTCAGTTTTCTTGCTTTGCGGTATTCAAATGCTCTTCCCATAGGGATATGATGTTAATTTAGTTTCTGTTATTGTCGGGATTGATTTCGCAGGGTTCCGTCCGTCTATCTCAGCTCCGCGCCCGAGCGGCCCAGGGCTTCGGTGATTTTCTGCATCACGGCGTCTATCTGGCGGTCGTTGAGGGTCTTCTCGTCATCCTGGAGCGTAAGGGCTATGGCATAGCTCTTCTTTCCTTCCGGCAGGTTCTTCCCTTCGTAGACGTCGAAGAGCGTAACCGAGCGCAGGAGTTTCCTCTCGGCCTTGCGCACGGTCTGCTCGATGCTCTGGAAGGTGACATCGCTGTCTACGAGCAATGCGAGGTCGCGGCGCACGGGCTGCGTCTTGGGTAGCGGCGCGTATGTCACCTCGCTCTTGGCCGCGAGACGGAAGAGGGGACGCCAGTCGATCTCGGCGTACACCACGCCCTGCTCTATGTCGAAGCGCTTTAGCAGCGACGCGCGCAGGATTCCGAGGCGGCAGAGCTCCTGGCCGGAGCGGGTGGAAACCACCAGGGCGGCACTGAAGAACTCGTCGCTCGTCTGCTCGTAGGCCAGAGCATGTTCGGCCACTCCAAGTGTCCTGAATATATTGGATACGATTCCCTTGAGGTCGTAGACGGTTGCCTCGGCTGCCTTGCGGTTCCAGCCCGGAGCTACGAAGTCTCCTGTCAGCCATATGCCGAGCCGCATTGTCTCATGGAACGGGGCGAGAGGTTTCTCCACAGTCACCTCCTTGTCGGCGTCACGCCAGTAGACGTTGCCGAACTCATAGAACCGCAGGTCGCCTGCCTTGCGGTTGATATTGTGGGCTATCGACTCCAGGCCGCCGAAAAGCAATGTGCGCCTCATCACCGACAGGTCGCCGCTGAGCGGATTCATCAGCGTCACGCATCCCGAGAGGGGAAGCTGCTCCGATTTCTCGTAGTAGGATACGGAGGTGAGGGAGTTGTTGAGAATCTCGTTGAAACCCTCGCCTGTGAGGCGGTCGCTTATTTTCTGCTGGAGGTCATAGTCGAGGTCGGTGTCGCCACGCTGGGAGAGGTTGGCGTGCATCTCTGTGCCGAACTCCACATTATTATATCCATATATCCTGAGAATCTCCTCCACCACGTCGCATTCGCGGGTGACGTCCACGCGGTAGGTAGGCACCCTCAGCATCACCTTGTCGGGGTCAGAGGTCGGGGTCACCTCTATCTCAAGGGCAAGCAGGATGGTTTTCACGAGCTCGTCGGGAAGCCTCTTGCCGATCAGGGAGGCGCAGCGCGAGAAGGAGAACTCGATCTCTGCCGGGGAGGGGATAGTTGCGCATACGTCCTCTACTTCGCCGCATATTTCGCCACCGGCCAGCTCCTTGATGAGAAGGGCGGCCAGGCGGGCGGCATACGGGGGTATGGCAGGGTCCGCTCCGCGCTCGTAGCGGAACGAGGCATCGGTGCTCAGTCCATGGCGGCGGGCGGTGCGTCTTACGCGGGTGGGATTGAAATATGCGCTCTCGATGAAGACGTCAGTAGTGGCCTCCGTAACGCCTGAGTCAAGGCCTCCGAACACTCCGGCGATGCACATAGGCTTGCTCTCGTCGCATATCATGAGGTCGGCGCCGTCGAGGGTATGCTCCACGCCGTCGAGGGTAGTGAATTTCGTTCCTGCGGGACAGGTGCGCACCACAATGTGCTCACCCTCTACCTTGGAGAGGTCGAAGCAGTGGAGCGGCTGTCCGATTCCGAGCAGCACGAAGTTGGTGATGTCGACTATATTGTTGATGGGACGCTGTCCGACTGCCATGAGAAGCTTCTTGATCCATTCGGGCGATTCGGCCACCTTGACGCCGCGCACCGTCACGCCGCAATAGCGGGGACAGCCCTGGGTGTCTTCCACGGTGATCTTTACAGCGCCTTTGTCGGTATCGGGCATGAACCCGGATACGTCGGGAACGTTGATCTCTGTTGAGGCGGGAGCCTGCTGGCCCTGGGCGGCGCAGCAGGCGGCAAGTGCCTTCAGGTCGCGAGCCACGCCATAGTGGCTTGCTGCGTCCACGCGGTTGGGGGTGAGCTCCACCTCCAGGCGGTAATCGCTGTCCACCTGGAAGTATTCGGCGGCGGGAGTGCCCGGAGCCACTTCTGCATCAATCACCATGATGCCGTCGTGGGAGTGCCCCAGGCCAATCTCGTCTTCGGCACATATCATGCCCAGCGACTCTACGCCGCGTATTTTCGATTTCTTTATCTGGAATTCCTTGTCGCCGTCATAGAGGGTGGTTCCTACGGTGGCCACGACCACGGTCTGGCCGGCGGCCACGTTGGGGGCGCCGCACACAATCTGGGTCGCCTTTCCGTCGCCGAGGTCCACGGTTGTGATGTGCAGATGGTCGGAGTTGGGATGGGGCTCGCATGTGAGCACTTTCCCGATAACTATCCCGCGCAGGCCTCCGCGGATACTTTCCACCTCCTCCACGGTGTCGCATTCAAGCCCCATAGCAGTCAGGGCAGCGGCGAGCTCCCTGGGGGCGAGTGTAAAGTCGATGTAGCGTCTAAGCCACTTATATGATATGTCCATAATATCTGTTGTATCCCTTCATCGGCTCCCGGCAAAATGCAGAGAGCCCTAATAGAGTGCAAAATTAGCAAAAAAACCGTAAAACCCAAAATATTCAGCGCGGGCGTGTTCGATTCCTTGTGCCACGAGTCATATTTCTCTCTGCAGGTAAACTGGCTTACGGTCTATGCGACTCCAGTCTGTTGCCGAGGGTTGTTCATAAGCTGCGTCCACGAGAGGGAATCGTGGAGTGATATTTCCATCCAAAATTTTGCAGATTCATTTAAAAGTACTATCTTTGCACTCAAATAGAACTATTTTACAAATGAAGAAGGATAAAAAATATGACAATTGCTTATCTGTTGGAAGTTGGTATACGTGGCTTGGTCAATTCCATAAGGGAACATTGCTATTACCCTAGATTCAGTATTGTCTATGGAGTAAAAAATGACTGATCAGATTAAATATGGAGTTTTGGATGAAGTCATCTTAAATACAGATGATTTCATAGCGACTGTACCTAAATCACAACGAAAAAAGTTCGGCCAATTCTTTACAACACCATCCGTTGCAAAATTTATGGCAACGCTTTTTGACATAGATTTAAGTAAGCCCGAATTACGTCTATTGGATGCAGGCGCTGGAACAGGAATTTTATGTACAGCCCTTATTGACCATATTTTTGAATTGGGATATGCCGGAAAGATATTCCTTACATGCTACGAGACAGACACATTGGTTCTTCCAGTTTTAAAAAGAAATCTTATATTATTAAAAGAGACCTACGATATTTCATTTAAAATAATAGAAGATAATTATATAACGAGCCAATTCTTTGGAATCAACACGCTGCTTGATATGGATAGCAGTAAATATGATTATATCATAGGTAATCCTCCCTATCTGAAGATTTCAAAGGATGCAGTTGAGGCCAAGATGATGCCGGATATTTGCCATGGCGCCCCCAATCTCTACTTTCTATTTTGGGCTATGGGGATTCATAACCTCAAAAATAATCATGAATTAGTCTATATTATCCCCCGGTCATGGACATCCGGTGCATACTTTAAACAATTCAGGGAATATCTTTTTGCCAATGCCGTCATTACGGATATACATTTATTTGAAAGTCGGGATAAGGTGTTTGGTGTAGAATCAGTCCTCCAGGAAACCATTATCATTAAAATCCGAAAGAGAACAGATGAGCCAGATATAATTAATATCACCACTTCGTCTGATTCGGAATTTAATGATGTCCGCTGCTTCAAAGCTCCCTATCATTCTGTTGTTCCTAAGAATCACTATGTCTACTTGATAACAGATGATAACGACGCCAATGTGGTGAAGCGTATTAACCGCCTTCCTAAAACACTTCCGGATATTCAATTGAAGATGCAAACTGGACTGATCGTAGATTTTAGATCGAGAGATGTTTTACGAGATAATATGGAAGAGGGAGCTTTCCCACTTTTTTACTCCCACCATATTAAAAATGGGTATGTAATCTGGCCTTTGGGGAAAGAGGGTGAAGTCATCAAGACTGATCATGCCGCATATCTTCAAGAGAACTGTGATTTGTTATTGGTAAAACGCTTCACATCGAAAGAAGAGAAACGAAGACTTCAATGTGGCATATATCTAAAACAGAAGTACAGCCAATATAAATACATCAGTACCCAGAATAAGGTTAATTTCGTCAAATGTGACTCGCCTTATATAACCTATGGGCTGTATGTGCTTTTAAGCTCATCATTATATGATGCTTATTATCGCATATTGAATGGCTCTACTCAGGTAAATTCAACTGAAATCAACCAGATTCCTATTCCTTCAAGAGAAATAATTGAAGAAATGGGTCATGAGATGATGCACTGCGATCTGACAGAAGTTAATTGTGATAAAATTATTGACCGATGGATAAGTTAGAAACTATTAAATCACTACTGGCACAAATAGATATGCCGACCAAGCAACAAAGCATGATATGTGTATTCACCCTTTTGGCTATGGCTGGCGTCAGGCAGGACACACCTTGGGACGCTGCTACAAATGATTGGATTAGGATTCACGACATCATAGCCTTCACTTCTGAACATTATGGAGTAGTATATGCGGAGAATTCAAGAGAAACATTCCGTAAACAAGCACTTCATCCTTTTCGGACGGCAGCCCTCATTGAAGATAACGGTATGGCAACTAACAGTCCTAATTATCGCTATCGTTTGACGAACGAATTTCTCGATGTCCTTAAAGAACTTACCGATGATTCCGTTGTGTCAGAACTGGGAACGGCATTGCAGACGTTCTTGACTAATCATGATACATTGGCAGCCATTTATGCTTCAAAGAAAAGAATGCAGAAAATGCCCGTTAGAATAAATAAGCAGGAATTTACATTCAGTCCAGGTAAGCATAATGAACTCCAAAAAGCCATTATTGAGGAATTTGCGCCTCGATTTGCTCCTAATTCTAAATGTCTATATGTTGGAGATACTATACAAAAGGATTTGTTTAAGAATACTGAGAAACTTTCTCAATTGGGTTTTGAGATTACACTTCATGACAAAATGCCCGATGTTGTATTATATCGAGAGGACAAGAATTGGATCTATTTCATTGAGTCAATCACATCGGTGGAACCGATGGATCCTAAACGCATCGTAGAGATAGATGCAATGACCGAAAATGTCTCAGCTGGAAAAATCTATATATCTGCTTTTCCCGATTTCTCAACTTTTAAGAAATTCTCTGATCAGCTGGCATGGGAAACTGAGGTATGGATAGCTGATATGCCCGATCACATGATTCATCTTAATGGAGATAAATTCTTGGGACCTCGGTAATTTCTACATAGTGATTCATTTGAATATATCCAATTTTTGTAGAAAACCTATGCAAGTTTTGAAAAGAGATTGTTATGCTCAATTGCTGTATTATCTAACAACATAATGATTGATAGCGATGCCCATTGGATGAACATCACTATCAGTTTAGGCAACTATTAGAACTTGAGATCCGGATTAAAGAATAGAAGAATAGGACTATATTTCTTTATTTCAGCAGGAGTCATTCTTCTGGCTTTCTTGCTTAACCGCGTGTATTTGTCAACCCATTTCCCATTCTTGTTCTTTACTTTGGTCACTTTATATTCTTGGATATGAACAGTGCCTTTTGGAAAATTAGTCCCGTCCGGATTCGTATGGGAATGATTCCAATCAAAGTCAAGAACCATCCGTTTGTCCTTGTTGTAGAGCTTTGCCTGAGAGGCTTTTCCGTCAGGTCCAGGAGCAAAATATATATCCGAAGTCTTAGCATAAGCAGGAAGATCTGCGTGCTTGGACTTGAATGCCTCTTTCTTTTCCAACACCCTTCCTGTCACGCCATTGATGGTGGCACGAGGGGAAAGGGAAGTATATGTGTAAGAGTAGAAATCGTTCTTGCCTCTTGTGTAATCTCTTTGATCTCCCATATTTTACAATATTTCGTTTCCATCGTTCTCATGATTATATCTCACACAGGAAAAGTCATGCTCTCTAAGCCACTGAAGAAGTGTTATGTCTCTATCGAGCAGATTGACCTCCTTGAGGTTTGTAAATAAGACCTCAGATAGATTCATTGTGTGGATTTCGGAGTGTTGCCACTCCTCGCGTGAAGTGCCTTTCCCTAACATGAATTCGTCATATCCTTGCCTAAGGAGGTAAAGATGGTCCTGATTATCGTGCTCCCAAACCAGTGTTTCAGGCCATGGGGCATTCTCGTCAAGCATCTTTTTTTGCATTTCCTGAAAGAAATGCTCTTCTGATGCTGATACTTTTTCCTTCTCGATTTTTGAGAATAGAGCCTCGTCTTGAGGCCAAAGCTCATTTTCGTGCGTCATACTTTGTTTTTTTTGAATTTTGATTTTGAATAGGGTTTGATAAATCTTACAGGGGTATTGATTCCTGGAATCTCCCTTTTTTCACCGTAGATGACTATTAAAAGAGGACGGAGTCTTTCTTCCAGCTCTCTTAATCCGGTATGCCAGAGTTCAAGGGCTCCTTTTCTGCCATATATGCCTACCCCACAGACCGCAATCACGCTATGAAGTGGAAGACTGTCAAAACAATACTCGAAGGAGTCAACGTCGCCCCAGCTTGCAGTTGGGATAACTTTATATCCACAAAGATTCCAGAAAGCACCCTCGAATCGCGATTTATAGATTGAGGAGATGTTTAAAGCTGATAAGGGACCTACATATAAACTATGGTCAGGAGAAAACAGATAGGGTCTGTTACGAAGGCTGTAAGTTGTCTGGTCTAGATGTTTCCAGATTGGATTATCGAATTTATAATCATCTTCAAAAAAATGAACACCGCAGCTTTGATTGCCTCGTTCATTTCTGCTTGAATATGGTACGCAAGACAGTTCTGGACAGTCTACACATGGAGACAGAATTGGGAAGCCATAACGCTGCGTTATGCACATGCCATTGATGAGATGAAGATTATTGTATTCAGCCTTAGCCCTTGATTTCTGACTTAGTGTCATCATTTTATGCAATTTGCCAGAAGATGTACACGATTGCAAGTAGGACTCTTTGATATCAAAAAGGCCACCAGAGAACGGTGATTGCCCTATTTTGATAGGCTCAAACATAATCGGTTCTTTTTTTTGGTGCCAACCTTCATAGAACGAAGGTCTAACATTTTGATAAAAAGGTATTTGCATAGATATATGATTTATGCGTTTTTAACTATCCCATTGCAGATATATGGATATGACGCTTGCATATCACGAATTTATTTCGTAATTTTGCACTCGAATAATGCCAACCCATTCTCTGCTCGGGGTTTTGATTTTCACGAATCCTCATTCTCGCCATAGAATGAGGATTTGCTTTTTGTCTATTCCATACTTACCTCCTTTCCAATTTAAGTTAATATCTTTCTATAGGCATGCAGCTATCTTAAATATATTCAGACGAGACGTCCGTGAATTGAAAGTAGCCTTGCTGTTATCCGACCTCACTGTTTTTTTATGTTGAATCATAATTGTTTCAATACCCAGCTCATTGCACACACTTTGGGTAACAACATCAACAGCTGCGACTTTAATCTTCCGAAGCTTCGCGACAAATAACAAACTGCTTTCTGTAAAACCAATCTTATGCAAGCACTTGTTTTCAGAAAAAAAAAGACATAAATTGCAGCATTTCTCCAGAAGACAGAGTTATATTTCTAATAGATGTGGGATAAATATACAAACTGTCACACTCCACTAAATCAGTGGTAAAGAGGTCATACTTGGAACAAAGAGAAAGTATAACATCTGATTGCTCCATACAATGTTTGCCAACTATTATGCTATCCTTTTTCATGCTGTCAGAAAGTGTGTAATTTAGATTCAATATCCTGAATTGAAGTGCGCAGTAATTGGGCTGCCTTTGTTGTAGAAATTAATTCTTGTGCGAGAGCACTATAAACCAAACCCTCATAGAACTCGTCATCATAATTTTGATCTGAAGATGATTCTATATATCTCGACTCTTCTACATATTTTTTAAATTTTGGATTTGTGCTTTTTTTGATGCAATAGCTTCTATGTCGATTTTCGTTAAAGATGCCTAACCGTTTAAAAGAATAGACTATGGCATCAATAGATACTCCATATATTTTCTGTATTCTTATCACTTCTTGTACTGAGATTTTGGATTTACTGCCAAATTCAAACTCAATTACTTCCGTCGGCAGTAGCATTTCGGAAGCAAAAGCATCACACAACTTTTCCTTATCATGATTAGACAGACCCTCTTCAAACGAGGAATTTGCTAACAAATGTGCAAGCTCATGCATATGCGTAAAACGACGTCTCTCTGTATTTGACATATTTGCATTAATAACCATTAGAGGAATATCGTTATTTGCATAACCACTGATTCCATCAAAGCCCTCCGGACCATCAATTTCGAATACTTTTACATTATGGCTCATCAGAAGATTCTTTACGCTTGGAATGGGAGAAATGCCTAATCCCCATGTTCGCCTAACTTCTCTTGCAAGCATTGTCATCTGCATGGGATGAGATATTTGTATAGGTACATTAATGCGAGACATTCGAGATTCTATCCCAAGTATGTTTTCAATGTCTATAAAACGTTCGACTTCATCCTGTATTTTAATTTTCAATATTGTCTGATCTTTCGCTCCGATACTTGCCTTCTTCCTAAATGAGATTTCAACTTCCGAAACGTCGAAGGCGTAAGGTCTGAAGAAATAGTCTACCGGCACGTCTAAGGCTTTAGAAAGTTTAATTAAAATAGAACTCCCTGCCATAGTTTTGCCTGCCTCGTATTTGGATATGGTTTGTTTAGACACCTCCTTCCCAGTTTTCGCGGAAAGGCCATCCATGGATAAGCCGGCTTTTTGCCGTGCTTGTTTCAGTCTTTTTGCGAATAAGTCTTTGGCTTCCATATTTGTTTTGTTATCTTTCATGCGACAAAATTACAAAATAATTTTAATATGTCAGCCATTGAAGCGAATTTTTTATCGAAAAAAATATTTATACTCAATCTAAATATGTGAATATTCTCTATAATACAGCCGGGCATAGCAGCTTAAATTGCTATGCCTCAAATAATTAGATATAGATATGCAAAAAATTTGAGAAGTGGAATAGTCCGAGATAAAAATTCTAACAACATTCATCATGGGCGCCAGCGGTCCTGGGTCAGGAGCCAGATGAAGGCTACGAGCGACGCGCCGAGGGTGTCGGCGGCCATGTCGGCCACCTCGAAGCCGCGCCCCTGGTTCATCCATTTCTGCGCGAACTCGATGCCTATGCCGATAAGGGACGAGACGGCCGCGGCAATCGCGGCGTGACGTGCGGGGCTGCGCCGCCAGGAGCGCTTTCGCTGATGGTCGAGAAGCATCATCGCCGTCAGGAAACCGAACATCAAGGCATGTGCGATCTTGTCGGCGCCGGGGAAAAGGGGAATCTCCTCGTCGCCGAACGGTTTGGGCGACAATGTCAGCCAGAATATCAGCACGAGCGTAAGAATCGTGAACAGCCATGCCGGAACCCGGCTCAATCTATGATGTATCTTTGCCATAGCTTTATTTAAATATTACAGTTTTCCTTCAATCCAGGCGTCGATTATGGCCCGCGACAGCGAGGGTGGCGTCGGAAGTTCCGGCAACGCGTCGCGACTGAAGAATCCCCCTGAGGTAAGCTCGCCGTCGGCGAACCGCACTTCTCCTTCCTTCCATCTGGCGGTGAAACCGAGCATCAGCTGGTGGGGGAAAGGCCACGACTGCGAGCCGAAATAACGTATATCCTCGATCTCGAGAGTAGTCTCCTCGCGCACCTCCCGCGCCACACATTCCTCCAGCGTCTCGCCCGTCTCGACAAAACCGGCCACCAGAGCGTGGAACGGCCGTTTGAAATTGGTCGCATGCACCAGAAGCGCCTCCTCACCTTTAGTGACAAGCACCACAACGGCCGGACTGAGCTGAGGGAAATACTCCCTGCCGCATGACGGACACACCAAGCTTATCTCCGTATTGCGCCGGAGCCTGGAGCCGCAACCGGAACAGAACCGCGTGACGGAAGCCCAGTTGAGAAGCTCCGCCCCCTTGGCGGCAAGAAGATATTCCTCGCGCCCCAGAAGCCTCCAGCTCTCGCGCAAACCCACATATTCAGTACCTTCAGGGGCGTCACACTGCGTGGATATAGCCACTGTCCCCTCGGCAGGATGGAAAATCTCATCCTCTGTCTCGATCACTCCGGGACATTGGGGAAGACGCCAACCCCTTTCATCATGAAAAAGGGCGATCTGCCCCCTACGGAGGATAACCGCCCTTTTATCGCCTATGTTTTCAAATCTCATTCAGTCTATTCTTTATTATCCTGCGACAGCTGCGCGAGCATCTCCATCGGCGTCATCCCACTCTCCGGGTCGCGCCAGCCGGCTGCAAGCTCACACATCGGCTCCAGGAAGAAACGCCGTTCCCGCAGATGCGGATGAGGCACCTTAAGATCCTCTTCGTCGATCACTTCCCTGTCGATGGCCACTATGTCGATGTCCACAGTGCGGTCGGCATATCCTCCCGAGATATCGCGGTGGCTGCGGCCGTCGATTGATTTCTCTATACCCTGGAGGGCCGAAAGCACCTCCCGTGGTGTCCGGTCGGTGGAGAACGCTATCCCGACGTTGAGGAAGGGATGCGGGGAAGCGAAGCCCCAGGGATCCGTCTCCACCACATGGCTCATCTCGAAATCACCGAACTCCGCGTTGATAGCCCTCATCGCGCGGCTGAGATTCAGCCGGCGGTTGCCGAGGTTGGAGCCGATATTGACAAATACAGTAGCCATCTTCCGTCTTCTGTAGCCGTCAGAGTGTCTTCTTCACCTCGACCTCCTCGAAGCCCTCTATGAGGTCGCCCTCGCGAATGTCGTTGTAACCCTGCACGGAAAGTCCGCAGTCGTAGCCGCCCACGACCTCCTTGACATCGTCCTTGAAACGCTTCAGGGAGCCCAGCTCGCCGGTATAGATCACGATGCCGTCGCGTATCACGCGCACCTTGCAGGTACGTTTGATCTTTCCGTCACGCACGATTGCGCCGGCGATGGTGCCCACCTTCGAGATATGGTATGTCTGGAGCACTTCGGCCGTACCGGTGATCTCCTCCTTGATTTCGGGGGAGAGAAGACCCTCCATGGCGTCTTTCACCTCCTCTATGGCCTTGTAGATCACAGAATAAAGGCGTATCTCCACGCCCTCTTTCTCGGCCTCGCGGCGTGCCGCGCCCGAAGGACGCACCTGGAAGCCGATGATGATGGCGTCGGATGCGGCCGCCAGGGTCACATCGCTCTCGGAAATCGCGCCCACGCCCTTGTGAAGCACGTTGACCTGGATCTCCGGTGTCGACAGCTTGATGAGCGAGTCGGAAAGAGCCTCCACCGAACCGTCGACGTCTCCTTTGACAACGAGATTGAGCTCGTGGAAGTCGTTGAGGGCGCGGCGGCGTCCGAGCTCCTCGAGACCCGGGCGCTTCTTGGTGCGCCGCTCGAGCTCGCGCTGCAGCTGCTCGCGCTTGGAGGCAATCTCGCGTGCCTCCTGCTCAGTGGCGAGCACGTTGAAAGTGTCGCCGGCAGTAGGGGCGCCGTTGAGTCCGAGCACCAGGACAGGAGTTGAGGGCGCGGCCTCCGTGACGCGCTGGTTGCGCTCGTTGAACATCGCCTTGATCTTGCCGTAGTTGGTTCCTGCCAGAATCACGTCGCCGACGTGAAGCGTGCCGTTCTGCACGAGCACGGTGGCCACGTAGCCGCGTCCCTTGTCAAGACTCGATTCTATCACGGAGCCGACAGCCGCACGGTTGGGGTTGGCGCGGAGGTCGAGCATCTCGGCCTCGAGCAACACCTTCTCCATGAGCTCGTCGACACCTATGCCTTTCTTGGCCGATATATCCTGGCTCTGGTATTTGCCGCCCCATTCCTCCACGAGATAGTTCATGTTGGCGAGCTCCTCCTTGATCTTCTCGGGGTTGGCGGTAGGCTTGTCTATCTTGTTGATGGCGAACACCATGGGCACTCCGGCTGCGGAGGCATGGTTGATGGCCTCTATCGTCTGGGGCATCACGTCGTCGTCGGCGGCGACTATGATGATGGCGAGGTCGGTCACCTTCGCGCCTCGCGCACGCATGGCGGTGAACGCCTCGTGGCCCGGGGTGTCGAGGAAGGTGATGTGGCGTCCGTCGGAGAGCTTGACGTTATAGGCACCGATATGCTGTGTGATGCCTCCGGCCTCACCCGCGATGACGTTGGCCTTGCGGATATAGTCGAGCAACGAGGTCTTGCCGTGGTCCACGTGGCCCATGACGGTGACGATGGGCGGACGGCTCACGAGATCCTCCTCCTTGTCTTCCTCGGTGGTGATGGCCTCGGTGACCTCCGCGCTGACGTATTCGGTGGTAAATCCGAACTCCTCCGCAACAAGGTTAATGGTCTCCGCGTCAAGACGCTGGTTGATCGAGACCATCATGCCTATGTTCATGCACGTGGCGATGACGTTGTTGACGGGGATGTCCATGAGGTTGGCGAGGTCGTTGGCCGTCACGAACTCGGTTATCTTTATCACCTTGCTCTCGGCCTCCTCGCGGCGCGCGTTCTCCATCTCGCGGTTGTGGATGGCCTCACGCTTCTCCTTGCGCCATTTCACCGACTTCTTTGTGGTCTTGTTGGTGAGTCTCGCCAGAGTCTCCTTCACCTGCTTCTGCACGTCGTCGCCCCCGCCGTTGTTGTCCTGGCGCGGGTGCTGGCGATTGTCCTGCTGCCCCTTGCCACGGCGGTCACGGTCGCGGCGGTCGCGGCGCTGTCCCTGTCCTTGCTGGGAATCAGAGCCGCCGCCTTTCTGCCGGCGGTTCTGCTCGTTGCCGCCGGCCTGGCTTGCCGCCTTCTCTATATCTACCTTCTCCTTGCCGATGCGCTTGCGCTTCTTGCGGTCGGCCGAGGCTGCGTCGCCGCCCGCCGGCTGCTGGGCGCCTCCCTGGCGCCCTTTCTCGCCGCGTTCGCGTCTGCGCTCTTCTTTCCCTTTTTTCTTGGGGCGTGTCGACTGATTGAGCGCGGAAAGGTCAATCTTTCCGAGCACCTTCAGCTCAGGCTGTGCCGCGGGGGCGTTGAGGCGGAAGACTCCGTTGCTCTGTGTGGCGGCAGTCTCCTTTGCCGGCTCCTTTGCCGGCTCCTTCGCCGGCTCTTTTGCCGGTTGCTTTGCCTGTGGCGCGGGCTGCGGCTTCTGGTTGTCTTTGCTGTTGTCTTTCAAATTGTCGCTGGAATTTTGTTTCCCGTTGTTCTTTTCCTCTTCCCGGGAATTGTTCTGAGGAGTCTGGGGCTGAGGAGTCTTCACTGCCTCCTTCACGGTCTCCTCCATTGGCTTTCTCACAGCCTCTGCCTCGGGCTTGACGGCGGCAGGCGTCTCCTTGTTCACGTTGCTGACGGCAGGCGTCTCAGGGGCTGCCGCAGACCTTGCGGGAGCCGCGGCGGCCTCTGCCTTGGGCTCGGTCTTCACCACAACCGGCTGCTCCGCCTTTTCCGCGGCGTCTGCCCGGGTCTTCGCCGGCTTCTCTTCCGGCTTGCCCTCGCGCTGTCTTGAATCCTTGCCTCTTCCCCTGTTGTCCTTGCCACCCCCTTTTCCACGCGACGGCTTATTGAGGCTGTCGAGGTCGATCTTGCCCAGCACTTTCAGTCCGGGTGTACGCGTCTCCTGGGAAGCGCCCTCGCGGTCGGAGCGCGTCCCCTTCTTGTCCTCGCGGTCGCTGCGGCGTGAGGATATTATGTTGTCCGACTGCGCCTTGACATCCTTGTCTTTGCTGAATTCTCTGGTCAGAAGCCCTACGGCCTCTTCACTGATGCGGGCATTCGGGGTGGCGTCGACTTCGATGTTGTGCTTTCGAAGAAACTCGACCGCCGTGCTGACGCCGACGTTGAGGTCTCTTGCTATTTTGCTGATTTTTGTGCGCATATGTTGTGTTGTGGTGTTGACTCTGTTTCTTTATTTATCTCGGGATGCGGCCGCTCAGTCCTCAAACTCGGCCCTGATCACCTCCATCACGTGCTGGATGGTGGTGTCTTCAAGGTCGGCCTGGTCGAGCACCTCCTTCGGAGCGTTGAGCACTGCCTTGGCCGTGCCGAGCCCCAGGTCCTTGAGGGCCTCTATCACCCAGTCGTCGATCTCATCGCGGAACTCGTCGAGGTAGATGTCTTCCTCTCCCTCCTCTATATCGCGGTAGACGTCGATGGCATAACCAGTAAGCATCGTCGCCAGGCGGATGTTGAGGCCACCCTTGCCGATGGCAAGCGACACCTCGTCGGGGTGAAGGAATACCTCGGCCTTCCTCTCCTCCTCGTTGAGGCGTATCGACGAGATCTTAGCAGGGCTCAGGGCGCGCTGGATGAAGAGCGAGGGATTGGCCGTGTAGGAGATGACGTCGATGTTCTCGTTGCGCAGCTCCCTGACGATGCCGTGGATGCGGCTTCCCTTGGGACCCACGCACGCTCCCACCGGGTCGATGCGGTCGTCGTAGCTCTCGACGGCTATCTTGGCCCTCTCTCCGGGAATGCGGGCCACGGCCTTGATGGTGATGAGTCCGTCGAGAATCTCAGGCACCTCCTGCTCGAACAGCCGGCGCAGGAAGCGCTCGTCTGTGCGGGAGACGATAATCTTGGGGTTGTTGTTGGGATTGTCGACGCGCTTCACTATCGCGCGGACTATGTCTCCCTTATGGAAATTGTCGCTCGGAATCTGCTCGTCCTTGGGCATGATAAGCTCGTTCTGCTCCTCGTCGAGCAGCAGCATCTCCTTTTTCCATATCTGGTGGACCTCTCCGGCGATCACCTCTCCCTCAAGCTCCTTGAATTTCGAGAAGACGGCGTCTTTCTGCAGGTCGAGGATCTTTCCCTGAAGCGTCTGCCTGAGGGTCAGGATGGCGCGGCGTCCGAATTTCTCGAAAAATATCTGTTTTGTCACGTCTTCGCCGATCTCGCACTCCGGGTCTATCTCCCGGGCCTCGCTGAGACCTATCTGCGTGTTCCTGTTCTCCACTTCCCCGTCGGGCACGACCTGCAGGTTCTGGTAGATCTCGCAGTCCCCCTTGTCGGGATTCATGATGACGTCGAAATTCTCGTCTGAACCGAACATCTTGGCCAGGACGTTGCGGAACGACTCCTCCAGGACGCTTATCATGGTGGTCTTGTCGATATTTTTATGCTCCTTGAACTCGGCGAACCGGTCGACCATGTTGACGGTCTCTGCTTTCTTTGCCATAATCAGAATTGTAGTAGATATTTTGTATATTTCACGTCATCGTATCGGAAGTAGACGTCGACTGTCTCGGTAACGGGGCGCTTGGCGCCCTCTTTGCGTACCTTGATCTCCTCGGCGAGGGTGAAGCCGCCGTCGTCGGCGCTCCGCAGAATCCCGCGGTGTTTCTTCCCGTCGCTTCCGAGCGTCTCGACCTCCTGCCCGATGTATTTCTCATATTGTCTGCGGACCCGTAGCGGCGAGGTCAGCCCTGCCGACCCTACCTCCAGCTCGTAATCCTCCTTGTCGCGGTCGAACTCCTGCTCTATGGCGTGTGTGAGCTCGACGCAGCGGTCGATGTCAACCGTGCTGTCGGAATCTATCTCCACCTTTATCTCGTTGCCCGGGTTCACCGTCACCTCCACAAGATAACAATCCGTGCCTTCAAGGCTTTTCTCGATGAACTCCGCCAATGCCTGTCTGTCTATCATAATTGTCTTTATTTATTTCCCCGGGCCTTTGTCTTTAGGGTCAAGGCTTAAGAATGTGGCGCCTTTCGGGCTTGCGATCTCTTGCCGTCAGGCTTAAAAAAAGGAGGAGACCTATGTCCCCTCCGGAATGCTGTTGCAAAGATAATACAATTTAAGCGCATATGCCAATCTCAGATGGCCATGCACCTCATTTTATCCTTTAATTTAAGATTATTTAACTATGTTTTAGATAAAATAACGCCGGCTGCCCTCATTTCAGCACATAGCCACCAGATAGACTGTGTAGGCGATATAGATGGCGGCCATTATTCCGCCCTCGCCACGAGTGATGGTGCGCTTCCCGATGAGAAGCCCGAAAAGCAGCAACAGAAAAGATGCCCCTATCAGCACTCCGAAGTCTACTCCCGATATGTTGCCTACCTTTAAAGGCCTTACGGTGGCCGCCGCTCCCATTATGAAAAAGACGTTGAAAAGCGACGACCCGATGACGTTGCCGATGGCTATGCCGGGATTCTTCTTGACAGCCGCCACTATGGAGGTGGCCAGTTCAGGAAGCGACGTACCCATAGCCACAAGCGTGAGTCCTATCACTGACTCCGAGACACCGAGACGCTTGGCTATACCCGACGCGCTGTCGACGAAAAGGTCGCCTCCGAAGATCAATCCGGCCAGGCCTCCAAGGATACATATCCACGACACCCATCCCTTCATGGGCTTCTTGCCCTGAGGCAACTCCTGAGGCGGCGTGTCTTTGGCTATGGAGAATGTATAGCGCATGAACAGAAGGAAAAACACGAGCAGCACAAGGCCGTCGGCACGCGAGATGACATTCTCCTCCCCGCCATCGATGAGCATGTCGGACGAGCAGAAAAACAACACCAGCGACGAAAGGATGACGAGCGGAATCTCTTTCGACATGGTGCTTCTCCCTATCGAGAGGGGCATCACGAGCGCTGTGCATCCAACTATCATCAGGATGTTGAATATGTTGGAACCCACGACGTTGCCTATCGCTATCTCCGAGCTGCCGTTGAGGGCGGAGACGATGCTTATCACGAGCTCCGGAGCCGACGTGCCGAACGCCACTATGGTGAGGCCTATCATGAGGTCGGAGATTCCAAATTTGCGTGCCACGGCTGATGCTCCGTCGGTGAGATAATTGGCTCCCAGAAGAATCAGGGCGAGCCCGATGATGGTAAGGACTATTTCTAATGCCATTGTTTTATAAGTTTTGCGTTTAGGTAGCCTGAGGCATAAACGGCCCGCTGCTTTCTATTTAACAACAGAACTCAGCAAAGTTCCGCATCAAGGTCGCTGAGAAGCTTGGCAAGGGAGGGGTTCCCCTCGATTGTCTGCCGCAGGAACTCCTGCGGCAGCAGCTGCCGGGCCTCCACGGGAGTGTCGTTGATTTCCACGCGGAGCGTAAGCATGTCGTTTTTGACCCGCCCCCTCATAAATTCGAGAAGACGCGTCATGGCGCTCTCGAACGCCTGCTGCTGGGCCGGATGGTCCACCACTATCCGGTAGGCTTCCTCCGTCACCCGCTGCGGAGTCGACGCCCTCATGGCGTTCACCAGGATATGCTGGGTGGGGTTGGCCTCGATGAAGTCTCCCCAGGCTGCAAGCAGGTTTTCGGAAGTAAACGGCTGCCTGAGGGTGGTGCTGTGGGCTGAGCTCTGCGTCTGGGTCTCCTCCTTCAGCTCGGTTAACCTCAGGGTAGTGGGGCGTCCGGCGCCAGCGTGTCTCACCGTGCGTGTGGAACGCGGCGCATCGCCTGGTTCCCGCGAAGGGGCGGAGACTGGAGGCCGAGGCGCAGTAGACTGTGGTGCGGCAGGCTGAGATGCCGGTTGCTGCGGGGCTGTGGCCACAGTGTTGTCGTTACGCCCGGTGTCGGCAGTCGGCGCGGGCCCCGGGCGTCCCTGCGTCGGGTCAAGCAGGAGGGGCTTCGCGTCGACAGCGTCAAAAGGGGGCGTGGCGGGTTTGAGCAGCTGGCAGATACGGATAAGGGTAAGCTCCACAAGCAGACGTTTGCTCGTGGCCGTGCGGTAGGCGAAGTCGCAGTCGTTGAGCAGCTTCATCGCGGCGTAATACCACTGCAGCGGCAGTGAGCGGGCCTGCTCCAGATACCTGGCCGCTATATCCTCCGACGTCTCCAGCAGCGACGCTGTCCTGGGGTCGGCCGAGACCATGAGGTCGCGCACGTGGGCGGCGAGTCCGTTGACAAAGAAGAGGGAGTCGAAGCCCTTGTCGAGAATCTCTTTATATATAAGGAGTGACGAGGGGACGTCGCTGGCACGGAAGGCATCCACAAGCCGGAAATAATAGTCATAGTCGAGCACGTTGAGATTGGCGATGGCCGACTCATACGTGATGTCTCCCATCGACGAGGCGGCCACCTGGTCGAATATCGACAGGGCGTCGCGCATGGCCCCGTCGGCTTTCAGGGCTATGACGCCCAGGGCGCGCCTGTCGGCCTTTATACCCTCGCTCTGCGCCACATATTCGAGATGCTCCACCATGTCGTTGACCGTGATGCGCTTGAAGTCGTATATCTGGCAGCGGCTCAGGATTGTGGGTATCACCTTGTGTTTCTCGGTGGTGGCCAGGATGAATATCACGTAGGAGGGGGGCTCCTCGAGTGTCTTCAGAAACGCGTTGAAGGCGGCTGACGAGAGCATGTGCACCTCGTCGATGATGAAGACACGGTATTTTCCTGTCTGCGGAGGGACGTTGACCTGCTCCGTGATCGAGCGGATATCGTCGACGGAGTTGTTGGAGGCGGCATCGAGCTCCACGACGTTAAGAGAATTCCCTTTCTCCATGGCCACGCATGAATCGCATACCCCGCAGGCCTCGCCGTCGGCAGTAGGACTGAGACAGTTGATTGTCTTCGCGAAAATTCGTGCGCATGATGTCTTTCCCACGCCCCTGGGCCCGCAGAAAAGATAGGCCTGGGCCAGGCGACGGGTGTCGATGGCGTTTTTCAGGGTGGCTGTGAGCGACTTCTGACCCACCACGGTGCGGAAGGTCGCCGGCCGGTATTTCCGCGCCGACACTATATATGGTTGTTCTGGCATTGCGTATGTCTATGTTTTAAGCCGCGGACAGGCCGCGACGTTGCTTTGAACTGCAAACTTACAAAAATTTTCAGAGGTCTGCAACATTATGAGCGGCTCTGCGTTAAGAGTTAAAAAACAAACAAGAAGAACAATGGCTAAAAGCAATCTGTATACACGCACCGGCGACGGCGGCACCACGTCTCTGGTGGGGGGAGAGCGCGAGAAGAAAAACAGCGTCCGCCTGGAGGCATACGGCACGCTCGACGAGTTCTCTTCATTCCTGGGCTGCGTGCTTTCCGACCCGAAATGTCCGGAGGAGGTAAGGGGGCAGCTGCAGAAAGTGCAGAACATCCTTTTCAACCTCGGCAGCTATCTTGCCACCAAAGCTCCGGAAGGCACCACGGCCGCCGTATGGGGTCTTGACGCCGAGGATATCTCGGAGCTGGAGGGCTGGATCGACGCCCTCGACGAGCAGACGCCGCGTGTGAAGGCCTTCGTGCTGCCGGGCGGCTGCATGTCGGCGGCCAGGGCTCACGTGGCCCGCACTGTCTGCCGCCGTGCCGAGCGCCGTATTCTCGCTCTCGCCGAGGAGGCATATGTGGACCCCGCGTTGATATCCTACGTCAACCGTCTTTCCGACTATCTGTTTATCCTCGCGCGCTACTTCAATTTCATCGAAGGCGTCGCCGAGATCATATGGAAGAAAAAAGAGAATAAAAACTGAATCATAGATAAACGTAAAACCGATAAAATAACCTTATTAAGATATGTATTGGACACTTGAACTGGCGTCTAAGCTTGAGGACGCCCCCTGGCCCGCCACACGCGAGGAGTTGATCGACTACGCTATGCGTAGCGGAGCGCCGATGGAAGTGATAGAGAATCTCCAGGAGATCGAAGACGAGGGAGAGCCCTACGAGAGCATCGAGGAGCTCTGGCCCGACTACCCCTCCAAAGACGACTTCTTTTTCAACGAGGATGAGTATTAAATCGCCTTATAGTATATAATTATCTATAAATCAATGGACAAGCAAAGCAGAATTTGTTTGTCCATTGTTGTTTCCTCTCGATTTTACGCCGTCAGATCCCGAAATTTGTTTGTCCGAATGAGGAAGAATATTCTTTTAGTTATGCTCTTCTTTTATAGATACTTGGGAGGAATAATTGTTGTATGCCAGGATGTAAGCTGAGGACGGTATGAAATCATTTGTTTGTCCAAATTACAGTATTAATTTTGAAGTTTGTGAGTATTGACAAAGGGCAATCGTGGGGGAGGGGGAATTATTGAAGGAATCGGTAGATTAGAAAAATTTATGTGTTAGCCTGATTTTGGTTGACGGTTGTGACTGCGCGCGGCGAAGGCCCAGGCAATTCAATCGCTGGCTGAAATTTTCTGAAAATAATTTTTTACCTTTCCGGCCCGTATGGTATTATAAGCCATGGAAGCACACGGCGTGGTCAGAAGACGAGTCCGTTTCCGGAGCTGCCGCCGGCTGCTGAAGCTTCCGAAAGACAGTGAGTTATAAATTAAAAAAGACGATAGATTATGAAACAAAGGGTATTCAATCTGATCATTCTCGACGAGAGCGGCTCAATGAGCAGCATCGAGCGACAGGCAATCGACGGAGTCAACGAGACCGTCCAGACGATACGTGCCGCGCAGAAGAAGCATGAGGAGCAGGAGCATTACGTGACGCTTGTCACGTTCAACTCGGATTCGGTCAAGACCGTCTATGACAATGTGGAGGCTGAGAAGGTGGAGGAACTGACAGACAGGCAGTATCAGCCTGCCTGCGCCACTCCGCTTTACGATGCGATGGGAAATGCGCTCAACGGTCTGCGCAAGAAGGTCGCCGATGACGATGCTGTCCTTGTCACGGTAATAACCGACGGGTATGAGAACGCCTCGTGTGAGTATGACGGCAAGGCAATAAAAGGTCTTGTGGAAAGCCTCAAGAAGAAGGGATGGGTGTTCACCTACATCGGAGCCAACCAGGATGTCGAGGCGGTTGCCGGAGCAATGTCCATCACGAACACGCTCTCGTTCTCTGCCGATGCACAGGGCACGTCAGCCATGTTCGCCCGGGAGCGCAAAGCAAGAAGCCGCTGGGCAGATCGTCTTACATGCGGCTTCGCTATGTCGGAGATGGCAAATGACTTCTTCGCTGAGGATGAATCCACAGCTAAGGATGAATTATACTGATGGCAACGGAATGCTTTCCCGATTCTTAGTTATCCTGATTTTGGTTTAACATTAAGACTGCGCTATGTTTCCATTCGTTCCCATGGCAGTTTCCACATGAGCGGAGCGAATGAGTGTTCTGCGCGCGGCGCAGCCCCTCCAGGTTATCGTGGTCGACGGCCACAGCCATGCCAGAAGCGCGCCAGGCATTGAAAAATCCGCGTGGATCCGCCGTAATCCGCGTCACCATCCCGGAGGCGTTAGCCAGAGGGATATCCGCGATGACCGTAATCCTTTCCTAATCCATATCCAAAATCCTCGGATTTTGGATATGTGTGGATTTGCCGTCATCGCGGGTCTGCAAAGGCCGTTCGGCCTATGCAGACGCTTCGCGGATAAAAGCGGATTTTCGCGGATTGTTTCATGATTCATAATTGTCACTGGTTCCCATCCGGTTCCCATGGCAGTTCCCACATGAGCGAAGCTCAGTTCTGCGCGCGGCGCAGCCCCTCCAGGTTGTCGTGGCCGACGGCCACAGCCATGTCGACAATGACATATGTCTGCGCCGAGGCGCCACCATCGGCAGCGCGAACGAAGAGAGGCCTGCGGCGCGCGCAGAACTTTTTGTCCGTAAACGGACTGGGAACTCTTTTGGGAACTTATGGGAACTGCGCTTCGCGCCAGGCACTTTATGTTAGCCAGATGCAATCGGCAACTTTGCATCCTTTGATATAGGCAGTGTAAAATCCGCAGGCAGCTATCCCTATTTTCATTACTGTAGAGGTTCAAGGTGTTATATTTATGATTAAAAGGAATATAGAAGGAAAAATCAGGATATGAGTCCGAATTAAGCTTAATTCAGCAGACGGGATTTGTTAGTTCAAATAGAACTACATAAAATCATCCGCCGGAGTATCCGCCAGCCATATTTCTGACGGACATTCCGGAGGAAATTTCATAGAATTCGCCGTGACTATACCGGCTCGATGTCCTCTATCTCGGGTGCGAGTTCAAGGAGCGTATTGCCGTCAATCTTGAAGTTTTCAACGAGAGCCATCGGACTGTCGAAAACCATCTTACGTTCTGTGAAATGGCTGTCGGAAACTACACCTTCTCCATCGTCCATAAGATAATATGGATTCCCTTTATAAGAGAGTTCCACGTCATATCCCATAACGCAAAAGTCGTATAGTAGAACCCCTAAGGCCTTATTAGGATAGCCTTCATAGGATTGACCATACTTTTCTTTGTTAGGCGGGTATTTCTTGTTGAAAGGATACCCAAAGAGATCGTATCCCACATAGTCTCTGGGATCGTTCTCAGGTGTTACATATACTTTACTTTCCATAATTCCTTACCTTGTCAAGGATTTTTTGTTTAGCAGCATCCAATTGGTATGTTTCACTTTCAGTCCTGCCGTTTTTATTGATGATTTTTATAGGATGTCCATCCTTACATGGATGAAAGTGAGGTTGGATGCCATTGTGGTTATTAGTGTGTATCTCCCAAATCTTCTTTCCATCCGGCCCGTATTTAGCTATGGCTTGTACATCATTGCCTTTCTTGTTGAAGACGGCGTAGATGCGGTTGGGGGTATGACTTTCTTCGGGAAGTTTCACAGATTCTTTGACATTCTTTTTCTGCACAACCTGGATTTCTCCTATAGTGTCGGTCGTCTTCCAGTTTCGTCCGAGCTCTGACTCCAGACTGCCGTTAGCATGAGATCCGTTAGCGCCCATTGCGAAGATTTTTAAGGTTGATATTCTCGTAATAGACGCTGATGTCCTCACGTTCGCCCGGCATTTTGTCTCCGTAGCGAATGATGAGAATCGGTTCAAGCACTCGTAGTGCCTCCTCATAACCTTTGCGCCACAGATACATTGCAGCATGATTTCCTTTTATGCCAGTGCAGTTGATTGCAATGACCGAATGTTTGGGAATTCCGACAAAGGCATAAGAAAAGCTAGCGGGATTCGATCAAGTGACATTAGATTTCTTCCCGTCTGATATATTTGGGGGTAAGACTTAATTGATAGTTATATCTTGTGTTGCCAATAAAGAAAAACAGATCAAAGGAGGTATCCCTGTCTTTATATGCGGGGTCGAATTCGAACTGCTTATATCGGATCTCCCCATCCAGATCTCTTGGAATCTTAAATACCACTCTTCGCAGGAAATCCAGAGCCCAGAGGATATTGGTTTTGCCACTGCCGTTAGAACCATATAGCAGCAACGCCTTGAGAAGCTTGACACCTCCGACCTCCACAATCCAGTCCTCGCTGTACTGTCTATCCTTGGATGCCACGAAAGAGACATCCACATCTTCGCGGATGGAATAGAAGTTCGATATGTTGATGCGTTCTATCATGCCGCAAAATTAATTAAAAAATTTGGTTCCGCCAAGTATATCTGTATAAATCGTACATGAAATTAAATCTGAGGTGTTTTTTTAGTTCCTGAAAATACGTTTCGAGTAGTATTGTAGAATTCGGATGACTGCTGTGATTTCGAGATTCCAAGGTAAACCCTGCCGATTTCGATAACAGAGCCGATGAACAGTTCTGTATTCAGCTCTGCCATGAGTCATGAAGACAAGGCGGCTTCGCCGTCGGGTAAAGAGACGCAGAACCCATAAGAACTCGCTCTGTGGGCTTGTCGCAGAAGGCGTAGTTCCTTAGAGTTCTGCGTATTCTATCCAATAGGCGAAAAAGCCGCCTCTATCATAATGCACAAGTACCTTATGCGTTACCCATAATATGCTTGCAATTGTACTAAATCCGTACTCATTGAGCCAATGGTGAAAGATGGCGGCAAATGGATTCAGGATATTTATGAGGTGTTTTGGATTTTTAACTGCGTACATTTGATTGTTTTTGTCGGTGCCGGTCATTCCTGAAAATCTGCATTAGGAGAATTTTCAATGTGGAGGAACTTGTTCAGGCGGTCAAGGCATCGCTTTTTTTGGTCAAGGTTGGGATGGACGTAAAGGTTGAGGGTCGTAGCCACGTTGGAGTGTCCGAGTAAGACGCTCACAGTCTTGTAGTCGCAGCCACTCTCGATGCAGCGTGTGGCAAAGGTATGGCGCAATCCGTGAAACACGATGGTCGGTATCTTCAATCGCCTCATCATCCGGGAGAATGTCTCGCGGTAGGTGCGTGGCTCTTTCGGAGTTGTACCCGTTCCGACAACGTAGATATGTGCCTCCTGTTGTCCGCGCACCTTCCGGAGCGCGTCAAGCAGCGGACCGGAGATTGGAATTTCCCTTACCGAATTACGCGTCTTTGGCGATGATGCGTAATGTTCGGTGGCCCCTTTTTCGCAGTTGTAGATTCTGCCTACCGTGCCTCGCACCGAGATTATCCGTCGTACCATATCCACCTGTTCCCAACGCAGTGCACATACTTCTCCGATACGCAAGCCGCAGCATAAGGCAAGCATGACCCCGATGTTCTGCGGTGTCGGAGCAGTGGTTAGCGACAGCATCAGCTTTCGGTGATTTTGGAGCGACAGCACCGGGAGCGGGCGGACAGCCTCATTCGGGGGATAGAGAATTTCTAGATCGCTGGATTGGCAAAAGCGGTGTTTAGCACCGAATTTGGTTATGGCTTTCAGCACCGCCACTATGTCATGGACGCTTTTATGCGACAGCCCCGAAGCAATTTTGTCGAACACGAATTGCTGAACCGCCTCCTCCGTGATATCACTCCGGTCTGCGAAAATCGGCAGTAGGTGGGTTTTGAGAATGAGGGCGTAGGCGCAGAATGTGGAATGTTTCACCGCATTGCGTTTCGCTTCTTTCCAACGGTCGGCTATTTCGCCGAAAGTAAGTGTGTATGGCATATCTTGTGAAAATTAAAGTTCCACAAAATAAACCGCTGCCGGATTGGATCAGCGGTTGCCTTTGGCGCGGTTGTGGTGTTTGCAGAGCATCTGGCAGTTCTCAATCGAGGTTGCGCCTCCCCGGCTCCATGCAGTGACGTGGTCTGCGTCCATCTCATTTTGCTTCCATATCTTCTGGGCGGTAGACTGATGGCCTATGGCACAATCGGGGCAGTTGGAAATCCCTTTTTTCTTTGCATCCTCCGTTTGCCGGGCATAGACAGCCCGCTTGGTAGCCTCGTCGAAGATGCGGATATCGAGCAGCTTCCTGTCTTTTTCGCCGCCAAGCAGATACTCGAACACGCCTCGACGGTTCTTTAAATACGGATCGGCATACAGTTCTTTGGCACGCTGTGCCATATGTGCCGGATTGTAGGGCGTGGAGTGGTATCGCTCGTAAAGCTCACCCCACTGCAGACCGCGCATTTCACTTTCCACAAGGGGGAACACCGCGCGCACCCAGTCAATGACGGTGTTAAAGTAATTGACGAGTTCCGTGATGTCGGGGCTGAAACGATGGTCACGCATGTATTCCTCGGTATTGCCTCTGCTGACCCATTCAAGCGCTGTGGCGAGAAAATCCTGACGGTTGACCGCACCACTTATATATGCGCTCCACATCTGGACTTTCGATGACTGCGAATTGCTGAACACCTCTTTTGCCGCCGTCACAAACGGTCCGGAATAAGCGGCGTTGAGCAGCTCCTGATTGTTGAGTGGCACTCCGGCTATGTTGATAGTGCGGAACCACTCCTTTATTTCTTGTTCAGTACCCTCACATTCATATATCAGCAGTTTCGCATTAAGGAACTTTTCCCGTAACTCCTTTGGCAGACTCCCAAGGCTTTGAGGCAAGCCCTGACTGTCTTTCCAACTGAGTTTGCCCGCTCCGTTATAGAATCGGCCAAGCGAGGTAATACGTTGCTGGCCGTCGAGCACTTCAAAACGACCGTCGGTGGTCTTGACGAAATAGATTACTCCCAACGGATAGCCTTTAAGCACAGAATCAATCACCGCCACATCGCGCTTGCCGTCAGCGTATATGTAGTTGCGTTGGTACTGAGGCTGGATTGTGAGCCTTCCGCCCATTCCGAAAAGCCCTTTGGCTTCATATTCGTTATAGACAAAGCCATCGCATATATCGGCGACCGTCCATTCTGTATGTAGTTTTGTTTCCATTAGTCTTTGTTGTTGTTTAGTTGAAATCTTAGG
>DKYZ01000022.1 GCA_002493515.1 Porphyromonadaceae bacterium UBA7087 | reverse complement strand
GAGAAAAGGAATGTCCCAGGACCGAGCGGTCCTGGGACATTCCTTTTCTCGTTATGAGTTTTTCTGTTTGTCTTATAAGTGGAAGGAGAGACTGTTGCGGCCATCGTTGCCGTACATTTTATAGAGGCGTTCCTTCACCTCATCATATTCGTTGGTGTATGCCTGGAAAAACTTTATATCGTCGGCGGTGAGTCTGTAGAGATCGCTGTCTTTAGTTTTTTGTCGCTTGGCAAAACGCTCGCGCAGCTCGTGCTCCGCAATGTAGCGGCTCGCCACCTCTATCGAGTAGTCGGCCCGGTCACGCGGCTCGCGGTTGTTCTTCATGCGGTAGCAGTCGCCACATTTCACGAGCGATATGTAGCCCCTCGCGCTCTCGCGCAGGTATTCTTCGCGGGCCTCGTCGTAGAGACGGTTGACCTCGTCAACGGTCTCCGCGCTGAATACGCGGCCTCCGTTGAAGGTGGTCAGAAGCAGATCCATCACATCAAGCGTCTTTAGTGTGTCGTTTCCGGCGGAATGGGCTCCTGCCTCTTCTGTGAAGGGAATGCCTATATTCTCGGCGCAGACGCCGAGTCCCGGCATATTGCCGAAGGGGACGCCGAGCGACTTGCCATGGATCAGTTCGTAGAGATTGCGCACGTCGAGCACCCGTTTGCTGTCGGCAATCGATATACCGTTGTCCTTGAGATACTTTATGTCGTTGTCTACCGAGAACCCGATGAGGATGTCGGCTGCGTCCACAATCTGCTGCACCCGGCGTCGCTCCGCCTTGAAAAGTGGCTTGTCGGCCACCATCGCAGGGGTGATATGGTGCACCTTCTCGCTGATGGGCCAACGGCGTGCCCTGGGCGGTTTGTAGTAGCTGTGGTAGATCTCGTTCTTGGCGGGATAGGCGTATACCGACAGCTCGAGCATCTCCCCGTTGTCGGTAGCTTCTATATCAAAACATATCGCGTTCATATTGACTGCAAAATTAACAAAATATATCAGGCAAATATATATAATCCGGATCATTTTCCTATTTTTGCAAAAAAAAGAGAAACTATGGGTGAGAGGAAATTCCCGGTAGGGATAGAGACGTTTGAGAAACTGAGAGAGCAGGGGTATGTCTATATCGACAAGACCGAGCTGATATATAAACTGATAACAAGCGGCCAGTATTATTTTCTGAGCCGTCCGAGGCGGTTCGGGAAGAGTCTGCTTTTGAGCACCATACAGGCCTATTTCGAGGGGAGGCGGGAACTGTTTCAGGGTCTTGCCATAGAGCGGTATGAGCATGACTGGACACCTCATCCTGTCTTTCATCTCAACCTCGTCGGCTTCAGCGGCGACAATGTGGAGGGTCTGGAGTCCACATTGGAACTTCAGTTTCAGGAATGGGAGAAAATTTACGGCAGTGACGTTTCGGAGTGGACTTTCGCGACACGTTTTGCAGGTCTCATAGAGCGGGCTGTGAAGAAGATGGGTCGTCAGGCCGTGATTCTTGTTGACGAGTATGACACGCCGCTGGTGGCCAATCTTGACGACACGGAGGCCCATGACCGATTCCGCAATATCCTCAAGCCGATCTACTCCAATCTCAAGCGGCAGGACCGCTACATCCGCTTCGCGCTGATAACGGGAGTGAGCCGCTTCTCGCGCATGAGCATCTTCAGCGACATCAACAATCTCTTCGACATCTCCCTTGTGGATGAATACAGCTCTATCTGCGGCATCACTGAGCGGGAGATGCTTGCCGGCTGCCGCCACGGCATAGAACGCATAGCGGAAAAGAAGGAATGGAGCTTCGAGGAGACCGTGGCGCAGCTCAAACGCAACTACGACGGTTACCGGTTCTCGGAGAACTGTGAGGACATATATAATCCCTACAGCCTGATGTCGGCTTTCGCCGAGGGTAAGATAGGCTCCTACTGGTATGCCACAGGGACCCCCTCCTTTCTCACCGACAGGATGCGTGACGGTGATTTCCGTCTCCAGGATCTTGACCGGGAGGAGCTGGACGCCGCCTCGATGATGTCGTCAGACAGTTATCTGAAGACCCCGGTTGCGCTGCTTTTCCAGACAGGCTATCTGACAATATCGGGCTATGACCCGATTTTCGAGATATATTCGCTCAGGATTCCCAACCGGGAGGTTGAGCAGGGGCTGTTCAGGAATCTGATACCGTCTTATGCCGGCAAGAGCATCCCCCAGGGCGTCATAGCGGTACGGGACTTTGTCCGGGCTGTGAAGGGGGGTGATGCGGATGGTTTCCTGACCCGTCTGCAGAGCTTCCTGGCCGACATTCCCTACGAGCTGTCGAAAAACAAGCCGGAAATCTATTTCGAGAACAATCTATACATCATCTTCAGGCTGATGGGGTATTATGTCGATGCCGAATACCGCACCTCGGCTGGACGCGTCGATGTCCTGCTGAGGACCGACAGTTATGTCTACGTGATGGAGCTGAAGCTCAACGGAACCGCCGCTGACGCCATAGCGCAGATAGACTCCAGGGATTACACCCTTCCGTTCCGCGCCGACAGTCGGAAAATTTTCAAAATCGGCATCTCCTTCTCCAAAACCACCCGCAACATCGACGACTGGAAAGTGGAGTAAGCTTGTGGCTGCTTGAACTTATCGTTTATCACTCTGATTTACAGCTGAGCGCAAAATCTTTTCATGCGAAATTGCGGCTGAGCGCAAAATCTTTTCAGGCGAAATTACGGCTGAGCGCAAAATCTTACGGGGCGAAATTGCGGCTGAGCGCAAAATCTTACGGGGCGGCGGTCGTCCCGACCGCCAGCCAAAAGCCGTCTCGCTGTGCGAGACCGTCAGCATGCAGGCTCGGAGACGAGACGTTTCCAATGCGGTTTAGCTAAGGGCTGTTTGTTTGGGATTTACGCATTTATCAAGCATTGACGTCTGGAATGGAAATGTTGTCGGTGTTCTGCGCCTTGATTGGTTGAATGTCGAGCGTTGAGCAAGCAGATTTGGTGTTATTCTATATTATTGTCTATGTGTTGAATATCAGATTGTTATAGTGGGATATATCTCAATTTGCGATAAATTACGATAAGCGTATTATCTGATTTTACCTACCATCTGATCGAAACTGTCGGAGCGAACATAGCCTCTTGTTCTTCCATTCAGACTTATTTCTCTGAGATAGCCCTTTTCCGTCAGTTTTCTTAAGTCGGATTTAGCGGTATTGGGAGTCACCCCGAATTTGCCTACAATGTCGGTAGAAACAATCACTATATCAGGATTTTCGATACACAAACTGAGAATCTGAGACTGCCGCACCGTAAGATTTCCAAGATGCATGAGCTTCTCGGCTTTCTTTTTCTCATTATTCTTTCGTTTGATGTACTGGCTCAATGCGTCAAATGATTTAAGAAGCACATCCATATTATATTGAATGAAGTATCCTATATCATTTCCGTCGGCTTCAGAATAAAGGAACGCCTTTTCATAAGATTTCTTCGAGCCTTTGATAATGCGTGAGATGGACAGATACTGCACAAGCCAATAGTCTGATTTCATCATATACCAATAAAACAAGGCTCTTGCAGTTCTGCCATTCCCATCCGCAAAAGGATGATAATAGCCAACAAGAAAGTGGATTGTTATAGCCCTGATTATCGGATGAACGAAAATGTCAGTATTCTCATTATTGAAAAAAACGCATAAGTTGTCCAGAAATTCATTGAGGCATTCTGCCGGTGGTGGTGTGTGAACGATTTCTCCCGTTATACCGTTGCCGACCACAATATTTTCAGCATCCCTTCTTAGACGTCCCGCAGCGTCAGGTACATCAAGCGCATTTTCGGTCATCAAGCCATGTATCTGCATTATTAGTGCAGGGGTCAATCTTTCTTTTGCATGGTCCCGGATGAAATTGATTGTGGTATAGTTGTTGAGAATCATGCGTTGACTCTTGTCTCTGGGAGAGATCTTTTTACGTAGCATCTCCTTGGCTGCCTCACGTGTTGTGGCTGCGCCTTCCATCTGGCTGGAAGCGATGGCCTCCTCCATTATTGAGCTGATGAGATACAGTTCCCGGGTGGTATTGTCGTCAGGGAATATCCTGGAAGCACCCCATGAGCCGCCAAAATTCATATCGAACTCATGGCATAGTCTCTGCATTGTGTTAGTCAGGGAGAAATGGATATTGTCTTGATCCCATATCCTGACATTGGTAAGGTCTCTGATAGACTTTACTTTGCTCCATAGTTCAATACCCGTCATGCCCGAGGGTATACGATATTTGACTTCACTCCAATAAAGATAGCGGCTGTTGATTGAGGAAATCAGATTCCTCACTTCCTCGGTGTCAGAGGAAGCGTCGGCAGGGGTAGTGGTAGGGGGAGGCGATTCAATCATAATAGTAAATTTGAATGCAAATATAGAAATTTATCGCAATTTATCCAAATTTACGATAAATAAAAATTTATCCATATGATATACAAGGACTTATAACATAGTCTCCAACCTGCATCAAGAGGGACTGGCGCACGCAGAACTATGGCTCGCAAGGCGAGCCAGTGAACCGTCATGGTAGCCAGGGGGAACTGTGCTTCGCGCCGGGGCGGCGGTCGTCCCGACCGCCAGCCAAAAGTCGTCTCGCTATGCGAGACTGTCAGCAGGAAGGCTCGGAGACGAGAAGTCTCCGGCCCTAGGGGAATCGGATGCTGGGCAGATTAACCTTTCTGAAATTACTGATGCGAGATTATTGAATATGGCAAAGATTGTATTATCTCAGATGAATCTTAATGGGATTACTTCCAAACGAAAATCGCTTTCTCTACTACGTCTTTTGGGTTTTCAATATCTGATTTGATATATTCTGCAGCATAGCCGTCTTTGCTGAACCCATTATAATCAAAACTATACCAGCCTTCGACATATGAGGGCAGATTCCTGGGATGTTTCCCATAATAACCCTCTGCAGAAAGAATCTCATCCATATCATTAAATTTGAATGTCATTGTCAAGGGACATACAATTCGCAATGTGTTTTCAAAACGGGTATAACCTACTTTCACCGGTCTGCTTCTAAAAATCTGGATTTGTGAGATATTTCCATCAGCCCAGATAAATGAATTCTCATGAACTTCAGTTTTGTCTCTCTTATCGCCGTGATAGATCTTGATAGTCATTCGAATCAATTGCCTGTCTGAATCATACTCATAGAAGATATTCCGTGGCTCCTCATGTCCCGTCTCAGTTTTTCTTATCAGACCGTCCTCAATGGTGTGGCGTATGATGCAGTCTTTACGGTCATTCGCTAAATGGTGATCTGTTGATACTATCAAACCTGGCCCATATCTATAACTGCATTTCCAGCTGCTGCTTTTTTTTCCATCGGGAGTATACAGATATGAAGTTATTCTTCCCTCGCTGTCATATGTGAAATCACGATAACAGGCATCATGGTCAAATATGATTCTTGCTATTCGACACTTAGATGAGGTAAAACGGCCTCCATGACTGAAAATCATCTTAAGCAGCTTACGCATAATCAATACTGAGCCTCGGTCCTCCCCTCGTCGGCGTTAGTTGTTGGAAAAGAAAAAAGCGCAGGAGTCTGTATCAGTTGCCGTCCTACGTTCTGAGGCTTCTCGCATTGCCCATCGATAGTCGGACGGCAACGCAGAAGCCCACGCCTGTATGTGTGACGGCTATGCGTGGAAGCCGTCTCTCGCGAGACGAGCCACCACGGCCATGATTACATACCACGGGCATCTACCGTTGCCTAACCCTTGACTATCGATAGAAATTTTGCGAGAATTTCAGAACGTCAAGAATCAGCGCGGATAAACGCTTTCTTTTATGTCTCTGCATAACCCACCCGCATGACCCCGGACCGGGGCTTCCGTGAGTCGGTCTGCGCGGCAAAGTTACGAAATGTTTTTGAAAATGCCAAATTCCGATAGACCCTCCGGACCTGGCGCCCACGCTCGCTATTCGACCGCATTGAGGATGTTCGCCCCATCGGGGCAGCGTTCTTCTGTTCCCAGGCGCGGATGCGCCGCATGTTCTTCTGTTCCTTCGTTAAGTTGCTGGAATAAAAGTTCTTTCGGTTTCTGCGACAAGCCATAGGCGTGTTCTTTCCTGTTCTGCGATTGAAAAACGGCGGCGGAGCCGCCACAGAGCCTGGGGTTAGGCGGCGAAGCCACCTAAGGGATAGGAGACGCAGAAGTCATGAGAACATGCCTACGGCTTGACGCGGAATCGGAAAGAACTTTTCGGTTCCGCCCATCCGCATTGACACAAACAGAAGAACAGGATTGTTCGCTTCGCTCATTGGAACAGAGGAACGATGACGGCAAGGGACGCCGATGACGAGACGTTTCCGATGCGGTTTAGCTAAGGCGTAACGCGCTGACATACTATTCGTTATAGAGCGTCTGTGCCAGGCCCGGAGGGTCTGGCACAGACGCTCGACATTCGACCGCATTGAGGAACGTTACCCGGGGCGGCGGAGCCGTCGCAGTGTGTAGGAACACGTGACGCATGGCAATGATGACTCAGATCTCGTCCTTGCAGAGATCGGAGTAAGTCTTAAACAGTTCAGACTTTTTTTCCAGATTTTCTTAGGCCGCTGTAAAGTAAAAAAGCCGGCTTGGGGGCCGGCTGGGGGAGAGTATGGTTTAGGAAGGGTTGTCTGCGCTCTGTCAGTCTTTCAGGTAATACTGGATGGTGGAGACCACGCGCACACGCTTGATGTAGGGGGTATACAGGTCGCGGTCCTCGATGGAGAACTGTCCCTGGCTCGCCGTCTTTATCTTGCCTAAGTTGGACTCGGAGTCCTCGGCAAACTTGATGGCTGCCTTGCGCGCGTTCTTTGTGGCGTCGGCAATCATCGCCGGCTTGATGCTGTTGAGGTCGGTATACTCATACGTGGTCTGGTAGTTGTAGTCGCCCGCCACGATGGCGATGCCCTGTTTCAGAAGCTCCGTCTGACGCTCGATGAGTTTGTTGACCTCCTTCACCTTCGACGACGTCACGACAATCACCGACGTGACATTATAGCGGAAGGGGATGGGGTTGCTGTTGTAGCGGTCGGCCTGCATGTCGATCACCTGCGGCGCGTTGACCGCGATCTCGGCGTCGCTGACGCCGTTGCTTTTCAGGAAAGCCACGATGGCGTTGTTGGACGTCTCGATGTTCTGATAGACCGTCGGCAGGTCGTTGCCGACAAACTTGCTGACGATAGGCCACGTCACCTTGTTGGCCTCCACCTCACGCTCGCTCAGTCCGCGTACCGTCACGACACGCGCATTGTTGGAGATGCTGTTGAACCCGGCCTTGATGAAGACACCGAGAAAGAATATGCCCAGGCCGATGAGAAGGGCCGAGACCCATGATGGCGCCGATGCGCAGAATGATTTCTTTTCCATATGGAATTTGTGCTGGTTAGATTATAAATTAAAAAGAAGACAGCGGAGCCTTGAGCAAGACCCCACTGTCTAATAACGGAAGACTGACGGTAAAAGTTTATATTTTGTTTACTGTGAAGACGGAGCTGTTGAGACGGTTGAGCGTGAAGAGGGGAAGCCCGACCCTCATGAGGTATTCGCCCGAGTATTCGCCTACCTCGCGGTCTTTGCCGTCGGTGCGGTCGATCTCGGTCACACTGTATCTGGCCGAGGGGTTGAGTCCCTCCATCTTCAGATTAGCTTCCGACCTGAAAATCTGCTGCTTATAGCGCGGATAGAGGTCGAAAGTGAAGACCACGGCGTTTCCGTCGTTCTTGCCTACATACATCGTGGCGGCATGCTCACCCTCGTATGGCGACACGAGCCTGTACTGGTCCCCCTCCAGTATTATCGGTTTCAGCGCGTTGTAGTTGCGTATGGCGCGTTTGCAGTAGCCAGCCTCCTCGGCCGACATGTCGTCAAGCTTGATGTCGAAGCCGAGCTTGCCCATCATGGCCACGTTGGTGCGGAATTTCACCGGCGTGGAGCGGTTCCACGTGGTGACATGGGCGCAGAGCGTCTTGGCCGGGAAAACCTGCGAGAAGCCCCACTGGATATACAGACGCTCTATCGGGTCGGTGTTGTCGCTGGGCCAGAACTCGGTGAAATATCTCAGCCCCTCGTAGTCGGAGCGCCCCCCGCCGCCGGAGCACATCATCATCATCAGGTCGGAATATTTCTCCTGTATCCTGTCGAGCACGCTATACAGCCCTTCCACATAATCCACATACAGACGGCTCTGGTCCAAAAAATGGTGAAATTGCTCCATGCCGCCCGCTGCGGGCGTTTCTGGCGTTAGATCACAAATTTGTGGCTCATCGCAACAAGTTTTGTCAAAAACATTAAGGGGAGTGTTTTCGGAATTTAAAAAAACGTTAACTTTGCAGTCCGAATCATGATTGTTCCGGATTTTCAGTGCGTCCGGGAAACGTGTGATACAACAATCGTAAGCGCAGCGGGCCTGCGTGTGTGCTATCCAGTCAAATTACAAATCTATAAATAATTATTACAAATCTAAAAAAGTTTTAATGAAAAAAGCAATTAAAAATCTGCCTATAACTGTTGTTATGCTGATTTTGTCTGTCTTTTTGCCGTCGGAAGCTAAATCTGCGTCCGGCTGGACAGTCAATCCGGCTGACTATCGTTATGACATGAGCCTTTATTTCGCTATGTCGTTTGCTTCTGGCACAGAGCGTATCGACTGTAACGAATATGAGGTTGCGGCATTTTCCGGTGATGAATGCCGGGGCGTGGCCGAGACTTTGCCTGGGGTGGAAGACTGCATGTACATGCGTATACGCAGCAACACCCCTTCAGGTGAGAATGTGACGTTTAAATTAAAAAACCGCGAGACTGGCCAGGTGACCGATGTCGAAGGCGTGACAGTGCCTTTTGAGTCGGACTCGGTTCTTGGTCTGCCGTCAGACCCTTACGAAGTGGTCGTAAGGCGTTATTTCAATGTCGAGATAACGTCTGCTCATGGTGGGACTGTGAATTTTGAGAACGGCAGGTACGAGGAGGGTTCGGAGCTCAATGTCACTGCGGTTCCAGACGAGGGTTATGGTTTTGAGGAATGGAGCGACGGTGTCATGGATGCGTCACGTATCATTGTCGTGAATGACAATGTGTCTCTGGAGGCTCGTTTCAGCGTGAACACCTACCGCCTGACCTACGTCCTTGACGGGGAGGAGTACAGGGCCTTTGATGTTCCCTACGGCGCCGAGGTTGTTGCCG
>DKYZ01000034.1:3481-12094 GCA_002493515.1 Porphyromonadaceae bacterium UBA7087 | reverse complement strand
GTAATTCCATTGAATTCCGGCGCCCTCTCTACAACATTTACAACAAACAAGAGGGAGAGAATATCTTGTCAGAACTCGCAAGAGAGTCTGAGGTTAAGCTGACGTTGCGTTAGATAGTTGGGCACGGCATACTGGATATTGTTTACATCCGTCACCCAGTAATAGCTGCTTACATTGGATATGTCGAAAAGATTGAAACATTCAAGCCCTATGACGATGCTCTTGAAATGACGCCAGAAATTGTAGGGCCTGACACCATCTGAGGGCGCTCCTACAAGCTGATAGCTTACGCCTATGTCCACACGTTTGTAGGCCGGGGCGCGGAAATAGGCCTTGTCGCGTGACACACGCGGGGCCGTCATCGTGAGTCCGTCGGAGAACACGCCTTTGAGACTGAACTTGAGTTTCGGGAATTTCGGGAAATAATCAGTGAAATAGAGACCGAGGGAGTATCTCTGGTCGCTCGGGAGCGGCACCTTCTTGCCGTTCAGATCCTGCTGCGTCTTCATAAGGGAGAATGAGAGCCAGGAGTCTGAGCCGGCCACAAACTGGCCGAAAAGCTTGAAGTCAAGTCCCATGATGTATCCCTTGCTGTCGTTTACGCCCGAGTAGTTGATCTTCAGGTTGTCGTATTCGTAGGATATGAGATTGGCGAGATTCTTGTAATACGCTTCCGCCGTGATCTTGAACGGTCGGTTCATCGCGCGGAACGTATAGTCCGTGCCGATCAGGAACTGAATGCTCCTCGGAGACTTTATGTCTCTGTTGAGCCTAACTATCGAATTGCCGTAGTCGTCGCTGCGGGCCTCGCGGTATTCCTTGTAGAAAGGAGACTGGTAATACATTCCGAGGGCTGCTCGGAAAAGCCATCTATTGTGCTCCACCGGGCTGATGCTGAAATTTACACGCGGAGAGAACAGGAACTCCTCGTTGAAATCCCAGTAGGAGAGCCTTACACCAGCGTTAAGGGTCATATACGCCTTATTTGTGTCGAAATAAATGGCGTCTTCGGCATAGAGGGCCACGCGGTTGGTGGAGACATCCTGGCGGGACGCGAGATTGTATATCAGATGCACGCCCTCGGGAAGAGTCGGCAGCGAGTAGCCGGCGGAATCGCGCCATTCCCATTCCTTGGTGCGGTCGCGGAATGATTCGCGCTGATATACTATTCCGTATGAGATATTGTTTCTCTTCACGACGGTAGTGCCTTTCAGGGCCGCCTGAATCACGGATGCCTTGAGTCTGTTGCGCGAATGTTCCATATATTTCCCTACGCCGAGCTGACCCCCGACGCCTTCAGAGCCGCCTGTGCCGGCCTGGTCGAGCCAGTATTCGCCGGATATGTCGTAGCTGACAAGCTCATTGGTGAGGAACGCCGAGACGCCGAGAGAGAACGTGGTGGCGCGGTTGCGGCGGTAGGTGGCTGTCAGGGAGCCGAGGTAGGTCTCAAATTTGTCTTTCTCCTCTCCGTCGAAATATACCTTGAAATGCTTGGTATCCTCCGCTGTGCCGAAATTTGTCTCACGGTCGGTCGGCTTGAAATTGAAATGGTTGATCGAGATGTTTCCCAGGAGATTGAATGTCCATTTGTCGTTCGGCTTGAGACTCATGTTGGTCTGATAATCGAAATAGAGGGGATCATATTCTCCGCGAGTCTCGAGGGATGAGAGGATGGAATTGTTTTTCTTCAGGCGCAGGCCGTGGATCTGGGAGAACTTGCCTGAGTTCTGTCCCAGCGCTAAGTTGCCGCCCATGAGGCTGAGGCCTACAGCCCCCTCGAATGATTCAGGCTCACGGTAGGTTATGTCGAGGGCCGACGACATCTTGTCGGCGTAGCGGGCAGGGAAACCTCCCGAGGAGAATTTGATGTTGCCTACGAGATCAGGGTTGATTATGCTCAGTCCCTCCTGCTGGCCGCTGCGCACGAGCTGCGGACGGTAAACCTCCACGCCGTTGATATAGACCGAGTTCTCATCGAACGACCCTCCGCGCACAGAATACTGCGAGCTCATCTCGTTGCTGGAGTTCACTCCCGGCATCGTGGTGAGCATGGCCTCCACACTTCCGCCGCTGACATCGGGAGAGAGCTTGAACGACTCCGTGTCGAACGACTGCATACCGTTGATGTTGTTGCGGAATCCTGTCACCTCCACCTCCTGGAGCACCACATCGTCGGGATATAGCCTGACATTAAGCGTTAGGTCGCCCTTGGGATGGAGCAGCTTGTGGCTTACGGTCTTGAATCCGATGCAGCTGAACACGACGTCGATCGTATCCTTCTCAGCGACGCTCAGCGAGTAGAGGCCCTTGAGGTCGGTATTGGTGCCGACGGCTGTGCCGGCTATCCTGACGGTGGCGAATTCCACCGGCTTGTCGGCGTTGTCGGTCACCTTTCCCGAGATTTTCACGTTCTCGGCCACGGCGGCCACTGAAGAGGCTGCCGACAATATGAATATAAGTGCGCTTCTGAATTTCATCAGATTAAAAACGTCGCGGAAAGGGCATTTATTTTGTGACCCTTACCACACGGCATTCTATTTCCGACGCTCCGGCATGGTCTGCGAGGAGACGTCGCGCCATATCTTCGATTTCGGAAAGCTCCATGTCGCGCCCGTAGACATTTATCAGCATGAGCAGGCGGCTGGTGGAGTCAGTGAGTTTGGTGCGTTCGCAATCGCTTGTCGGAGTGCCGATGCCGCCTATTGAATCGCGGTATACGGGCAGACCCTCTATATTGAGAGGCCCGCGGCCTATGGCATCGAAATCCTCGCCGTTTTCCCCGACGCCCAGGGTAAGCTCATCACCCTCTATCTTATCGGCGTCGAAGCCCCCTATGCTGCATCCCGTCTTCATCGAGAGCAGGTTTATCAGGTCAATCAGCGTAGAGGTGCGGTAAAGTCCCTTGCCGTTCGCCATTCGGCGGCACAAAGCCTCTGCGGAAGGACGGTAGCGGTTGGGGTCTTTGCCGAAAGTCTTGTATGCCTGTCGGGTCGCGGCTATAGGCTCACGTTTGTTGACCATCGGGACGTCATATCTGGAGCGTATGTCCTCTCCGGCTTCCTCCAGTTCATTCCAGAGTCCGTCGGAAGTCGGGGGATTGGTGACTGCAGCCTCTATCTGTATCACTTCCAGAGCCGGCACGCCGTGCGAGATTGTATCGGAAATTACAATTGTCTTCATCTGTATATCATCTGCTTTCCGAAGAAAACGACAAATATTTTTTGATATTGTCCGGGGAATGAATAACTTTGCCATTGGAAACCATATATTTTAGATTTGAAATTCTATCTGAAGATATTGACTCTCTTTTTTGAGTTTGTCCTTCTGTTTGTGGCCGAGAAACTTGTTTTCTCCCTCATATACGGAGCGGCGTCCGGTGCTACGGCGACAGACCTTCTCGGAGCCTCGCTGTGGCATGGACTGTCGCTCGATTTCTCTGTGGCCGCCTATCTCACAGCAGTGCCTCTGATTCTGACGTCCCTGAGGATATGGCGAAGCTGGAAATGGATTGGCGTGGCCGAGAAGATTTACCTCGGGGTGGTTTCAATCCTGCTGTCGGCGATATTCATTCTCGACCTTGTGTTGTATTCCTACTGGGGTTTCCGTCTCGACACGACGCCCTTATTCTATTTCCTGAGCTCTCCGGCAGCGGCATTCGCAAGCGTTTCCCTGTGGGTCACGGCCGCAGGTATTGTTGGAGTATGCATGCTGTCAGCGGCCATATTTCTCATGCTTATGTCCACCATGAGGCGTTTCAGTCTCCATCCTGCCCGTGGTATACGCCGAAAGGGATTGCTGACGGGGGGTATGGTAGTATCGGCCGGAGTATTGTTTCTCGTGATGCGTGGCGGAGTAACTGTCTCCACGATGAATCTGAGCCGTGCATATTTCAGCGGCAATCCGCGTCTCAACCATGTGGCGGTGAATCCCGCCTTCTCGCTTCTCTATTCCGCCATGCGGCAGCATGATTTCGGGTCTCAGTTCAATTTCTATAGCGATGAGGAGGCCGCCGCCACCTTCAGACGCATGACCGACGCGGCAAAGACAGCCGTCGTTCCCGACAGCATAAGGCTGCTTAAGAGGCCGCGTCCGGATATCTACATTATCCTACTCGAGAGCTTCTCAAGCCATCTCATGCCCTCTCTCGGAGGTGCTCCTGTGGCTATGAAGATAGATTCCATAGCAGGGACGGGAATTTCCTGGGTCAACGCATATGCATCCGGATTCCGGACAGACAGAGGCATACCGGCCGTGTTGAGCGGCTATCCTACCCAGCCGACACTTTCGGTCATGAAATATGTGGAGAAAGCCGAATGCCTGCCCTCCATCGCGAGAGTGCTCAGGGACAGTCTCGGCTATAAGACGGAATATTATTATGGCGGGGATGCGAATTTCACAAACATGAGAGCCTATCTTGTGAGCCAGGGTTTCGGAAAAATAGTCAGCGACAAGGATTTTCCAATCTCCCAGAAGGCGAGCAAATGGGGTGCGCTCGACGAGGTCCTGTTTTCAAAGACAATCGCCGACATAAAGGGAGACAAGGAGGGCTCCCCGCGTTTCGCCGTGATTCAGACCTCAAGCAGCCATGAACCCTTTGAGGTGCCTTATTCAAATCCCCGTTTCGCCGACAATCCCCGGGCCAACGCCTTCTGCTACACCGACAGTTGTGTGGCCGACTTCATCCGCAGGGTAGAGAATACCCCGGGGGGAGAGAGAGCCTTGTTCATCCTCGTGTCTGACCATTATGGCGCGTGGCCTATGCGCGACTCCCTGCCTTCGGCTCCGTCGCGTCATCATATCCCGTTGATATTCTGCGGGCCTGCTCTGAATGCGGAGGGTCTGCGCGAAGAGTGTGTGGCATCGCAGACGGATATCGCGGCGACGCTTCTCTCGATGCTCGGATTGCCCCATGGCCAATTCAAATTCAGCAGAAACCTCTTTGGCGGCGCAGCCGACGGTGCCGTCTGGATAGCCGAGCCCGATATAGTCGGGCTTATAGGAAATAAAGGCTATCTCATTTATAATATAGAGAGCTCCCGGTTCGTTGAATCAAAAGGAGAAAACAGTAATGATTTTGAAAAAGAGGTCAAATCCTATCTGCAATATCTTTACGACGATATAGAACAATTAGACAAACGTTAGCCTTCATGTTGGAATTCCTTAACAATTTAGACGGATTGATACTGCTGTTCCTCAACAGCTTCCATACAGACTTCATGGATGATTTCATGAAGCTTTTCACAGGCAGATACATCGGGATACCCTTTTACCTGGCTCTTTTCGGCGGCCTCATCAGGTCGTTCGGAATAAGGCGCGCCCTCATATATCTTGCGGCAGTGGGGCTTGCCGTCGCCATGGCCGACCAGCTGTGTGCCGGCGTGCTGCGCCCGATGTTCTGCCGTCTGCGCCCGTCGAATCCGGAGAATCCTATATCGCAGTTCATAGTGATAGTAGACGGTTATCGTGGCGGCCGTTACGGTTTCCCGTCATGTCATGCCGCCAACTCCATGGCTTTGGCAATGGCCATGAGCGTGATTTGCCGTAACCGCAAGATCACTTATGTCGTGATGGGATGGACGGCCCTCAACTGCTACACGAGGTTATATCTCGGGGTGCATTATCCGGGAGATATCCTTGTTGGCCTTATGACAGGGGCTGTCATAGGGGTCAGCTGCGGCAAGCTCGCCTCGCTCTATGCATCGCGGATAAGAGGCAGGATGATGCCCGGAGTCACCGTATTCTCGCTTGCCTCCATTCCCGGAACACACGTGCTCGGATTCGAGGAGGTCTGCGTGAGGCCCTGGCATATTCCGGCCACGGTCCTCTCCATCACGATGCTGGTCATAATAGTGCTGTCTCTGTAAATGGAGCCGAATGTCGTGAGAAATTGATATGCATTTAAAATATTTAGTTAACTTTGCGAAATAATTCACATTTTGCAAAGCATGACCCGCAAGACAATGCGGGTCTTTATGAAAAGATAAGAAAAATGGCTCAGAAACCGTCGATACCCAAAGGGACAAGAGACTTTTCGCCTGCAGAGATGGCGAGACGAAATTATATTTTCAACACAATCAAGGAGGCTTTCCGCCTTTTCGGATACCATCAGATAGAGACACCCGCCATGGAGAATCTGTCAACGCTGATGGGCAAGTATGGAGAGGAGGGCGACAAGCTTCTTTTCAAGATATTGAACTCAGGGGATTACCTCAAAGGTGTGGAGGATGCCGAGCTCGGCGAGCGCAACCCCGTCAAACTCACCAACAAGATAAGCGAGAAGGGGCTGCGCTATGACCTCACTGTGCCTTTCGCAAGATTTGTGGTGCAGTATCGCGGTGAACTTCAGATGCCGTTCAAACGTTATCAGATGCAGCCCGTCTGGCGTGCCGACCGCCCGCAGAAAGGGCGTTACAGGGAATTCTATCAGTGTGACGCCGATGTGGTGGGCTCTGATTCGCTCAACAACGAGATAGAGCTTCTCTCCCTTTTAGATTTTGTCTTTGCCCGTCTGAAAGTGAGGGTGGCGATAAAGCTCAACAACCGCAAGGTGCTCGCAGGCATAGCGGAGGTTATCGGGGCCCCCGACAAGCTGGTGGATATCACTGTGGCAATCGACAAGATCGACAAGATAGGCATTGACAATGTAAATGCCGAGCTCATGGAGAAGGGTCTTTCCGGGGAGCAGGTGGCCAGGCTGCGGCCTGTGCTTGAGCTTGAGGGCGACAATGCCTCCAAGCTGGAGAAAATGGAGGCATTCCTGGCTGATTCCCCGACGGGGCTTCTCGGCATAGCGGAGCTGCGCGAGGTGCTTGGCGGTTTTGATGATCTCGGTCATCAGTGTGAGGCCGATCTGGATTTCTCTCTTGCAAGAGGACTGAATTATTATACCGGCACCATCATCGAGGTCAAGGCTCTTGACGTGCAGATCGGCAGCATCACCGGAGGAGGCCGCTACGACAACCTGACAGGTGTCTTCGGCATGCCCGGACTCTCGGGAGTAGGCATATCGTTTGGAGCCGACAGGATATATGATGTGCTTAACCAGCTTGACCTGTATCCGAGCGAGGTGTCATCGGCAGTGAAGGTGATGTTCGTCAATTTCGGCAAGGCCGAGGCCAAGGCGGCGATGTCGATGATAGGTCGTCTGCGCAGGGAGGGGATTTCCGCCCAGCTCTATCCCGACGAGGCGAAGATGAAAAAGCAGATGGCGTTCGCCAACGCGGAGAAGATACCTTTCGTGGCCATTATCGGCGAGAGCGAGCTTGAGCAGGGCAAAGTGATGCTCAAGGATATGCAGGCCGGCACCCAGGAGCTCGTAGACGTGGACGGACTCATTGAAAGACTGAAATAATAAAAAATATCCATTATGGCTGGAATCTCGGTGGAGCAGTTCATGCTCAGACAACCTTCATATCCGGAGGTGAAGACTACGGATAAGTATTATTACGACATTGCGTGCAAGCTTGTAGGCGAGTATGAGCGGCATCATCTCTTCAGGGGATGGCCCGAGAGTGTGGTTTGCCGCGCCGCGCTATGTCTCATCGGTTATTATCAGGATGTGATAGCCGATGCCGGAGTGTGGCATGCCTTCATCGACGAGCACCAGCGGCTCTACGGCAAGCGTCTGCCGTTCTATCCGGTGGGGGAGGATTATCTTGAGTATGAGCTCAATCCCGAGGACGTCAATTTCATAGTGTGGTATGCGTTCAGCATGAACTATGAGAACCGGCGCGGTGTCTCGCCACTCGATGAGGAGCTTATGCGCGGAGCGCGGATATGGTATGAGATTCTTGAAAGCCATTATGAGGAGGCCCCCATTCCGGAGGGATTCCATGAGCGAGACCTCGAACTCTCATGTCCGGAAGACTCCAAGGCTCTCTATGACCTTGGCAACTGGCTGTTCATGCATTGCTATCTTATGACTCCCGCCTACGCCATGACTCTGACAGAGATTATGACGGGGGTGGACGTGACTGATGACGCTATGACCGAAATCCAGAAGCGTCTGGAGCAGTCGATGTATGAGGATCCCACGGGGCCGCTCGCCCTTTACCTTCCGGAATGGCTCAGCCTGGTGGTTGACGGAAAGGAATTGCCGCTTAAAAAGAATCCTGATGCAGCTGATAATGTGCAGCCGCATAAGTATTATGAGCCGTTTGTCAAGGCTACGGGGGGAGAGACAGTGAAGTTCTTCAACTCATATGATGAGATGAACCGCTTCTTCATCGATGTGCTCGGATGGGAGAAGGATGAGGAACACCTGCCCCAGCTGAAGGAGGAACATGATTTTGTGCTGATGGTAAACCGGGAGAAGGGGATGCTTGTGGCGCGTAACGTGGCACGCTGCCTGAAGACGCCCCTCAATCCGTATTATGATGCCGAATATGCGAAGAGGCATAGTTTTGAGCTTCTCACCGAGCGCGGGGCATGTCCCGGCGACCTGCTCCAGAGGGCATGCAGGGAGGGATGGCTTCCGGATGCCAAGTTTCCGGAAAGTGGCGATTATTCCCTCGTGGCGGAGAATCAGGATTTCATAGCTCGGTGTTATCTCCAGCAGTATTACAGAGGGGACTGACCGTGTCCTCGAGGACCAGTAAAGATGGAGTCCATGCC
>DKYZ01000034.1:0-3194 GCA_002493515.1 Porphyromonadaceae bacterium UBA7087 | reverse complement strand
GGCATGGACTCCATCTTTACTGGTTTATGCTTAGAAATCCTTTTTTGAGAATATGCTGGCGAGCTTTAGCTTTATCACTCCGAAAACGGCTTCCCCGAATATCGAGCTGTTCATTTTTGATGTGCCCAGCCGACGGTTGATGAAGATTATCGGCAGCTCCACAATCTTGAACCCCTTCATGTGGGCCTTGAATTTCATTTCAATCTGGAACGCGTAGCCCTTGAACTCGATGGCGTCGAGCTTGATTGCCTCAAGCACACGCCGGCGGTAGCATACGAAACCCGCTGTTGAGTCGTGGAGCTTCATGCCGGTGATGAACCTTACGTAGGCCGAGGCGAAATATGACATGAGCACGCGTCCCATAGGCCAGTTGACCACGTTGACTCCGGTCACGTATCTTGATCCTATGCAGACATCGGCCCCCTTGTCTTTACATTCATGATAGAGGCGCGTGAGGTCATCCGGATTGTGGGAGAAATCCGCGTCCATCTCAATTATATATCCGTAGTCGCGGCTCAGGGCCCATTTGAAGCCATGGATATAGGCTGTGCCCAGTCCGAGTTTGCCGGTGCGCTCCTCAAGGAATACCCGTCCGGGAAACTGCTCCATGACTTTCCTCACCGCGTCGGCGGTGCCGTCGGGAGAATTGTCGTCAATGACAAGCACATCGAAGTTATCCGGATATTTCATCACTTTCTCCAGGATATCCGATATGTTCTCTATTTCGTTGTATGTCGGTATTATTACCAGGACGTCGCTCATCTCAGTATTGTATAAAATCACTGCAAAGTTACTAAAAATGAGATTCTCGGTCAAATAAATAATGACCAAACAGTCTTTTGAGGCGATGAAGAGCTGAAAGAACGTTTGTGGAGCATAACTTTCCTGCCGTATATCGGAGGCCGTCAGAAGAGGATGTTGTATTTTTTGAGTATCGAATGAGGGTGGTAGGATTCCTTTGCCATGCGCAGCCCCATGTCGCCGGCGTCATCCTCCCTGTTGATGAACCTGATTTCCGGATAATTCTCCACGATGTGCCTGGCGAACATGGCATTGACCATCTCGTAGCTTCCCTCGGTCTTGCGGGTGGCTTTCTCCACGTGTATGAAGAGCGTGTCGCCCTTTATGTCGCCGATTGTATAGGCGCAGACCTTGCCTTCGGCATACAGTATGGCGCCTTTCAGCACGGAGTCGCCATTCGACATCTCGGCTATCATCGCCCTCGAGAGTTTTCTCTCCGCCACAGCCATGTCGGTGGAGTCGCCTTCGGCGTCAAACCTGTCCATGAAGGCCATTGCCTCCGGAGCATTGGCCGGGGTGAGCGGCTCAAGCCTCCAGTCGGGGTACAGGCTGACGAATTTATTGACATGGTTCCTTTTCTTGCTCATCTTCTTCCCTTTCAGGAATGCGAGCTGTTCGGCCTCATAAAGATAGTCGCCCCAGTCGTCGAGCGGCTCTATGCATCTGGGCGACAGCTTTCCGAACTCCTCAAGGGCGTATTCCGGTATTGCCGAGAACTCCAGGTCGAGCCCGTTTGACTTGCAGTAATCCCTTAGCAACCCTACCGATTCCGAAAGGGGAAGGGAGCCTATCGGCAGAGAGAAAGCGCATTTGCTGAGGTCACTCTCCACTGTCCCCTTTATAAACAGAGTGTCCTGATAGAGGGCATATTCGTATTTGAAGAAGTCAACCCACATCAGCACCCCTCCATATGAGAAATCGGTGGTGCGTCCGGTCTCCCTCTGCAGCATCGGCCATATCTCCCTCATGTCGCCGGGAGTTATTCTTTTGAAAGTCAGTGGGGATTGCGGGGTGGATTCCCTGCGTGCCTTGATCCTGTTTGCCATTCTTATGAGGGATTCTGTGGTGTCGGTGGCTGCTGTATATGGTGAGTAGTTCCAATTGAGTTCCATAGTGGATGAAATTGTTTGATTTCGATAATATCACCTATATAACGACAGTCAGGCTCAAAAGTATCGGATGGCGGTCAACAATTTATATCGCCTTGTGGTTATTGATATAGCGTATAGTGGCATGGAAGCCACAGAATAAAAACTTAAATTTAGAAATGGAAACAGTATTTTTCAACGGAGCTCCGATGCATATCTGCGGTGAGCTTCCGAAGGCAGGCGAGGCGGCTCCCGACTTCGCTCTGGTCGGCAGGGATCTGTCTGACATCAATCTGCATGACTATAGGGGCAAGAGGGTAGTGCTGAACATCTTCCCGAGCCTTGACACGGATGTGTGCGCGGCTTCGGTACGTCGTTTCAACAAAGATGCGTCGGAATATCCCGACACGGTGGTGCTTTGTGTCTCAAAAGACCTTCCCTTTGCTGCTGCGAGGTTCTGCTCTGTCAACGGCATCGACAACGTGGCCACGGCTTCGGCGTTCCGTTCAGATTTCGGAAAGAATTATGGAGTCGAGTTCGTCGACGGTCCATTGAGAGGTCTTTTTGCCCGTGCCCTTGTAGTGATCGACAAGGAAGGGAAGGTTCTTGGCACCTCTCTTTGCGAGCAGGTTACCGAGGAGCCGGACTATGACTTTGTAAAGAAACTTCTATCTTGATGGTCAGGGTGCTTGCGGAGCAATGGTCTCACAAGTACCCTGACTCCCTTGTCAAGGGAGCCGCCTGCCGATTTTTTTAGAACGGATTATAGGTTTTCCTTCATCCAGGCCTCGGCCTCAGGCAATAGCTTCCATGAGACGTCCAGGCCGGCTTTCAGAACCATAGTGACGCATTGATTGCCGAAAATGGACGTGATAATATCTCTGATCATAGAGCTGGTGGCCGTATAGTCGGCCCGTATTCCATAGGAGCCCTCTATGATTTTGAAAGGCATGTCCTTGCCTATCAGCGAGTTTTCGAAACGCATTATTGCACTTTTTGTATTCAGCTCTATGCAGACGATGAATATTTTATCATTCATGGTTTTGTACACGGTATAATATATGATTGATGTTTTTAGTGCAAATATACAGCGGGAATCTCAAAGTAGCAAATTTTAGAGCATAAAAATACCGAATCAGAGTATAATTGGCGTTTTCCTCCCCTGTTACCGTCTCTCTAGGGAATGTGCATACCCGGCTGAGGAATCGGAGGAAGCAGCCCCCGAATTCCTGCGGGCACGGCGTCTGGCCAGCCACGGCTTTATAATCACAGAGATTTTGCGGCTGGAAAACCCAGGCGCGGATG
>DKYZ01000067.1 GCA_002493515.1 Porphyromonadaceae bacterium UBA7087 | reverse complement strand
GGTTCGAGCCCCAGGCGGATCACATAAGGGTCATCATTTGATGGCCCTTTTTTCGTGTCTGTAAGTGGCTGGACAGCAGTCGTTAGCAATTTTATAATTTTCTGATTTAGAAAGGTTTAGCAATCAGTGCCATTCCTGTCCGTAGTCCATTGTAGCATTTGTTAGTCTCGATTTAGCACATTATCTTTGGTACAAATTTCGTGGATGTACCACAAAAATGTACCACAAATGTACCACAGGATCCGTCAAATATCAGCCTCGTTTCTCACATTCCGCCACATGTCCGGCCGGGATGCCGTTTTTAGCATCCAATTCTCTGATATTTACTATTTTGTGCTAAAGTGTCCCAAAAGAATCGGAGGGGGCAACACCCGGTCAGAAAAAGGCGTTAGACAAGTGTGTGGTACACTTGTGGTACATTTTCCGAACAGTGTGGTACACGCTTTTCCGTGTACCACAAACCGATTGAAGATAATGTATCACCTTTAATAACACTGAATTATGGCAGGAATACCCCAGATCAAAGTGATTTTCGACCGTCGCAAGAAGGCTTCGGCGGCCAACCCCGGCACCGTGGAGATAGAGGTGTCGTACAATCGCGAGCGTGTCCGCCTCTCGACAGGCGTGGCAGTCCTCAAGCAGCAGTGGAGCGGCAGGGAGGTGGTGAACCATCCGCAGGCCGACCATCTGAACGAGCAGATCCGCCGGGTGTACGACGGGCTTCACGAAAAGATGTCAACCATCGCATCCAAGAAAGGCGAGTATGACCTCTCGCTCCTGAAAAAAGTAAAGAAGACAAAAGTGCAGGGATCGTCGGCGAGCTTCCTCGACTGGCTCGAAGAGCGTATCTACATGCGCCCCGTCACCGAGTCCACACGCCGACAGCACCTCGTGATGCTCAACTGCCTCCGTGAGTTCGGACTTATCCGTTTCTTCTGCGACCTCACGCCGAAGAACATACGCCTTTGGGACGACTTCATACGCAAGCGCGTTACGGCTCAGTCGTCCGTGCATGGCTACCACAAGCGGCTGAAGCCGTACATCATCGAGGCCATCCAGTTTGAGAAGCTGGAGGCAAACCCATACGACGGCATGAGGATACCGCGCGGCAAGTCGGAGGGTATAAAGTTCCTCACAGAAGAGGAGCGCGACCGGGTGGAGGCTCTTGAACTCTACGGCATGACGGAGAAGGTGCGCGATATGTTCATATTCTCATGCTACACGGGACTTGCATACTCCGACCTCGTCAAGATCAAGAAGTCTGACGTGTTCATGCAGGGAGACGACTACTGCATACGCGACAAGCGTATGAAAACGGGTATGCCCTACACGATAGTCCTACTGCCAAAGGCGATAGCCATACTTAAGAAGTATGACTACAACCTTGACCTGATGAGCAACCAGAAGTGCAACGACCAGCTGAAGCTGATTGCTAAAATGGCTAATCTGCACATCAACCTTACCATGCACGTCGGTCGCCACACCTTCGCGACATGGGCCTTGACAAAGGGCGTCGGCATCGAGACAGTGAGCAAGATGCTCGCCCACTCCAACGTGACGATGACCGAGAAATACGCCCAGGTGCTCCAGACAAGCGTAATACAGGGCTTCGGCAAGCTGAAATAGATCTGCACATATACTCACACGAAAGGCGGCGCCGTCATTTCCTCCGGGAAGTGGCGGCGTCGCCGCGTCCTGCCAGTTGGCCACGCAGCGATTCAATCTCGCGTGCCTGCACCTCCACCTTCTGCTCAAGCCTGTCGATGCGGTTGCTGAGGGGCACCATCATTGATGTCATGTTGCGCATTATCTCCGCCATATCCGCAAGGATGTAGGAGAAGCGGTCCAACTGAGGGGGTGGCGACGCCGCCCCTGTTTCAGTTTCCTGCTTCCTGCCGGGACTTTCAAGCAGCATCTCGCCCTCGCCGCTCCATATCCACCCGAAATTCAATGTCGGGCATACACCGCACAGGCTCTTCACGAAACGCTCCGACACGTTGGATTTACCCGTTATCACCTGCGACACCACGCTTGGGTTGTAGCCCATCCTTTCCGCTATCGCACGGTTGGATGCGAACAGCCGGTTATCTTTCAGCCATTCCATAGCCTGTCTTATCCTTTTTCTTATATCTTCCATAACTGAATGTTTATATTTTCTAATCAATCCGATTAGTTATTTCCAATAATAACAATCCAAACAATCATTTCGCATGATATGTTTGTTAGTGTTAATACAATCAACTAATTTAGATTAATTATTTCTAATTGCAAAGATAATCATTTTTCTAAATATAACTAATGATTGCTAACAAGAAAAATTAACAGGACATAAAAACATGCCATTATGAGTGAAGACCGGAGAATAACGATGAGGCTCACGAGGATCGAGAACACCCTTGAGGAAATAAAGCGTACAATCACTGTTCCGGAGCCGCCGGACCGTCCCATAACAGTCAGGGAGGCAGCCGAGATAATGCACTGCTCGGAACAGAGGGTGCGTGATTCCATACGGGACGGCACCCTGAAAGCGAAACGCAACGGGAGGCGTTATTACCTTTCATTATATGATGTCAGGGAACGCGCCGGATTCCCATCCCTTGAAAAAAAACGGAAGACCTGATACACCTTATATTAAAAGACAAAGTTATGACAACCCAACAGATCAAAGAGATTGACTCCAGATGCCTCAACGACTATCTCGCCACGCTGCCCCCGACCGACCACCGCTTTTTCGTCACGGCTGTCGTGCGAGCCTGTGGCGAGGGCATAAAGAGAAAGACATTCTACAACTGGAAGGCCGGATGCTGCTGCATCCCGTCTTTCTGCAAGACCGAGATTGAGCGTATCGCCGGATGCGTGGTGTTTCCCAAAGACCTGTATTGCGAGGACGCAGATGCCGTAGCCTCCCGCCGCGATGATGCCTCCTGATTAATATTTAACGAATACAGACAGCCGGAATGAACCTATCATGGATACCCGTACTGCATTATCTCCGCAACGTGGAATGGCTCTATTCCGAAAGCAGGATGGTCCATCTCTGGCTGGAAATCCTTTTCCGCGTCCAACGGTCGGCAGACACTTACCCGATAAAGGGCACGACAATCGACATAATGCCGGGCCAGTTCGTGGCCTCCACCAGAAAGCTCGCGGCAGCGATAGGAGCGGACAAGGACACGGTGGGCCGTTATCTGAAGATACTGGAGTCTCAAAGGTGGATAGAACGGAGGGATATTGGCAACGCCACGCTATATACCATCCTTGCCCGTGAGCAGATTCCGGAGTTCTCCTTCTATGCGAAGGACAGGGATGCCGGCAGTCCCCGACCCAATATCCTCCCCACCTCCGGGGACACGCCCTCGGACACAAGTGGGGACACTTTTGGGGACATATACCATATAGAGAATAATATAGGGATATTCAGTTAATGG
>DKYZ01000008.1 GCA_002493515.1 Porphyromonadaceae bacterium UBA7087 | reverse complement strand
TATTTAATTTATAGAAGTTCCCTATTCCTTGTCGCTTACAGGTTCGAGCCATTCCGTTTCAGACTTTTCGCCAGGTACCTCAAAGGCGAGATGGGCAAACCATGAGTCCTTTGATGCTCCATGCCAGTGCTTAACGTTTGCGGGAATGTGGACAACGGTGCCTGGCAGTATCTCCACCGCGGGTTTTCCTTCCTCCTGATACCATCCTCGTCCGGCTACTCCTACAAGCATCTGTCCCCCACCCTTCTCTGCCTTATGGATGTGCCAGTTGTTGCGGCATCCAGGCTCAAATGTGACGTTGAAGAACGGTATCTGTTCGGTGGATATGGGTGCAAGGTAGCTGTTGCCGGTGAAATACTTGGCATATGCCGTGTTCGGTTCGCCGATAGGGAAAATCATCGTGCGGGCAAATGCGGCTTTTGCATCTTCGCCTTTGATGTCGTCGTTCCACACCTCTTTGGCAAGGTTAAACGCTGCCCATGCCTTCGGCCAACCGGCATAAAAGGCAATGTGGGTTATGATTTCGGCTATCTCGGTGCGGGTTATGCCGTTCTGTTTCGCTGTCGCGAGGTGATACTTGAGCGAATTGTCGGTGATGCCCATCGAGATGAGCGAAGTGATTGTCACGAGGCTGCGGTCGCGCAGCGAAAGGAGATCGTTACGACTCCAAACCTCACCGAAGAGGATGTCGTCGTTGAGATGCGCGAACTCTGGGGCGAAGTCGCCAAGCTGCTGGCGACCTGCCGTCTGAACTATTTTCTGTTGTGCCATAATCGGAATATTTCCTTTTTCTTTTGCTGCCATTATGCCGCAAAGCGACAGAAACATGACAGATATTAATGTCAGCCTTATTTTCATGATGCAAAATTACTCTTGTTAAAATTCCTGTGAAAACCACTTTTTAGGGACTTATGCCCATTATTCCGGTTTTTTGTCAATTCCGAAAAATTGGTCATTTTATCCCGAAAGCGGATTTCCATACAACGGTGTTTATTTATAATTTTGCATCTGGAAACTAAAGCATTATGGCAAAAGAGGTAAAAATTGACACAATACAGCACCTGAATGAGCTTTATGGGTTCGAGCACCTGAATCCCATGATTTCAACAGGACGCTATGAAGGCGTTCTTGAACCGGGCGCCACCACTTATGATTTCGGCGTATACGCCATATATATCAAGGAGACGAAAGGATGCGAGCTCAACTACGGACTGACAAGATATGATTTTGACGAAATGTCGGTGATAGCATTTGCCCCTGGCCAGAAAGTCACGGCGATTGTGGAGGAAGGGAAACAACAGCCCCGCTGGACTGTGTTGGCATTTCATCCCGATTTCCTGGCGCGCACTCAGTTAGGCCGGAAAATGTCGTCTTACGGATATTTCTCATACAGCAACAATGAGGCCTTGCATCTGTCTAAAGATGAAGTCGAGCTTCTTATGGCTGTGCTTTCTCTGATCGAGAGAGAGATGAGACACAGCATCGACCGCCATACCCGCTCCATAATAATCTCGCATATCGAGGTTTTTCTCGACTATTGTCTTCGCTTCTATGAACGTCAGTTCTATACGCGAGAGATTATAAACAGCACGGTAGTGGAAAATTTCAATGTTCTCCTTGACAGCTATATAGCCAATGACATACAGGAGCAGGGCCTGCCTACGGTGGCTTATTTCGCCGACAGGCTCAACTTGTCGGCGGGATATTTCGGCGAACTTGTCAAGACGAGCACCGGAATCACAGCGAAGGATATGATTGCGGAGCGCCTTGCAGAGGCGGCGAGGGAGCTTCTTAACGACCTGACACTTTCGGTCACACAGGTTGGAGACAGACTCGGATTCGAGTATCCCCAGCATTTCGTCCGCTTCTTCAAACGACGCACAGGCCGCACCCCGAAGGAATACCGGACTATCTCATCAAACTGAAGTATAATAAAATTTTACAGCAGCGGATGGTCGTGGCGGAGGGTGAAGACCCGGGCGGTAGATGGCGAGAGAAGCGCGCGCACTGCGGGTATGGCTCCGTTCTCCGGACGGCGGATGAACGGGCGGAAAAGGATGTCGGCCAGTGGGTCATACCAGCGGTGCATCGTTATCATTCCGGAATCAACCACGCCGGGGTCGGCGCAGTTCACGCGTATGTCACGCTCCCGGACCCTCTCCGCGAGCGTAGCCGCATAGCGTGTTATGAGTTTCTTCGACAGCGCGTAAGTGCCTAACTGGCTGAACGATTTCTCGGTGACACACTCCGGCAGATTGTCATGCCGCCCGCTTTTGCGCGTCACCGACGTGGTGAAGACCACCGCTCCGCGTGGCTCGATATTCGGAAGAATCAGTTCCGTAAGCAACCGTGTGTTGAAATAGTTGACATTGAGCGTGTCCTCACGTCCGTCAGGTCCGATATGAAACCGGCGGCACATCACACCCGCGTTATTGACCAGCCCATAGATTGCCCTATCGCCAAGAGAGGCCGCAGCCTCCCTTACAGACCGTGAGTCGGCAAGGTCAAGACACAGATACTCGACCTTCAAAAACGGGAAATCATTATGCAGTTCAGCCTCAAGAAGCTTATATTTCTCTTCCGAGCGGCATGCCAGTATCAGGGGAATGTCCATGGCCGACAGATGACGCGATATATACCGGCCGATTCCACCCGTCGCTCCCGTGACTATCACAGGCTGCTCACTATCCCTTTCAAATACCAGGTCCTCAATCTCTTCAATCTTCATACAACAAACATTTTTAGCGCCTGATACCCCTGTCGAGAAGCCGGTGCTTCACCATCATCCTCACCCACGTGGGCGTCATTCCCACAAATACTATCGACATACGGTTCAACCCTCCGTTGATATACTGCATCTTCCCCTTCAGAAGTTTCCTGACCGCGTTGCGGGTAAAGCGTTCCGGAGTCTGGAGCGCACCGATCCTTACGGCCAGACGCTTAAGATTCTCAGGCAACCCGAAGAGATCTGTGGCGATGCCGCCAGGACATGCCACGGTGACAGTCACCCCGCTCTCACGCATCTCGTAATGGAGGGCCCGCGAGAATACGCGGATATAAGCTTTCGTGGCTGCGTACATGGCAAGCCCCGGCATAGGCGTCCAGCATGACATTGACGACATGTTGAGGATGCGGCCGCCTCCTCTTTTTGCAAAACGCAGGGCAAATTCACGGCTGAGACTGGTCACAGCCGTGACATGCAGCCCTATGAAGCAGTCGATTTTACCCCGGGGCGTCTCCGTGACAGGAGCGAACGAGAAGATACCGGCATTGTTGATGAATACCGATGGATCTACTCCGTTACGGTCGATAAACGACATTATCTCCTTCGCCGCCTTTTCCGAAGTCAGGTCAAGAGTAAGCGGAAGAGTATTGACATCATGCCTTGACGCCACGTCGCGTGCCGCCTCCTGCAGCTCGCGCTCCCGGTTGGAGACCATCACCACCGATGCCCCGAGCTCGGCCAGCCTGTGGGAAAACTCCAGGCCGATACCGCTGCAGGCTCCGGTGACCACTGCCCATTCGCCCCTCAGACAATCACTTTTCATCTCACCTTAGCGTTCTCGTCCTTTATCCTCTCTATCTCCTTAAGAATTTTCGGCGGAAGATTGTCGAGGTGCTTATGGCACGCCATCTCCCGCGAATACATCCGGGCTATGCAGTAGTTCACATGGTCGCATCCGCAGCGGTGGCATTCATCCTCCCTCAGTCGGTTTACAAAATCAGGTTCGTTGAGCAACGCGCGCCCCATCTGAAGGAACTCGAACCCCTCCTCCATCACTTTCCGTGCGGTCGGGCCGTCCACCACACCCCCCACATATACCAACGGCAGCTTCAGCTCGCTGCGGAACACCCTGGCGTCGTCAAGGAAATACAGCTCCTTGAAAGGGACGTATGGAATCATCATGTTGCCGCACATCCTGACACCGTATTTAAGCCACAGTTGCTTCATGTAGTAGGTCATGGAATAGATAGGCATCCTGCCGCGCATCACGTACATCGGAGCCTTGCTTACGAAACCGCCGGAAAGCACGAGCGCATGGGCGCCCAGATTCTCCAGCTCCCGGGCCACGGTCAGGCAATCCTCAATCTCCAGTCCCCCATTGAAGCCGTCGCGCATATTTGTCTTCACAAGTATTCCCATATCGGAACCTGCCGCCTTCATCACCTCCTCCATACACATACGCATGAAGCGCATGCGGTTGTCGAGCGAGCCGCCGAACTCATCGCGTCTCCGGTTGGTATATGGGGAAAGGAACTGGGAAATCAGATATCCGTGCCCGGCATGAACCTCCACGCAGTCGAATCCGGCGTCACGGGCCGTGCGCACGGCGTCGCCAAACTGGTTTGCAAGAGTCTTGAGCTCATCGGGACGCAATCCCCTTGCTATGGTGGGCGAATATAGATTGAAACCGGAGGAGGCACCTACCGGGATGCATCCGGCCGTGGAACGGTGGGTCATGTTGCCGCAGTGGCCTATCTGGATGGAGGCTTTTGCGCCGGCCGCGTGGATGCCGTCGGTTATCTCTCGCAGCGGCTCCACGATTTCCGGGCGCAGCCAGAGCTGGGTCTTGAAAGAGAGGGCCGACCGGCATATTCCGGCATAGGCCAGAGTAGTCATGCCTACTCCTCCGCGAGCCACGCTCAGATGATAGTCGCGCAGCATCTGAGTGGGGTTGTTGTCTTTCCCCATCCCCTCGAACGCTGCCGAGCGGATGGTACGGTTCCTTAGAGTTACAGGGCCGATGGAGGCCGGAGTGAACAGTTTCGTCATATAGTCATATATGGGTTAATATCGGAATCAGTATATGAAAGGGATTATGTATCGCGTGCCGAGGCGCCGGTACTCGTCGCCGAACTCCCGGCAATAGCGACGGTGGATGGAGCGGGCCCTGGGAGCGAGGTTGGCAAAAGTCCAGAGGGCGAATACCGCCCCGCCGAGACTCCAGGTCAATATGGCGTAGCCGATCCATTCCGTCAGCTCGCCGAAATAGTTGGCCGAGGCGACATACCTGTAAAAGCCGCGTCTGGGAATATAATGGCGCGTGTCGCCGGGCTTTCTGAGGGAGCGGATCACATGGTCGGAATGCATGTTTATCGCCATTCCGGTGAAAAACAGTATTGTGCCTCCGATGAATCGCGGGTCGGCGAGCCATTGCGTGGGGTAGCTTCCCTGAGGAGCGACATAGAAGAGCCAGCCTCCGATCATATACGCATTTATTGCATTGAACGTCACCCCCATGGCTATGATTGCGAGCGGCATCTTCCCTTTCCCTTTCAGCAGCAGGGGGAAGATGAATGAGCGTTGGAAATAATGCAGCAGGAAAAGGGTGGTCATCACTATAAGCGCGGCCTCTCCGCGCCTCGGGCTGCAAAGCCAGAGGATGAGCATGAGGAAAAACACCGGGCTCTCCATCAGGACCCATCCGAGACGGTTGCCGACAGTCGGCCCCCACCGGCGGTCGTACATCATGCCATAGCCGGCTGTGACCTTATGCAGGGCTATGAACACCACCACTGCCATTGCAGCCATCACCGTCAGCACCGTACAGTAGAAATCATGACTGAATACCTCTTGCATAGTTTGCTAAATTTTGAGAATGTAGCGCCACGAACCATATTGCGAAAATGGCTCCCGTGACGTAGATGAACGCCACGCTGTATACGCGGGCGTAAAGTCTCGGGCGACGTGTTCGCTGTGTCTCAAGCCAGACAAGGAATGCGACTCCCGGAATCAGGCACACCATGAGCGCGTTGGCCTGGAAAGCCGACGCCAGGTCGCCGTGGAGAAGATGATGCACCACCCTCTGGCTGCCGCAGCCCGGGCATGAAAGCCCCGTGACCTTATGGAACACACACTGCGGCATGAACGGGCTCTCCAGGGGATTGAAGAGGAAGTAGAACGCCGCGACAGCGAGCACCACCAGCGGTATGACCAAGCGTCGCGCAAGCGACGGCCTGTTGAAAGCACGGCTCATTTCATCCGAGAAGCGAGATAGGGATGTAGAGGGTTGCTGTCACCACTCCTACCACGATCGAGGCTATTATCCAGTATTGGGCATAGCGGGAGGCGCGGCGCGCTCCTTCATAGTCGCCTGCAAAATACTTGCCGCTGACCTGTGCGGAGAATATTATGGATACTATTCCGAGCGGCAGGCAGCAGAATAATGTGGCCAGGATTGACCAAAGCAGATAGTTCTGTGGCATGGGAGGCGGAGGTGTCTGTCTGTCGCCCTCTGTCGCGGTATTGTATTTTGCGGCTGCCGGTTGCCCGTAGGCGCATTCCGGAGCATGAGGTGTGGGTTGCGACTGCTTTTCCGGCACCGGAGGTGGCACCGCCGACGGGTCGAAATTCAGTTTCAACGTCTCTGCCCATTCCTCGTCGACCCCTTTCTTGAATATCTCGGGGTTATCTTCCAGACGCAAGGTACGGCCCTCCCAGCGTTGGGCTATCGCAGGAGGGAGCGGCATGGAGAAACGGTCGGTGACTATGAGGTCGATGCCGTTGTCGGCGAGGCGTTCTGCGAGTGTCTCCTGCTGCAGGGCGAGAGTATCGGCTGTTATCTCGTTGACAATCAATCCTGACTGACGCAGCCGCGTGGCATTCTCCTGGCCGCCGTCAGTGAAAGCGATATCGATATGGAATCTTTCGTCACCCTCGAGCGAACGTGCGAGCTCCAGTGTGGCGTCGCTTTCCGAGGATGTGAATATGGCTATTTTTTTCATTTGAGCTGGGTTTGAGGTAATTCCCGTTGTCAGGGATTTCCGCTATTATAAGTTTCGCTATGAGAGATGTGCAAATTTACAACAAATTGACGTCAATTCAAAATATAATTCACACATTGTCCATGCTTTGTAGGGTAACGAGGCGGGAATAGTGGCCGTTCAGGGCCAGAAGCTCCTCGTGGGTGCCACGTTCGATGATTTTTCCGTCGTGCATCACGCAGATGAGGTCGGCGTTGGCGATGGTGGAAAGCCTGTGGGCTATCACAAGCGTGGTGCGGTCGCGCATAAGTCGCTCCAAAGCCTCCTGCACGAGCCTCTCGCTCTCCGTGTCCAAGGCGGATGTCGCCTCGTCGAGGATTAGAATAGGCGGGTTCTTGAGCACGGCCCTCGCTATGCTTATGCGCTGACGCTGCCCTCCCGAGAGCCGGCAGCCCCTGTCGCCCACCATTGTGTCGAGTCCGTCGGGAGTCTCCATGATGAAGTCATAGGCGTTTGCTATCCGAGCCGCCTGCTCCACCTGCTCGCGTGTTGCGCCGGGTGTGCCGAAGGCGATGTTGTTGTAAAAGGTGTCGTTGAAGAGTATCGCCTCCTGGTTGACGTTCCCCATCAGGGAGCGCAGTTCGCTGACGCGATAGTCCCTGACATCGTGACCATCTACCTCCACCACTCCCCTGTCAACGTCCCAAAAACGGGGGATAAGGTCGGCGAGTGTCGATTTTCCCGAGCCGGACTGCCCCACGAGAGCCACGGTCATGCCCGGACGTATGTCGAGGCTGACGCCGTCAATCACTTTCCGCTCGCCGTCGTAGCTGAAGTCCACGTCGCGGAATGTGATGCTCGCGCTCTTTCGGGCCGACGAGGGAAGCGCCACCGGATTCCTGGCGTCCTTTATGGGATTGTCGGCGAGAAGTATCTTGTCTATGCGTTTCAGCGAGGCCATGCCTTTCTGGATGGTGTAGCCGGTTTTCGACAACTCCTTTGCAGGATTGATGATACTATAGAAGATCACCATATAATATATGAAGCTCGGGGCGTCTATGGCCGAGGAACCGTCAAGGATGAGCGTGCCTCCGAACCACAGCACAATCGAGATGGCGATGGTGCCGAGAAACTCGCTCATCGGGTGGGCAAGACAATAGCGCCGCTGTATGGAGTTGCTGACATTGAGAAAATCGCGTGTCTGGGCATCGAACATCGCCGACATCTGCCGTTCGGCGTTGAACGCCTTTATAACCCGCAGCCCCCCTATCGTCTCTTCGGTAGTGGAGAGGATTGTGCCGAGCAGTTCCTGCGCGCGCAGCGACTTTGCCTTCAGCTTTTTGCCGACAGTTCCCATTATCCATCCGGCGATGGGAAGAAGCACGAACACGAACAGCGTCAGTTTCCAGCTGACGAAGAGCATCATGGCGAGACAGCCGATTATCATGATGGGTTGCTTTACCAGCGCCGCGATACTTGCTGCCACCGACACCTCGATTTCGGTGACGTCTCCGCTGACGCGGCTCATTATGTCTCCTTTCCGCTCATGGGTGTAGAAGCCGATGGGGAGCGAGAGTATCTTGTCGTATAATGTGTTGCGGATGTCGCGCACCACTCCGTTGCGCAGCGGGATGATGAAATATTCGCTGAAGTAGGCCGTGATTACCTTCAGGAATGTTCCGATGATGAGCATCACGGCGAGCAGGGCGAGCGTGGCGGAGCCTCCGAAGAGGTCGATCAGGCGGGTCACCTGCCAGTAGAAATTATTGAGCAGGACCTCCTGGAGCGAGCCCTCGCTCCAGTCCATATATTCGTAGCGGGTGGTGTCGAGGCTGAAAAGAATCTTCAGTATCGGCATGATGAAGGCGAAGGAGAAGAGGGTGAAGAAGGTGGTCAGAAAATTGAAGACTACGCTCCAGACCACGTTCCACCGGTAGGGGCGCACGAAGCGCCGTATAAACATCAGCAGGTCTTTCATGACTGCAAAATTAGTAAAAAATCCGCTCAAAATTAGTAACTTTGCAGCTGAATATGAGTTGTAACGCAAATAGCAAGGAGAAGAACAAAGGGCGGCGCAAGGGACTCGGCGAGCGGTGCGGCTACGCCGCGGCCAAGGCCATGCTGTGGATGGCAGGAGTGTTACCCCTGCGTGTGACACACTTGCTTTCGGCGACGGTAGGCTGGATGCTTGGCGATGTCGTCAGGTATCGGCAGCGTGTGGTCATGGGAAATCTGCGAAGCTCGTTTCCGGAGATGGATGATAAGCGGATAAAGGATATCGCGCGGAAATATTACCGTTTCCTGGGTGATTATTTCGTTGGGACGGCCCGGATGAGCCGGATGAGCCGTGACGAGATCAAGTCGAGAATGCGTTTCGAGAACATTGAAGAACTTGACGCCGACTTAGGCGCCGGAAAAAGCGTCACGCTCTATTTAGGTCATTACTGTAACTGGGAATGGGTCAGCTCCATACCTCTCCACCTGACGTCGGAGTGTCGGTCCGGACAGATATATCACCCTTTGGAAAACAAGGGGGTGGACGACGCCTTCCTGGAACTCAGGAGCCGCTGGGGAGCGGAGTGTGTGGCAATGGCCGACACACTGCGCTGGATAGCGCGTCACCGTAAGGCAGGCGTGCCTACGGTAGTGGGCTACATCGCCGACCAGGTGCCACTGTATGATGCCGTACACAGCTTCGTGGATTTCCTCAATCATGACACCCCCGTCTTCACCGGCCCCGAACGCCTGGCGCGTATGCTCCGCGGCCCCGTCTATTATCTCGACATGAGCTGCAAGGGGCGCGGAAGATACGTCGGGCGTTTCATCAAGCTTACCGACGATGCCTCCTCCCTTGAGCCATTCGAGCTTACGCGCCGCTATTTCGCCCTCCTGCAGGACACAATCCGTCGCGCTCCACAGTATTGGCTGTGGAGCCACAACCGCTGGAAACGCACACGCCAGGGTTTTATCGCCGAATATGGCGAGGAGGACGCCGCAAGGCGCCTGTCGCATCTGTGACCTGTCTGTCCGGAGCGTCGTCAGGCCGGAGAATCTGCCGACGTACCGAGAGGAAGCGTGGTGGTGTGTTTCACCTCGCTCATCACGAAAATCGAGTCGATGTGCTTCACGTTGTCGATACGCCCGAGCACCCCGAGCACGAATTCCTTATAATATCTCATGCTCGGCGCATGTATCTTCAGGATGAAATCCGTCTTCCCGGCCACACTGTAACACTCCGTCACCTCCGGAATATCCTTCACACGGTCAGCAAAGGTCTGTACCCCCTGGTAGCTCTGGCGCACGAGCTCCACGTTGACATACACCGTGAAACCCAGGTTCAGCTTCTCCGGGTCGAGCACCGCCACATACTTCTTTATGTACCCCTCGTTCTCGAGACGCTTCACCCGTTCGTAGACCGGGGTTGTCGAGAGATTTACCTTTCCAGCCAGCTCCTTGGTGGTGAGCCGCGAGTTTTCCTGAAGCTCGCGGAGTATTTTTTTATCTATCTCGTCAAGATTATCCATGGTGAAAATTTTTCTGTATACAAGTCTATTTTGGGTCCTGCAGACTGTGTTTGTTCTGATTCAGGGGGCGAATTTAGTAAAAATATCCAAACCTGCAAAATGTATTGTATATAAATTTGGAATGCGGTAATTTTGCACTACGATGATAAGTAATGAAATAACCATTATTTAACGATTGCTTGTGAAAGCAGTTTAGTCGTAAGCTGTATATTTGATGATAAGCTGAATGATTTAATTAGTAAAAGATTTATTAATGAGTGTGAAAAGAGTAGCCAGTCGTTGATGACCGGCTGCTTTTGTTATGTATATACCGCATTTTGGAATTTTTTTGTAATTTTGCAGTCATGACACCACTCGACAGACTCATCCGGCTATGCGGAAGATGCGGCGCGGCTCTCTCGTTCGCCGCCGCCCTCGCCGTATATCTGCTCACCGTGGAGCCGGGAGCGTCATACTGGGACTGTCCGGAATATGTAGTCACCGCCACCGCCATGGAGGTCGGCCATCCGCCCGGCAACCCGGTGTGGACTCTTGCGATGCGAATGGCCACGATTCTCGCCCCTGCAGGCATGGAGGCCCTGGCGATTAACATATGCAGCGGCATCTTCACCGCCCTCGCGGCGGCTCTGCTATATCTCGTGATATTCGCTGCCTGGAGACGACTTTTTTCCGCAGCCACACGCGCCACAACAATCACCGGAGCCCTGGCATCCCTCGGGGGCGCACTCGCTTTCGCCTGGTGCGACTCGGTATGGTTCTCCGCGGTTGAGGCCGAGGTCTACGCCATGTCGATTTTCCTAACCGTCCTCATGTTATGGCTCATGACCATCTGGACGCGTTGCCCCGACAGCGGGCGTGGCGACCGGCTCCTTGTCCTGACCGCATACATCACCGGCCTCTCGCTCGGAGTGCATCAGCTCAATCTCCTTGTCCTCCCCGTGCTCGCCTTGATGTGGGTATATGTCCGGTTTCCGGTCACGACCCGGCGTGGAATCGTATTGCGCAAGGGGGCGCTCGCTGTGGCCCTGTCCTTTGTCGTGATAGCCTTTGTCCTCGGAGCCCTTATGCCCGGACTGCTCGCCGGAGCCGCCGCCATGGAGCTTTTCGCTGTCAATACCCTCTCATTGCCATATTACTCCGGCGTATTGATATTTCTCTTCCTTCTGCTTGCCGCGTTTATCGTGGCCGAGGCGCTAATAAGGAGAAGATGGGCCAGCATGACGGTATGGATGCTGGCGATGGTGTGCCTGGGCTACAGTTCATTCGCAGTGGTCATGATACGCGCGGCCACGTCGCCCCCTATGAACGAGGGCGCTCCCGGCGACATATTCTCGCTCGCCTCATATATCGCCCGCGACCAATACGGCTCCAGACCGCTCCTTCACGGGCGCACCCCATACAGCAAACCTCTGGTGGAGGAGCGTTTCCAGGCCGGAGACTCTGTTCCCGATTATTCCCGTTATCATCTTCTGAAAGGGAAACCGACATTCGTGCGCACTCATCCGGGGGCGGCTCTCGGCCCGAGGAGCGGAATGCTCTCAAATGAGGATTCATCATCCAACATGACCGTGACTGAGCGTGGCCACGGCTATCTGCTTGCCGACTATACCTTCTCCAACGCATATGCTCCGGAGCTCGACATGTGGTTTCCGCGCCTTACGTCGTCCAGTCCTTCCGATCTGGAGGCCTACGGTTGCTGGACAGGCATGGACCGCGACAACATGATCAGTGTCGAGGCATCGACTGCCGTCGACTTCACCGGACGCGCCGTCGGCAAAATCGGCATCGACGGAAAGCGCCACAAGACGAAGGCTCTGCGTCCCACATACCTCCAGAATCTTCAGTATTTCCTCGGATACCAGGTATACTATATGTATTTCCGCTATCTGCTGTGGAATTTCTGCGGCCGCCAGAACGACGTCAATTCCTCCGGAGAAGTGGAACATGGGAATTTCATCACGGGAATAATGCCTGTAGACAATCTCATGCTCGGCGCGGAAGACAAGCTTCCCTCCGAGCTCGGAAGCGCCAACCGTGGACGCAACGCCTACTATGCGCTTCCTCTGCTGCTGGGAATCGTGGGAATCATATGGCTATGCCGTCAGGGGCGTGCGGGGTGCCGCATATGCACACTCGTGCTGCTCCTTTTCCTGATGACCGGGGTGGCGATTGTGGTCTATCTCAACCAGACGCCGTGCGAGCCGCGTGAGCGCGATTATTCCTTCCTGGGATCTTACATGGCATTTGCCATGTGGATTGCTTTCGGGATAGGGGGTATTGCCCGATGGGCAGGAAGATATATTGACAGGACTTCGGCTGCCGCCTCAGAACCGCACGACAGAGGAGCGCGAACAAGCTGGATAGCGGTATTATTGCTCGGAGTTCCGGTATTGATGCTGGCGGTCAATTACGACGACCACGACCGCTCGGGGCGTCATGCCGTGGATGATTTCAGCCGCAATGTGCTGGAGTCGATGCCGCCGGAGGCTATTCTGTTTGTTGAGGGCGACAATTTCACGTTTCCCCTATGGTATGCGCAGGAGACACTCGGTGTGCGCCCCGACGTGACGGTAGTAAACTGCAGTTATCTCGCCTTGCCCTCCTATCGCGTCACCCTCATGCAGGAGGGAAGAGGGAGCCGCCCGCTCCGCTCGCAGAGCCGCCCGGCTGACATCCTTTACGGCAAATATGCCTATACGAGAATAGCTGCCGATGCCGACACCGCCGCAGTGCCACTTTCGGCGGCCTTGCGCGAGCTCTTCTCCGACAGTGTTCCTCTGCTGCGCCATTCGCGCGTCAGCATAGCTTCAGCGTATGGTGATTCCACGGTAATCGACCTGCGCAGACTGCTTTCATCGCTTGGTCGCTCCTCATTGCCGTTTGCCCAGCTTGCCGCGCTTGATATAATAGGGTCGAACGCGTCGGTGACAGATTCTCCACGTCCGGTAGTGTTCAGGATTGGCGTCCCCTCGAAAATAAGGCGCCCTGTGGAGGGTGAGCTACGTGACATGCTGCATGGGAGCGTGTATTGGCCGCAGGCTTCTGATTCCCTGCTGGCGGACTGGGTCTACGGGAAAGCGATGGGCATGCGCGACGGCGGATTCGGCTATCGTGCCGATGGTGATTATCCTTACTGCGACCCCACGATAGATTATCAGCTTCGCAGGCAGCGGGCTGCGATGATGATGGGCGCCGCGACTCTCCTGAAGAAGGGACACGCGCATCGAGCGCGCGAAGTGGCGGAAAAGGGATTGACGATGTTTCCGGGTGCTGTCGCTCCGTATAGACATTATTCATACCGCGACACGGTGAGGCATGAGTCAAAGGAATATCCCCGGCTGTTGCGTGCCATAGCCGACAGTCTCGGTGGAAAGGAATCACAGGAATTATACGGGAAAGCTGCCGAAATAGAGGAAGCCGCAAGACGTCGCGAGCAGGAATACCGCCGTTATCGCCGGGCTTTGCCCCCACGCCTCCGGGCAGTGATGAGTTATTGACCATACCTCAGTCCCGTCGCTTCAGGCCGCGGCCCTACGTCAGCCTGAAGCTTTTACGGTGTTGCTGCGTCACTCCGAGCGCGGCGATGGCCGCACGGTGGGCTTTTGTCGGATAGCCCATGTTGCGTTCCCACCCGTAGCCGGGATATTCAGCCGCGAGGCGTAGCATAAGCTCGTCGCGGTGGGTCTTCGCAAGTATCGATGCCGCCGCGATCGACATATACTTGCCATCGCCTCCTACGATAGTGGTATGCGGTACGGAATAAGGTTTGAAACGGTTGCCGTCAACGAGCACGTGCTCCGGGCGCACGCTAAGCCTGTCAAGAGCCCGCTGCATCCCCGTTATGGATGCGTTGAGAATGTTTATCTCATCAATCTCCTGCGACGACACCATCACCACAGCCCAGGCCACGGCCTCGCGCTCGATTACCGCGCGAAGCTGCTCGCGCTTTTGTGGCGGCAGCTTCTTGCTGTCGTCAAGACCGTCGAGCGAGAATCCCGGCGGCAGAATCACCGCCGCGCAGCTCACCGGGCCGCACAGGCAGCCTCGTCCGGCTTCGTCGCAGCCGGCCTCGATGATGCCTTCGTTGAGAAAAGGAGCAAGCATCTTTCAGTGGTCGCGGGAAATTATATAATCGAAAAGCTCGCGGAAGGCGTCCTTCCACTCGGAGTCGGGATAACAGGCGAGATTGCCGTCGGCCTCGCGCTCTATCTCGCGCATACGGCGGTAGGCATACTCGATGCCGCCGTTCTCCACGGCGAAACGTATCGCATCGGCTATCTCGGCCTCGGTAAGGTCGCCGCGACGCAGGATGCCCCTTATGCGCTCAGCCTCCTGCTGCGGCCCTTCGGCCAGGGCATAGAGCAGCGGAAGAGTCACCTTACCCTCCCGCAGGTCGTTGCCTGTGGGCTTGCCGATCTGTGCCGACGGACTGTAGTCGAAAATATCATCCTTGATCTGGAAACAGAGTCCGAGTTTCTCTCCGTAGTCGAGCAGCGGACCGTAGACCTCCTCACGGACGCCCACAGTCTCGGCTCCCATTCTCACGCAGTTGCGGAACAGGGAGGCTGTCTTCTTGCGTATCATCTCGAAATAGCTTCCGTAGTCGAAATGATGCTCGCGTGCGTTGCATATCTGGTCGATTTCCCCGAGGCTAAGCTCCTTGCCGAGCTCCGACAAGGCCGATATCACCTGCAGGTTGCCCGTGCGAATGCCCGCAGCCAGGGCGTTGGAGACGAAGAAATCACCGGTTAGCACCGCGATATGGTTGCCCCAGATGGTGTTCACCGTGGAGCGTCCGCGGCGCATCGCCGTCTCGTCTACTATATCGTCATGAATCAGCGAGGCGTTGTGGAGCATCTCCAGGGCGGCTCCGGCGTGAAGCACGTCGTCCGTGACGTCGCCGAAGAAGCGCGCGCTCATGATCACCATCACCGGACGGAGCTGTTTCCCTTTCTGTTTCAGGTAGTTGCTCACTACGCTATTCATCATCGCATTGGGTGTGGCAAGCGACGACACGATGATTTCATTCATCGCGTCGAGCTCTTTGCGAAGACGGTTTTGGATTATGCTCAGACTGTCCATATTAAAATCTTCGACAAAATTAATAAAATAATCATCATCTTATGCACCTTAAAGCCGGGAATTTGTTAATTTAGCGAAAAATTAACGTCTCGGACTCCTCCAGACGCGGTTCGGAAGGGGCTTTGGGCCCTTTGCCGGCCGTTCAGGATTCCGGAATAACCCCAGTTCACCCCATGACAGAAAAACGTCTTTTCCTGCTCGACGCGTACGCCCTGATTTTCCGCGCCTACTACGCTTTCATCCGCGCCCCGCGCATCACCACCGCCGGTTTCAACGCCTCGGCGGTATATGGTTTCGTCAACACTCTCGAGGAGGTGCTCCGCAAGGAGCGTCCCACCCATATCGCCGTCTGCTTCGATCCTTCGGGTCCCACTTTCCGCAGCGAGCGCTATCCGGCCTACAAGAGCGAGCGCGAGGCAACCCCCGAGGACATACGACTCTCCATCCCTTTTATTAAGGAGATAGTCAAGGCCTACCGTATTCCGCTTCTTGAAGTGGAGGGTTTCGAGGCCGATGACGTGATAGGCACTATGGCGCGTAAGGCCGAGAAAGAGGGTTTCACCACATATATGATGAGCCCCGACAAGGATTTCGGACAGCTCGTCAGCCCCGCGATTCTCCAGTACAAGCCCTCTTACCGTGGCAATGATTTCGAGATCCGCGGAGAGAAGGAGGTCTGCGAGCGCTATGGTCTGGAGCGCACGTCGCAGGTGATAGACCTGCTGGCGCTGATGGGCGACAAGATCGACTGCATCCCCGGATGCCCGGGCGTCGGCGACAAGACTGCCATAAAACTGATACAGGAATTTGGCGACGTCGAGACCCTGCTCGGCTCAACCGACCGGCTGAAAGGGGCTATGAAGAAGCGTGTGGAGGAGAACGCCGACCAGATAAGGGAGTCGAAATATCTTGCCACAATACGCACCGATGTGCCTGTGGATGTGGATCCGGAGTCGCTGAAGGTCAGAGACGCGGATACCTCCAAGCTGTATGCGATTTTCCGTGAACTGGAGTTCAAGAGCCTCATCGAGCGCGTGGAGAAGCGGCTCGGCAAGGGTGTTGCCCAGGCAAATGGCGGAGAGCTTCCCCTTTTCGACGAGATGCCGGAGCCTGCGGCTGCGGAAGACGACAGTCCGCGTGGCTCTCTTGCCGCCTCCGCGCATGAGTATGAGCTGGTGGAGGATGCCGGAGGGATTGGCCGGCTCTCGGAGCGACTCGCAGCCGTGGGGCGGTGCGGGATTGTGACGTTTGCAGACGGTGAGAACGACATGGGCGCCGATTGGATTGGCGCCTCCGTGGCGTGGAAAGAGGGTGAGGCAGCATATATTCCCTGCTCTTTCGCGGAGGGCAAGGCATTTCTGCTCGATCTGCTGGCACGCCCCGACATAGAGAAGGTGACGCCGGGTGTGAAACGCACATATGTGGTCGCCGCCAACGCGCGCGGCGACGCCGAGACGCCGGTAGTGAATTATTTCGACGTCACCCTGGCCCATTATCTTCTTCAGCCGGAGCAGCGTCACGGCCTTGACGGGCCTGCCGCGGCTATGCTGCGCTACGACATGCTCCCGGTGCCCGCGGCGGCGAAAAAGGGTGTGAAGACGGTTCTCGCCAAGGCTAAGCCCGAGGAACTCTGCGACTGGGCCTGCGAGATGGCGGATATCGCTCTGAGACTGCGTGATCCCCTGCTTGAGGCGGTAAGGAAAGAGGGTATGGAGCAACTGCTGACAGAGGTGGAGATGCCTCTGGCTCCTGTGCTGGCGCGCATGGAGCTTGCCGGAGTACGTCTCGACATACGTGCGCTCGACGATGCCGCCGATGCCTTGCGCGGTCGTCTGTCTGACCTTGAGAAAGAGATTTACGCGCTTGCCGGAGAGGAGTTCAATGTCGGTTCGCCGGCTAAAGTCGGAGAGATTCTTTTCGACAAGATGCAGCTCGACCCGAAAGCCAAGAAGACCAAGACCGGCCAGTATTCCACCTCCGAGGATATTCTGGAGAAAGTGGCCCACAAGAGTCCCATTGTTGGGAAAATTTTGGAATACAGGCAATTGAAGAAGTTATTGACAACTTATCTTACGGCTCTTCCGGCATGTGTCAATCCTGCGACCGGGCGCGTGCATACCAACTACAACCAGACGGTGACGGCCACAGGACGTATTTCGTCGAGCAATCCGAATCTACAGAATATACCGGTGCGCGAGGAGCAGGGCCGGGAGATACGCCGTGCCTTCATTCCTGACGAGGGACATCTTTTCCTGAGCGCCGACTATTCCCAGATAGAGCTTCGTCTCGTGGCCGATTTCGCCTCCGATCCCATAATGCTCCAGGCATTTGCCGACGGCGACGACATACATGCCATCACCGCGTCGAAGATTTATCACAAGGATAGTCCGCAGGAGGTCACTCCCAACGAGAGGCGCCACGCCAAGACCGCCAATTTCGGCATCCTCTACGGCATCTCGGCTTTCGGACTGGCCTCGCGCCTGGGTATACCGAGGGCTGACGCCTCTTCTCTGATTGCCAATTATTTCGAGAAATTCCCGTCGATTGACAAATATATGCGTGATTCCATCAACAAGGCGCGGGAGAACGGCTACACGGAGACTCCCATGGGAAGACGGCGCTATCTGCCCGATATCAACAGCCGCAACCAGGTGGTGAGGGGCTATGCCGAGCGCAACGCCATAAACGCGCCGATACAGGGAGCTGCGGCGGATATAATAAAGGTGGCGATGGTTGCAATCGACCGTCGGCTCCGTGAAGAGGGGCTGAAATCGAGGATGATAATGCAGGTCCACGACGAGTTGAATTTTGATGTTGTGCCCGAGGAACTGCCGAGAGTGCAGGAGATTGTGGAGAAAGAGATGGAGGGGGCTTATAGCGGGCGCGTGCGCCTTACGGCCAGTTCCGGCGTCGCCTCCAACTGGCTCGACGCGCATTGAATTATAGTGATTAACGATAAGTGATTAA
>DKYZ01000099.1:599-5625 GCA_002493515.1 Porphyromonadaceae bacterium UBA7087 | reverse complement strand
AAAGGCGGCGCAGACCCGCTTCAGCGTCTCTATGACTTCTTCCCTTGTCATGAATTCGGTGGCAGGAATCAGCGTGTCGAACAATGGGCGGTAGTCTTCGCAAGACTCCGCCATTGCCTCGACAATGTGTTGTGTGGCCCGTATCCTCTGTTCAAGTTCGTCCGCTTCCATGAGAAGGTTCCCTTACCTGCAAAGTTACTAAAAAATCCACACATATACAAATTTTTAACTATGATAAATTATTTTATGTCAGATATTTATCCTACATCCGGGAGCGCCTGTGAACGTATCTTCAGAACGTCTATCACAGGGCATTCCAGAAGCGTCACGAGGTCTTTCCACGCAATGGAATAAACCGGGTTGCCCCCTCCGTCAATCTCGAGTCTCATGAACCTGTAGCCCTTCTTAAAGACTTTCTCATGGACGTAGAACGCATTGTTTTCATACTGCACCATCCTGACCCTGCGTCTGTCTTTTGACATGAAAAGGAACACGTCCCCTCCGTAGGGATATCTGTCATAGACAATCCTTATTGTCTCCAGCACCCTTTGTGCTCCGCACCGCATGTCGTGCAGGTCCGGGAGAAAATAGAAATTTTTCAGCGATTCCAGACTCAGCATAGCACCTCCAGTTTCTCTACCAGGCCGACCAGGCCCCTGTAGTCAAGGTTCCTCTGCCGTATGTTGATGCCGTTCGTCATACGTATGTCGACCATGATACGGAGTCGCTCCCTGTCTTCTTTGGAATCATTCTGCACTATGGATGAAGTCCCCGAAGCCGGGTCCGTTGCCGGCTCCTTAGCGCCCGATTCCTTTTCAGGAATGTCCGTGATGTTGATCCTGTGTGCCGTGGAGAAATGACGTCTAAGCTTGAGATACTTCTCGAAGGCGTTGTAGGGAATATTGTTGACAGAGCAGAAGGCCTGCATCGAGAGTCCCTTCGCGACACCTTCCGACTTGTAGCGCATCCAATATTCCTCCATTTTTTCGTTTGAAATCATTGCTTTTTGGGTATTGGTTTACGCTACAAAATTACAACCTCTCTATATATTAGCCAATTGGGGCAATTGGACAGTTACCATAAGTTCCTATTCAAAGAAAGAAGAATTGTCTATTTCAATGTTCGGGTCTGTCAGATGTAAATCCCCCTTTTTGTTTTTGAAAGAGACTGTGAAGGTGGATGTGAATGGAAGAGAGATGTGCATTTCATGTCCATCGCCTCGTCTCATATCTCCGTCGGAGCCATATTGGAGGCGCACATGCACCTCGCCGTCTGCCTCCATGTAGAAGTTGCCGTCGTCTTCACCCGTTTTGTCCATCCGGCTTACAGTGAAGCATTCTATCTCATGGTGGGTGGCAAGCATGTCAATTTCGTTGAAGGTGGTTCCATAGAATGATGAGACCATCTCTTCATCAACACAGTCGAATGCGGCTTCCTCAACCCTTTTTCTCGATTCGTCAATAAGCTGAAAGAATGACAATACACTCTCCAGTATTTCGTTGCTCAACTGCTTCGTAGTGTTGTCATCGCAGTTGAATGTTGACGGATTGACATGGGTGAATTTGCTTAATCTATTGATTCCATCGTTGAGTTCCTTTATTATATCTTCCGTGTCAATACCCAATTCCGACTTCACATATTCAGGTAGCAACCAACCATGAACGGCATATTGCATCCTTTGAGTCCTTGTTATCATCTCTGGTTTTTTCGGATCGTGTATCCTGTACCAGGGTGCTTGTCTCACCTCACCATCCGGAGCGAGTCTTTCAAGGAAATGCCGCGTGAGTTCTCTCAGAGAATATGCGAAATTGTTTAGACGCAGAGGATTCCCACTGTCTTTCAGATTGTAGAGGCTTGCCTTGAAAAGTTGCCTTTCAAAATCTGAAGCAAGATGGTTTTCTATCTCGTATTCCATTACTTTGTCTTAAAATTTCAGCACCGTAATATTCTGCCAAGAAAGGGCTTCTTTTACCAGCCATTGAGGCGGGAGAGGGCAGTTGGTGGGAGGTCCATGCCGTGGAGGCGGATGAGGGTAAGGAGGTAGGTGCCGAATTTCTGGATTTTTTCGGAGTGGAGCTGTTTGCCGTCGGTGGAGAGATTGTCGAGGAGGGAATCGGCGAGGGTTGGTGCCATGTCGCCGCCGCATGACACTGCGTGTCCGTATAAGAAGGACAGTTTTCTTATCAGGCGTTTCTTTGAGGGGTATTCCCTCTCGGCTGCCATGAGGCAGGGTATGTATGCCTCGGCTACCGTCATGGTCATGTCGAACATTGTCTTGAAGGCATCGTCGTTTTCATCAATCCATGCGGTGATGAGGTCGGTTATATAGATGTTCAGTATACTCAGTGATTCTGCCTTGCCAAGGTCTTTGACAAGGGGACGTGAGGAGATTGCGTATATCGACAGACCGAGAAGAATCCGCTCCAAGTCTGGATGATAGTAGAATAGGCTGTAATCGGGCGATTTGAGCGATGAGCGCCATTCGGAGTATACTTGTTCGGGTGTCATGATTCGATCTTATTATTTTCGGGGCACGGCCCCAGGCGGAAACGGCTTCGCGAGCGGGAAGATCAGACCACGCTTATGGCTTCCAGGACGGGGATGCGGATTATGTCTTTTTCGCGGAGGGCGGTGAGGGCTGCGGCAAGGTGAGGATGGGGCTGCGTGGGGTTGGCGGAGAGGAGGTCGAGGGCGAGGTCGGTGTATTCGATGAGGAGCTCGCGGTCGAGGATGTCGCGGAAGTCGCTGTGTTTCCTTATGAGGAGGGTGAGCTCTTCGGGGGAATAGTGCCTTGTGGCGTCGGGGTGGATTCTGTCTTCATCTTGTCCGACGGGGAGGGAGAGGATGGACGACAGGTTGTCGAGCTCGTTGCTGTAGGTCGATACGCAGTAGTCGATCTTCAGTCGCTCGTTTCTGTCGGACGGTTTGCGGCGCAGGAGCTCACGGACTATGCGCCCTTCGTAATAGTATGTGAGATGCTCGCGGCCTTCGGTAAGTCTCTGCCTTTGACGGATGGGCCACTGGCGGTAGAGGGCGTGGAGCTCGGAGATGGTCATCGCGCTCAAATCTGCATTGGCAACGGCTGGGGAGGACATTTCAAAGAGATCGTCCCGGGATTTTATGCGTTTCCTTGTGATGAGTTCGCTGACCACTTTCCCGAGTCTTGCGGCACATCGCCTCGACAGGGAGAGATGCTCGCGGTCGAGGATGGTGCCGGCGTAATCGCCGACCTCGGAGAGAATCTGGCCGAGGGTAAACAGCTCGTCGGTGGGAGAGGCGGACGAGATGCGGTAATTCATTATTCGGGAAGGAAGGGCGAGCATGGAATCAGCAACTATGAGCGATTAGTGATGAGTGATTAGCGGGAGGGAAGGCTCGGAGTCGGGACGACCCCGGCCCCGGGTCAGAGGAGCTGGATGAATTCGGGCTGCACCTCGACCGCGGCGGCTATCAGATTGGGCAGCTCTATGATCAGATGCTTTTTTCGCTTGCCCTTGATGGAGAGGAGGTGGCCTTCGTAATTGTTGAGGATGCCGCCGACGATTCGCACGGATTTGCCGTACATGGATTCCGTCAGTTCGCCGGGCCTATAATATATAGGTGACTCGGTGTTGCTCACGGCGAATATGAACCGCTTCATCTCCTCGTCGCCGACGGTCATCGGCTCGTTGGCCGTCTTGCCCCGGCTGAACCGGTACTGGAGTGTCATGAATTTCTCGACATACGGATCAATCGCGGATTTCGTCTCGTGGACAAACAGCAGGTCCTGTATGAGCGGGACGTCGCGGCGCTGGATTCGTCCTCCGATTTTCATTACCATCTGCGTCATCGGGGTGAAGACCTCGAGACCGGCCTTGGCAAGCTCGTGGATGGCGAGGTTGTTGGCATTCCTGCGCTTGAGGTCGCGCATCACGAACCACTGTTTTGCGGGGGCTTCCATAAGTGCTTTTGTGACCTAAGGGCAATTCTCCAAGTCCTGCTCAAATTCATATATCCATGAATATCAAGCAGTTACGAGAGGTTTTCAAAAAGAATGGGGAATTGCAGTCAATCGGCTTCCCTCGCTTTTTTACTCTTGGTCTTGTCACTTTTTCATCTCATCTTTTAAGTTAAAAGTCAGTATTCACTTGATAAGAGATTGTGACGTGACGGAACTGCCTGATTTCTTTTACATTACGATGTCGCGACTGGCGCTTTTGCTAAACATTGTTTAAAAAAGGCCTCTGATTTTGAAGGGGGCGCAATTTTTTTCGCTTGCCAAATAGCCTGAATACCAATATTTTTTTGTACCTTTGCACCGTTGTTTAGTATCTCTTATCAAGAGATTTGGATGGTTGCTAAACACGACAGCTCCCCTGCGCCGGTTGGCGCAGGGGAGCTGTCGTGTTTATAATGGAGGGAAGGAAATTGGGGGCAGAGCCCCCACACGGAACAGGCTAACGCATGACGGGCTGGCGGACGGGGACGTCCGCTGCCCCGGACGCTGCCCCGGACGCCGTCCGGGAACTATTTCAGACTCTCCAGGATGAGGGAATTGGCATTGTCGACAAGCGACGTGTCGAGACTCGCAAGATAGATCTGGGTGGTGGCCTCGGAATCGTGGCCGAGCCCCTCGCTGATTACCGACAGCGGGATGCCTTTCGCCTTTGCCGCCGATGCCCAGCTGTGGCGGGCCACATATAATGTGAGATGGACGTCGATTCCCGCCCTCTCAGCCACCTTCTTCAGACTCCTGTTTATATTGTAGCCGGCATTGCGGTAGGCATACAGCTCCACCGTGCCCCGCTTGCGGATTATGGGGAGCAGGTAGTCGCTGCCGTTTTCAGGGTACTTGTCGAGAATCAGCTGCATCTCGTCGGTCCATGCGATTACCAGCAGCTGCCCGGTCTTGTGGCGCCGGTAGGTCACGCTACCGTTCCTGAGGTCGCTCTTCTTCAGGAACGCCATATCTATGAAGCTCATCCCGCGCAGGTAGAAGCTCATCATGAACATATCCCTCGCGAAATCGAGCGACGGGCTGAGCGAC
>DKYZ01000099.1:0-298 GCA_002493515.1 Porphyromonadaceae bacterium UBA7087 | reverse complement strand
GATGTCATCCTCCACCGCACGGTTATAGACCGCCCGGAGGATTCTGGCGTAAAATGAGATTGTGTTGGGCGAGACGCCCCGCTGCCTGAGCCATCCCTCGTACTCCTCCATCAACTCCGCGCCCAGGCTGTCGAGCATGATGTCCTCATCCTTGCGGAATTTCCTGAAACTGCTGAGGGCCGAGCGGTAAGACTCGCAGGTCCTTATCCTGCCGTTCTGCCGGAGCCTGGCGATGACACTATTCATGAAGTTGAACAGCGAATATTCCCGGGTGTAGATACTGTTTCATTGAGTGTGT
>DKYZ01000033.1:3650-4023 GCA_002493515.1 Porphyromonadaceae bacterium UBA7087 | reverse complement strand
GTCATCCGCGCCTGGGTTTTCCAAACGCATCGAGGGGCTGGTGTTCAACGACATCGTGCTGATGCTCTCCGACAGCAAGGGCATCCCTTCGAGCCTGCCTCAACAGCTTGCGCCGGATAATGTTTACAGCCATTCCTACACGTTCGACACAACCCGGGCCATGTCGATCTACGACGAGAATCTCGCCGACAAGGCGAAGTCGCTGAAGGTGGTGGCCGGCGTGGTGGATGCAGAGAGCGGGAAGGTGCTCAACTGCGCTGTGGCTCCGGTCTCAGCGACAGGAGCCGTGGGCGACATATTGTCCGACGGCACCGTCTCGGTCGAGAAGCTCCTCATTCCCTGACTTCCCCCGCATCAAAAAATCAATCCCCCC
>DKYZ01000033.1:0-3320 GCA_002493515.1 Porphyromonadaceae bacterium UBA7087 | reverse complement strand
GGGGGGATTGATTTTTTGATGCGGTCTGACCTACCGGAGGTCTCCAGACCGGGATTATCTCACGATTGTCTTCAGGTTGCGGCCGGCCACATTTACCATGTAGATGCCGGGCTCCAGGTCATAACGCCCGGGAGCGGCCTCGCTGACAACGCGCATTCCCGACAGACTGTGGATATTGACGGCCACACCCTCGGGAGCGTCAACACTGATGAATCCCCTGCCCGAGACGATCCTCACGGCCTCGTCGGCAGCACTTCCAACACCTACCTCGGAATTGAATACATATATTGTCTCCGAGGTATCGGAAACGTAATCCACATACTGGTAGACAGTGGAGGCGGTCACGCGGTAGGTATGGTCGTAGCCCTCACGGAGCCCGTCGAACGTAGTCGATACTCCGTCGGTGTTCCTCACGGCGAGGGGAGCGGAAAGCTCGTCGCCTGCGCGAAGGTCCTTGCTGATCCTCACGTCATCCACATAGAAACGCTGACCGCTCATTGTCATGAAGGCCACTATCACGTTGCTCACGTCAAGATCATCGGGAGTGTCGATATGCACAGTGGCATGATGGCTTCCGGCCTCAGGCGTATCTATCAGGGCCGAGGCCATTGCCTGGCTGTCGAGGTACGTGTTGAGCACCATCACGAACACGCCCTCCGGATGTGTGCTGCCGTCGGCAAGCTCAAAACCGTCGATTGTGGTGACCACCGTGGCCTCCACATCAAAGCCCGCGCCCTGGTTGACGCTGAGGTCGAGATTCGGCGAATACACAAGCCCCGCGGCCCCGATCCAGCTTGTGCCCTGGCTGCCGGCCATTCCCGGCTGCCAGCAGGGCTGCGTGGCCTTCCAAGAGGTCTCTGCCATTCCGGCGGCTGCGAAATCGTAGGGCGACACCCAGTCGTAGCCCTCCTGCTCTATTTTATCAAACGTCTCCTGCGACAGGGTGACATCCTCCATGTCGGACGCGGCCCTGACGATGAAATTGGCCTCCACCTTATAGTCGGTGGCATGGCCGAGACGGTTCCAGTTGGCCGTGAACGAGGTCGGGGTCACGTCGGTGGGCGCCGACACTTCCGGAGCCAGCCCGACTATACCGTCAACCCAGATCATGTCTGACGTCGCCGACTCAAGCTCGCCGTCTACGGCCTGGACGTAATAGAAGTAATTGTTCTCCGGGTTGATGTTCTCGACCACGTAATGGTCCTCCTCAAGCATATGGTCCTTGAGCAGGAACTCAGTGATGCCGCTTGTGGCGTAATCGAGCGTTATGTCGTCAACATAGAAATCGATGAGGCCCTTCTGGATCATCGACAGCCTCACCATGGTGGCGTCCTCGCCGAGGGCGTCGGAATCAATCTCATAGAAATCCCCCTTCTCGGTCATCCAGTAGTAAGGAAGCTGGGCGATATTCTCCCAGGTGCCCGTCAGGGAGTGATAGATCTCTATACGCAGCAGCGACAGGTCCTCGCCCTCCTCCATCTGCGAAGGGCGTATCCAGAATTTCAAACCGCACAGTGGCTCCGGAGTGGCCGGGGATGTTACCGCGTCGCCCACCGCGTCAAACACTATCGAATAGGGTTTCGAGTTCTGCCATCCGGCCTCGCCGGAGACTTCCCGGCTGCCGTTTGCGGCCAGCTCCAGGTTCCAGCCCTCCGGAATGCCCGGGGCGGCAGCGTCAAGACGGCCGTCGGCATCGGCATTGAGGGAGTCGAAGCCCTCCACGATGGTGCCGCTCACGGAGTTTTCAGCCTTTCTCTTGCATATCACGTTGAGCCTGTAGGTGGGGGCAGCCGTGGGTTCCCAGTTGGCGGAGAATGACGTCGGGGAAAGGTTTGTGGCGGGCAGCGCGTAGGGCGCGGCGAGTCTGGTGCGTGAGAACTCCACCCTGATGTCGTCGATAAGCACGTGGCCCTCCTCGGCCTGGAGCTGGAAATAAGAGGGCTCCTCAAGCGAGCCGTGCTCTGCCTTGAGGGTGAACTCCTGCCATTCGTCGGTGAGAGTGAAGTCGGCCTGGTCGTCGCCCGGTCCGTAATAGTCGTCGCAAAGCGCCACCCAGAGGTTGGCCTTCTTCGTTCCAGGCAGCAGCTTCGCCCTGAATGTCAGCGTCGCCGTGCCTCCCAGGTCGGCGGGAGGTGTGGAGATGAACCCGAGGCGGTCGAGGCCGACACGGTCCATCAAGGCTATGCAGCCGCCGGCCGGATGTATGCCGCCACCGGTCCAGCCCGGAGTCTGCGTCATGGCATCGGGGATATGGTAGCCGTCAACATATTCGATTTCTGCGGCGGGAGCCTCCTCCGAGCCTTCGCTGAATTTCGAGAAATCCTCCTCGTAAAGCACACTTGCCTCTGCAGCGCGTAGCGGAAGCGAAATTCTTGCGTCTCCAGCCTTCACAAGCTGGCGCGGGGCAGTGAGCCCCTTCTGAAACGGCTGTGCCCCCCAGGCTGCCGATGTCGCCATCAGAGCCGAGAGCAAAGCCACGATCGTAACATTTTTTCTCATGTGTGATAAATTAGGTAAGTGGAATAATTTCACAAAGATAATATATCACAACCAATTACGCAAATTCCTCAGGATATAATTTCATTAATTTTCCCCTCCGCCTCCAGACGCAGAAGAAACTCCTTCGCCTCCAGACCGCCGGCATAGCCCGTAAGCGCCCCCCCGGCGCCCACTACCCTATGACACGGAATGAACAGCGACAGCGGATTCGCCCCCACCGCCTGCGCCACCGCCCGCGCTGACAGTGCTGAGGCCCAAGCCGAAGCCAGCTCTCCATATGAAATCACCGCCCCATACGGAATCTCTGCCAGCATCCTCCATACCCCCCGCTGAAAATCCGTACCGACAGGCAACAGATCCAGCTCAAACCGCCGTCTCTCCCCGCCGAAATATTCATCAAGCTGCTTCGAGGCACGGGCAAGCGTATCGGCATCCTCACCCGTCGGCATCCCCGCCGCAGCCATCATCCCCATACGAATCAGCTGCCGCTCATAATGCCGCGACCGCCGCCAACCGCAGAAACAGAGTCTCCCGCCATACGAGCACAATGTCAAGGCCCCGCACGGCGACTCATATTCAGCCATACATAATCCAGAATCCATAAAAATCAAATGTAAAATCCAGCTGTAAAGATACTAAAAAATCCGATTCCTCGCCGCCATTTCCGAGCGTCTGAGCGCAAAAAAGAACATCCTGCGGTTTTTTTATCATTTTTTTTCAGACAAGCATTAAACCATCCGGTCTTAAGAAATGTCAAATCTTTGTATCAGCTAATGCCGATACAATCAGATAACATCATGGGGATTTCTATAAATTAAACA
>DKYZ01000014.1 GCA_002493515.1 Porphyromonadaceae bacterium UBA7087 | reverse complement strand
ATACGTTGCCGAATTATGGATTAACATTACCGGCATCCACAAGCTTGTAGCCGGAGGCGTCATAGGTAGCGGGGACAGCCTCTCTACCGTCGGGAAGGTATGTGGTGACGCCCACATGGTTGGAACAGTCGTTCATGTCATATTCGAACATGGAGTCCTGAAGTATCTCCTCCTCCCCTGAGACATAGAAATACTCGTCGAATGTTCCCCAGTTGAACGCTCTGAAAGAGAAGAAGTAATGACCCGGCTCAAGCGAAAACGACATATCCGTGGAGATGTTGCAGTTTGCGCGGTAGCCCTGCTCCTCCACCCGATATATATAGAATTGCGTTATATCCGCTCCCTCTGGCAGTGTCAGCTTCAGGTTGACCGACACCGACCCGGGTGCTTTCGCCCCCGGCGCATCCACCTTAAGAACGTCCACCTCCGGCGCATCCATCTTCAGGATGTCCATCCCTGAAGCGTCCGTTCTGACTGACGGTGGAAACATCTCAGCCAAGGCTGGCACCGTCCACGCCGTTGAGATTACTGTGAAGGCTATGGCCTTTCTGATAATCTTCTTCATAATGTAGAAAATGTTAGGTTCGCGTGATTGCGCCGCGACATTGATATTATTCCCGGCAGGACGGCAATCATTCCCGGGCCCTGGAAATCGCCCCGCCTCGGTCGCAAAGTTACGGCTTGATCCCGCCCTTGTGAAAAAAAAGCTGCCCTACAAGTGTGCGGCAATCTGGATTCAAGTGTACTTCAATCACACTTCATACCTTTTATATCTTTGAAATACAATACATTACAAAACCATAAATTCACTGCCGACGTAGGGTTGAAGTGTTCCTTCACGCCGAAACAAATGAGAGAAATCACCGTTATATTGAATGTAAACACCCCCATATGGGAAAACCGAATGAAGATGAACAGACCCGTAAGCATAACCCTGGCTATGGTCGTGACGCTGTCGCTCTCTCTGTCGGCCGGAGTCATGGCCTCCGGTCTCCGGGAGGCTTTCTACAAATCCAGGATGGAAGACAATTCACTCAGCGCCCGGCAGCGAATCGCATACATGGATTCCATAATCAGGCTACACCCTGACGACATTGAGATAAGGAAACTGAAGTCAGACCTCTGCTGGAATATAGGAGACTATATGGAGGCGGCTTCCGAATATCTGATGCTCGCCGGACGACTTGACAGAAACAGACATGAGCATGACGCGCTCAGGGCAATGGCGATGGCGGCCTGCTCTATGCAGCTGGGCAACCGCCCTGTGGAGGCCTCCAACATGGCCCTCGATATTTTCAGGATCGAGAAGAGCGACTCAATGTCTTATTATGACCTCAACGCAAGGGAGGTGCTGATCAACGCAGCCCTTATGGGAAACGACGTCAAGGCCGCGAGAGAACACCTGGCTACTCAGAAAAGTGAAATCGAACGGTTTGCAAAATCCGGTCTGATGCCGAAAGTCATGGCCAGGAAATACAGGGTTGTGCACCAGATAAACATGATCGAGCTGTTCCGACTTGAGAAAGATTACCCTTCGGCTATGAGAGAGGCACGGGAGGCTATCAGGGCGGCTGCGGGAACTACCGACACAGTGGACGCAAACATCCTGCTCGCAAAAATATTCTCGTGTATGGGGGAGGATGAGGCGGCCATTGACCTTTACCGGCGCAATATCGACCATCTTGACCTTTTCCATAACCGCCGGATGTATTCAAATGATTATGCGGAGGTGCTGCTGAGAAACGGGCTCGTGGACGAGGCGCTGGAGGCCATCGCATTCTATGGAGAGGATGCGCCGTATGACCATATAGAGAAGAGACGTCTGGAGATAAAGGGAAGGGCGCTCAGGGAGAAAGGGGATCTGGCCGGTGCGTTCGATAATCTGCGGAGAGCCGATGAGATCGAGGATTCCATCGAAAAGTCTGGGGAGATGCTGTCGTCCGCACTGCGAATTTTTGAGAAAGGTATCGCGCAGGATGAGATGGAGCGTCTGACGCGGCGGGGCGACAGATGGCGGACGGCCACATTCTCCATAATCGGCGGCGTACTGCTTTGCGTCTTAGCGGCCATACTGACTGTGGTTATCATCAGGAAGCGTAAATCGAGGATTGTGAACCAGGAGACGGCGGCTGACTCCGACGAGAGCCGCCAGCTGGTTTCGGCCGCGCTGAAGATGAGCCGTATATCCGACACCATAAAGACCATCGGGGAACTGGCGTCAGACCGTTCGCCTGACGCGCTCGACAAGATCTCGACGGAGCTCAAGCAGCTCGATTATTCCGAAAACACCTGGGAGATGTTCCGGAAATCGTTTGAGAGCATGCATCCCGGGTTTATGGTGGCTCTTGACAAGGATTATCCAGGACTCAGCATCAATGAGCAGCGCATGGCGCCCTATATCGTGCTCGGACTGACCAACAAGGAGATTGCCTCGATGATCAACCGCCAGCCCCGCACGGTAGAAACTATAAAATACCGTCTGCGTAAAAGTCTAAAGATACCAACCGACGTCACCACCATAGATTTCCTCCGCCGCTACCTCCCCATCCGCTGAGGACGATTAACTATGAGTGATAAACGATATTTCTCTTTGACTACTGATTTTTAATCGAATCCAGCTTGCATATGTTATACAATTATATTACTTTTGCATTATTAAATCATTTAAAGTCATGAACACTTCAACAATCATCAGAAAACAGACCTCCTTTCGTCTTAGCGAGGAGTTGCTTTCCCGCCTTCAGGAAGAGGCAAGACATCACAACCGAAGCCTTAACAATCTTGTGGAGAGTGTACTTATGGCATTCATCGCCGACCGGCCCAACAAAACTACTCTTGCCGCTATGAAGGAAGCAGAAACATCCGGGAATCTCGATACATTAGAACTTCCCAACTTCCGGCGTTTCGTCGACTCGCTATGAAAACCTTTAAGCTTACCACCCAGTTCAAGAAAGACCCTAAACGCTATAAACACAATGCCGCGGTCATAGACAAACTCGAGGCAATCCTGGGTCTTCTTGCCACAGGCAGCCCTCTTCCCGAAGCAAACAGGCCCCACTTGCTGACTGGCAACTACAAGGGATATATGGAATGTCATGTTGAGAACGATACTGTCTGCTGTTAATTATGCTTATACCGCGCTTCGTTCCCCCTCGTTCCCCCTCGTTCCCATGACAAGTTCCCTCATGTACGGCGGACAAGAGTCGTCATAAACTCCGCCAACCATCTCTCGCTCCGGGCCACGTAGGCAGCAGCTTCTTCAAGCCGGCGACAGCGCCCGCCGGCGAATGCCACGGCCACGGCAATGTCGGCACTCTCGGCAGCCGACACGTCATTGGCCCCGTCCCCTACGTACACCACCAGCTCCCCCTCACCACGAAGCGACTCAACAATCCCCTTCTTGTCGGTAAGACGTCTCAACCCCGTTACCCTCCCGTCCACAATCTCGGCCTCCGACAGCCATACGGCACAGCCCAGCTCGCGCTCAAGCCGTCCGCGCCACCAGCAATCGAGGTTACTGCTCACTATCCCACACACCTCCCGGTTGCGGATTATGAAATCACGCAACAGCGAACGTAACGAAACCTCCTCCACATACTCCCGGGCCGAATCGACATCAACCTCCCGCAACATCGAAAGACGGTAACGCAGATTATCCTCATAATCCTCCGGCGATCCGGAAACCGCATCACGGGTCATACAGGCAAGCTCCGGAGCCGTGACTCCGGAGCGTCGTGCTATGTATGGCAGCGATTCCTCCTCAGTGAGGGTGCCGTCGAGATCAAAGAGGATTCTCATTTCATGAAACCCTGCGCCTTAAGGAAATCGAGCAGCTTGACGGAGGTCGACTCGTTCATCGCACGGGGATAACGCACATCCGTGAAGACCTGCGCAAGATTCCTCTTACCGTTCTCGGCCACAAACCTGGCATTGGGCGCGAAATCGTCTTTCGCCTTGTATATATCCACCACCTCACTGTCACTCAGCTCCGGGTAGGTCTCACGATAAAGCACACCCTCCACTCCGAGACGCTCCGTTGCCTCGGGACTCTCGGCAGGATAGCCCACGGATATGCATACCACGGGTACCGTCAGACGGGGCAACCTCAGCAATTCCGCTATTTCAGGGGCATTGTAGAGACAGGTGCCGAGATAGCATGTACCCAGCCCGGAAAGCTCCGCGAGCGTGACAAACTGCTGGGCGAGTATCACCGCGTCGAGCATCGCGGAGGTCAACGAGAGGAAATTGTCGTAACCCGCGTCTGCGTCCGAGACCTCACACCACCGCGTGAAGCGGTAATAGTCGGCACAGAATGTCAGCATCAACGGTGCGCCGGCAGCAGCCGGCTGGTTGAAATGCAATGCGGCGAGCTTACGGCGCATCTCGGCGTCACGCGTCTCTATCACGCTGTAAAGCTGCATGTTGCCCGTAGTCGGAGCCCTCATGGCGGCCTTCAGGATACTGTCGATCAGCTCACTGCCCGGAGCCTCATCGGTATATTTTCTTACGGTGGCCCTATGCTCGAAAAACTCAGCCAGAGCCTCAGGAATTCTCTCCATAATCTTTTTTTTCGCGAAGATAAGACAAATCCAGCCACCGCGCAACTCCAAACCCATAAAAATGAGCTTTCCCCAGCCATTTCCATCACTCTCCGGCGCAGATTTTTGGCATTTTCAGTTGAATTTGTTAAGTTTGCAGTCTGATATGTTTTGAATATGGAGAATTTGGAGAATAGTGTCGCTGCGGGCGAGATGGTGTCGGTGGTCGTGCCTGTGCGCGACCGGGCCGGAATTGTGTGCCGCACCCTGGAAAGCATTGAGAATCAGACTTACCGTCCGATCCATCTGATTGTGGTCGACAACGGCTCGCGCGACGAGACGCTGCGTGTCGTCTCCGACTGGAAGCATGCACATGAGGCCGAAGGCTTCAAGATAACGATTCTTCTCGAAAGCACTCCGGGCGCATGCGTGGCACGCAACCGGGGTCTGAGGGAAGTCGATACCAACAAGGTGGTGTTCTTTGATTCTGACGACATAATGATGCCGGCACTCATAACCAAGGCTATGGCTGCCTTCGATTCAAACCCCGAGGCGAAGATAGCATACTGGAGGGGATTACGCAGAGACCTTTTCGGAGGGGAACGCCTCAGCCATTTCACCACTAAGAATCTTCTGGAATGCCAGATGGTGCACTCCATGCTCACCACCACCTATTATATGTCGCGCACCGATTACTTCCGCTCCGCAGGAGCCTGGGACGAGACGCTCCCTGTATGGAACGACTGGGAACTCGGCGTCCGCCTACTGGCAGACAACCCGGCCACCGCGCCCCTGGAGGATGTGCTTACGCTCGCCCACTCCAACAAAGACTCGATCACCGGGGAGACATTCACCCAAAAGCAGGGAGAATGGGAACGAAGCATACGCCGCGTGATGGAAGACATCGAAGCATCCGGACGCCCCGACAAGAACCGACTCCTGCGCATCGCCCTCTACCGACAGGCAATTCTCGCCGCCCACTACCGGCGTGAGAACAACAGAAGCGCCGCCGAGACCCTACTCAGAACCGCCCTATCCTCCCCCCTTCTGAATCCGGCGCAACGCGCCGCCCTACGCGCCGCCTACGCCTACACCCGACGCGGCGGCCGCGGAGCCTTCCGCATCCTCTCCCCCCTCCTCTAAAAAACATATTCAAACAACACAAGAAAACGAAAATATGTCACTGGTCAAACAGACTTTTCTGCAATGGCTTCAACACGTCCTCGAGCTCCGGTACTCTTAATGATTCCAGCTCCTTAGGCTCTATTTTAAACAGACCGCCTCCATAACTTCTGCCACATGCAGTAAGCCTTTTTTTGGGTATTCCGTTAAGAATACGCCATACCGAACTACGTATACCGGCATCCGAGAAACAATATTTATATTCGTTCCTTGGATACAACATCAGATATGAATTTGTCACAATCGAGGCAGATTCATTCAATATAAACCTAAACACGTCACTGCCGTCACCACCCCTTCCCATATATGTCATATAAATGGGAGCGGCAGTTCTCAATTCACAACAGTACCATGGTTTACGTCGGCTGCAATTGTACCCTTCGTTCACCTTTCTCTTCTCTCCCTCAACAACATATCTATATAAAGAAGCGTAACGGCCCTTGATCTCGTCCAAAGACAAAGGACAAGATAGCAGATAATATCTATCCCTACATTTAAGATTGGAGCCATCCTCCATTATCCTTGTCTCTTTAAGATTTCGCGGAGGCGGCAATATAGGCTGTAGAAATTCCTTAGGCAAGTCCCTCTCAACAACCTCATCCTCAGACAAGATGAAAAATGAATTGTTACCGGAAGCTATTCCTCTCGACACCTTGAAATAGTGCCCGAGCGGCAATCCCTCCACAATTGGATCCTCCATAGAAAACATCGGAGTCCATTTATGAGCCGCGTCCATATCATCAATCGATACAACCCGTCGTCTCCTTGGAGAATACATGCTGCCTCCTGAAGAAAGAACCACATCTTGATGCCGACGCTTTGAGTTTCTAAAAGTCACGACGGCACTGCTGACCAAAGCGTCCGAGAACTGCACATCCTCCGGATCAAAGCGATGAATGGAGATAAGCTCCACTTTATCGGTGAGGAATCTCTTTACCCCCTCTCCATAATTTACGTCCAGCACCTCCGAGGGGATGAGCCATGAAGAAATACCCTCCTGCTCCAACCAAGCTGATGACAGAATCATAAAATAGCAATACAGGCCACATAATCCTGAAATACCAATACCGAACTGACTAAGCACCCTCTCTCTCAGCCGCTGTTTCAATCCGGAATCCAAATGATGATGGCGTGTATATGGCGGATTCGCAAGTATGAGGTTGAACCTGCTCCTTGGCATCTGCTCAAAAAAATCCCCATGGATAATCCGCAGTCCGCTGTCTGACCAGAATTGACTTGATGGTCTGTAATAGTGAGCGTCTATCTCAAATCCCAAAGCTTCCTGCACATCCGCATATTCTGTAAGAGCCGAATAAAATACACCAGTCCCTATCGACGGCTCCAGAAAACGAATTGGATCATCCGGATTCCTCAGCGAAAGCACATACTTGACAATATCGCAAGCCAACAGAAATGGAGTGGAATACTGCCCTAAAATATTTCTTTCCCTATCACTTTTGCAGGAGTCCAGTTCCTTCTGCATCAACTCCCTTCTATGCTCCCTATTGTTTCTCATATGCCGAACTCCTCAAAATCAGTTATACGATGCTCCCATACCCAGTCTATATTTTCAGATGCCTCATATCCCAGATAACCGACATCAAAATATCCACATAAGAAGAGAACAAAGACTATGGAATCCTTCCCATACATATCTCGCAGCTGCGTCACTTTCATTGCCTCCTCCTTTCTCCTTTTATTGGTATTCGCAAAATCTCCAGCCGACTTACATTCAACAAGCAAAGGCAATCGCCTCTCTGAATAGAGTTTAGGTTGTATGATGACATCCAGCGGCATCCGAATCGGTCTTCCTCCTTTAATCTCCACAGGGACATTAATATGGTGGGCGAATGTTCCCGGAGGCATTGAATCTATTGACTCAATTTCTGACGAGGTGAGCCTTTTGTAACCTTTTGCAGATAAATAAGAATCTATTGCAGCCAATTGACGCAATTCCTGGGAATTTCTTATAATAGGATCTGCAAGAGATCCGCTGATTCTGTCAGCTACGATTGAAGCAGACCTACTGAATGCCTGAGCCGACGGCATCGCATTATTTCCAAGCCAAGGGAAAATATCATAGTCAATGAGTTTGGATAAAATCGCTGCCATTTTAGACAAATCATTCAGTAATTTCTCCTCAGATACCCTTGTTGGCAGTCTTCCATCCTCCAGTGTCTCTATAAGGGTTCTCGTTGTTCCCGAAAGACCGGCAAGACGATCTTTCGCCAATGGAGGAGCCGTACACGCACGCAGAACTGACAAGGCATCAGGATGTCTGATAATATTTTGACCTGAGATCTCAGATAAATATCCGAAATCCGCCATCGTCCTTTTGACATGATTTACAACGCCTTTCCTCGCCGCTTTATACGCATCAGGAGCCGAACGCATAAACCATTCATTATAATAGTCTACCGACTTCATGGAATCTATCTTCCACAAATCAGTTCTGAATCTGTTTCTCTTAGAGCTGTCCATGGAACAAAATTAACACAATTTTTTATAAAAAACAAGTTGGGGACGCCTCAGAGACGTCCCCAACTGTGTGTGCATTTGCAATCGCGCTCAGCGGCGACGGCGGCGCACCGACTTGGCGGCATTGGAATTGCCCTGCGACGATGACGAAGAGCTCTTCACCTTCGGCTGCTTCGGCTTCTTGGCACGCTTCTTCGTGGAACTGCGCTTCTTCGAGCGAGACGACACCTTCTTCTGAGGCTCCTCGTCGGCAGATACGACAGTACGCTCCGGTATGGAATCGCCAGCAGCCGCTTTCGCCTCAGCTTCGGCCTCTCGCTCCGCCTCCTTCTCCTTCATCGCCAGGAACTCCTCGCGCGACGGAACCCACAGGTCCTTGCCGAACGAACGCAGACGGTTGTCGATGCTGTCTTGCGCACGCTTGCGGTCATCCTCGTCGGGAAACATCTGGGTCATCGACAGATTGCGCAGATTGCGCGTCTTGTAGATTTCCCCCTCATACATCCCCATGTTGAAATAATCATCGAGATTATACTGAGGCAGATTGTTGTCGTCACTGAGGAATATATACTGCTGCGCAAGATATGGACGCAATGCGTCAAACTTCACCCAGAACATCGGATAACGCGCCTCTCCTCCGAAATCCCCAGAGCGGTTGAGCACCGGGCATATCGCCTCGACACGCGTCTTCATCTGGTTTGAACGACGGTCGAACTCCCATTTCTCTATTATATAATAGTTGAGCACCTGCCCCGTGGGGACATCCGCCTCCTCTATCACGAATTTCGGATTCTTCTCCGTGGAACCCTTCGCCGGAGTGGCATAGATGCCGAAACGCTCGAGCATGTCGGTGATATTCATCTTATACTGGTCGGAGAAAACCTCGCGTCCGTCGAGATACTCATAGGCCGGCACCTTCCCGTCGACCACAAGCTTCAGGATGATGCGGAAAAGGTTCTCCTGGCCGTCGATCACATCCTCCGGGAAATAGAGCGGAGTGTTGGCGTCCTTGGTCAGGTCGAGCTGGCGGTAGATCTGGCGCATATACGCCAGGTCGGCGTCATGAGGCTCCTTCGCCTCATAAAAGCCCTGCATCCTCTCAGACACAGCCGGTCCTCCGGCCTGCTCCTTCTTCTTGTCCTTGCTGCTGCGCTTGCGGACTCCCCCGGCATTGTCGACCTGGGCCACAGCCCCGAATCCTACCAACGCCACGGTGAGCAAGGGAAATATTCTCTTATATATTCTTTTCATTCGGCTAAGAAAAATTCATGATTAATTCAGGATGACCTGCATCGGTGATATCTCGCGGGTTATGCCGTCGGGGCCCTTTGCCTTGACATTGGTGACAAAAAACTCCTTCCCCGGTTTGAGACGCTTGAACTGCTCCCTCTGGCGCGACGAGAACGACGCCCCGTTGGATACCTCGGGAATGGCATTGCCCATCGAGTCGAAGAACGTGGTGGCGAACGACACCACCGTATAGCTGACGTTGAGAATCTCGTCGTCGATAGCGGCCCCCAGTCCCTCGGCGGCCATAAGTGCCGCCTTGGAAATACGTTTCGGCCCCCCCTTGTAATGCACGACGTTGCCCTGCGCATCCTTAATCGCGATATAGGGAGAGGGATCAGGAAGCTTGCGCACACGGAATGTCATCGAACCCATGTTCTGGGAACGGCCCTCCATCTGCGCCGACACGGTGATCACCGCCTCCGACCCTACCTTGCCGGGACGGGCCACCCATCCGTCGCCGTTTCTGGTAAGCGTACCGTTGGTCATGGTGGCAGTCAGAGCGTTCATCGGGACACCCGGCACGGATATGCTTATCGGGTTGGCGATTCCGGCATAGAGCACGTTCATCATCGTCGCCGAGATAGTGGCCATAGGCTCTATGACGGTATACGAGGACTTGAACGGACGCTTGTCGACAGTGCCGTCGCCACGCATCACCTCTATATAGCCGCTGTAATCGTGCGTGCCGGTAGCTCCGGCCACGAACTCATACAGTCCCGAGCCGTTGTTCAGCTTCGAGCCGTTGACGTATATCGTAGGACGCTGCGTAGTGTCGATGGCGGCCAGCACGATGTTCGCGCTGTATTTTCCGCCACGCATTATCATATTCGAGTTGGGTATCACGTATGCGTTGAGCTCGTTGACCCTGACGTCGCCTATGTCGACATTGGTGATGAGATTGGAGAGTGCCTCCGACTCGGCCTGACGGATATCGTTCTGAAGCTTTGTCAGCAGCGTGACGGCGGCGATGGCCGGCATGTTGTCAAACATCCTGTCTTCCCAGGTGGTTGGGCCTACTGTGCCCGGCTTGTTCTTCACCTGGGTGGTGAGCATCTCCTCCACCGCCTTGCGCTTCGACTCGTCGCCGATGAGCGAGCTCACGAAACCCCTGTAGGCATCCACCTGCTGGCGCAGCTTGCGCCCGCTGTTGGTGGCGGGATTGAGCATGGTCACCGACGCGGCCTCCAGGTCGTCGCGGTTGAGGATATCGTTGAAATCGGCGTTCTCGCCGTCGGCCTTGCGCGCGATGGCAAGCTTCAGCGAGTCGATGGTGCGGTAAAGGTCTCCGCTGCGTCCGTGAAGCTCCACCCCCTTGCGATACCAGGACTCCGCCTTGGCTGGGTTTTTCTCAAAGAGCTCCTGCAGATAGCGGAACTGCACCTCGTTTTTCGCCGACATATTGAGGTTGGTGCGGTGAAGCCCCTCCTGCACCTGGTTGAAGCCGTTGAGCACATCGCTCGAGACATTCAGCGCAAGCATTGCCGTGAGGACGATATACATAAGGTTGATCATCCTCTGGCGGGGCGACATTCTCGCTACATTATTGCTTCCTCCGGCCATATTCTTCCGTTAGCTGTTAGAGTTCTGATTATCCGATGCGAAAGGGTTGGACACCGGCGACCCGCCACCCATCATCGGGTTTGCCATATTGATGGTCATCGCCGTGATCATCTTCTCGTATACCTTGTTGAGCTGCTTCATATAGCGGGCCATCTTCTCGGTCTCCTCGCAATAGCGCGACGACTCGGCAGCCGACTTCTCATACATATCGCGGATATCCTTGAGGCCGCGGTTCACCCTGTCGATGCTCTCGAGCTGGCTCGAGATGCTCTTCAGCTGTATCTCGTAGATGGTGTTGAGGCCGCCGATGTTGCGGTTGAGGTCTTCCATCTGGCCAACGTAGCCCAGAGAGCTCTGCGAGATCTGGTCGGAATTGTTGGTGATGGCCTCATACGACTGCAGCAGGACATTGCTCACCTCGTTGAGCCTGCCGGTAGTCTCGGAGAGCTGGGTCATCTGCTCCGAGATGTGCTGCATCTGCTGCAGATACTGCTGGGTGGCTCCCGTCAGCGACGCCATCTCCGAAAGCTGGGTGCTGGCGTCAGAGAGACGCTGTATGCTCTCGCGCAGGGAGAGGGTATCCTCCTCCGAAATTGCCAGCGACGGCGGCAGTCCGGCAGCCGCATAGGCCTGTCCGGCGCTCACATAGGGGACTCCTGCCCCGGAGGGCACATCGGCCGATGACGCCGCGTCGCCGTGTGAGCCGGCAATGACGATGCCGCCACCGCCTCCGTTGAAGTCGGGACGGTCCTCGGGATTCTTCGAGTCGAGCACCGGGAACACATCCTCCCACGCATACTCCTTGGGAGGACGGTCGAATGCCGTGAGGATAAACATGGCGATCTCCGTTCCCATGCCTATGCAGAGCAGCGTGCTGCCCCCGGGAAGGTGGAGGATCTTGAAAAGGGCGCCCCAGATCACCACGGCCGCGCCGAGCGAATAGGCGAAATTGAAGAAGCGCTGTCCCTTCTCGCCGTGGAGAAAGCGCTCGATGCCGTTGGCGTATTTTCTTATCTTGACCATATTCAGGTTCTGTTATTTCTTACGTTTCTGGGTTCCCTTCGCGAATCCTATCTGCGAACGCACGTTGCGGAATCCTATATAGCTTCTCTGTTCGTTCTGATATTCCCACATCCTGAGGTCGGAACGCAGATTGTGCGCCACGTCTTTCCAGGAGCCACCCCTCACGATCTTGCGTTTCATCTTGTAGGGGTCCTCCTTTGCCGCGTCGTAGCGATATTCGGGATTGAGGTCGGATGTGAGCTTGTTGAGGCTCTCGGTGTAGGCCGTGGATGTCCATTCGCTCACGTTTCCCGCCATGTCGTACAGGCCGAAGTCGTTGGCCTTGAATGTGCCCACAGGCGACGTGATGACGTGGCCGTCCCTGACGTAATCCCCCTCCATGGGCTTGAAGTTGGCGTAGAAGCATCCCCGCTCGTCCATCGGCAGGATCTCCTCCCAGGGATATGAGCTCTCGGAATTTCCGGCCCTGGCCGCATACTCCCATTCTGCCTCGGTCGGCAGGCGGTATGGCTCTATGTAGATTCCGTCCTTGCCCAGCGAGCGCCGCAGGAAATCGGTGCGCCAGTTGGAGAAGGCGTTGGCCTGCTCCCAGCTCACCCCTACCACGGGATAGTCGTTGTAGCCGGCGTGGGAGAAATACATTCTGGTGTAGGGCTCGTTGTAGGCGTTGTCGAAATCGTTGATCCAGGCCGTGGTGTCGGGATAGACGTTCACGATATAGGTGTTCAGGAAATCATAGTCGCCCGTGAGCGGACGGCTCACAGTCTCGCGGATAATCTCCCCCTCCTCGTTGAAGTATGCCGTATCTTTCGATATTATCGGCAGCTCGTCGGAGACGGGGATGTCGGTGTTATACTCGCGCCTGGTCGGGTCGAGGCGGTTCTTCCGCTGCGCGGCCGCCGTATGGTTGAAAATCTCGTATACGTAATTAAGCTGTGTCGGGTCGAGCTCGCGGCGCCCCGTGATGGGGTTGGTGCGGTATACACTCTGTATGGCCCTCTCCTCGTCCTCGTTGGGATTGCGCCAGGGAATCGGCTTGTTCCAGTTGAGATAAGGCTTTATGGGATTTCCCTCCTTGTCCTCCTCTATCTTGAAAGCCTCGTTTCCGCCGTATGCCGGATCGGCGAGACGCTCGCGGATGATGGAATCTCTTACCCAGAACACAAACTGCTTGTACTTCGAGTTTGTGATCTCGGTCTCGTCCATCCAGAAGGCATCCACAGAGACCCCTCTCGGGTCTGCCTTTATGCCCCATACGGAATCCCCCTTTACGGGACCCATCGCATAGCCTCCGCGGTCTACGAGCACCATCCCGTAGGGTGTGGGCTCCGCGAACGTGGAGCCGCCTACGCCGGTCACCTCTCCTCCGGCCGAGCTTCCGCGCATCGACATGCAGGAGGCCGTCAGGAGTCCGGCGGCCACAGCCCCGGCCATCGCGAGGGAGCCGCGCGCCGTGCGCCGCTGGCTACGTGAATATATTGTCATTGTCTTCTTCATCATTATCGCTACATTATCCGAATGGAACGGTGTTTGTTTCTGTTTTTGCCTGAAAAATCGAGTTTGAGCCTGTATCCCGCCACAATCTCATGGCTGCCTGACGATGCCTTGGAAATGGCGCTCGTGGGATAGTCGTAGGCATATCCGAGAAAGAAATTCTTATACTCAGCCCCCACCATCACGCTCACGGCGTCTTTCCAGCGGTAGCCGAGCCCGAAAGTGATGAACTTGTTGTAGGTGGCGCGCATGGTTACTTCGGCGGAGAATGTGTTGAAATCAGTCTTCACCATCAGGGAGGGCTGCATTTCAAATAACGTATTGCGGAGCGCAATATTGCCGCCCCCCGTAAAATAGAGCATACGCGCCAGCTCCGTCTCATACTGCTGCGATTCGGTCGATTCCGAACCCTCGATGCTCATCGTCACCTTCGGGGAGGTGAGGTGTTGCCCGGCTATGCCGGCATAGAAATACTTATGCGTATAGAAGGCCCCGAGACTGAAATCCACCGCGCTTCCGGTAAGGTCCTGCGTGGGAATGCCGGGGTCAGTGGGCTGGTGGTAGTCGTCGCCGTCTGGGATATAGACTTCGGAGCCCTTGAATTTCGTGTTGTAATAGCCTACCTGCACACCGACACTGAGCTCACCCTTGAACAGCTTGAGCTTATAGCTGCCCTGTGCGTTGATGAGCATATTGGAGAAGAGTCCGAGCGACTCCTGCATCATGGTGAGCCCCACTCCTATCTTCTTTTTGAAAAGACGCAGGGGGGAATCTGCCTGGATAAGGAAGCTCTTCGGAGCGTTCTCTATTCCCACCCACTGCAGGCGTGCTCCGCCGCGGATGCGCAGGAAGTCGGTGGAGCCGGTGGCCGCCGGATTATAATAGGCCGGCACCGCCCAGTATTGAGTAAACTGGATGTCGCTCTGTGCCGACGCCGGCAAGACAGCAGCCAGCATTGCCATAAACGCCACGACAACCGGAATATGCCGCAGCTTACCGGCAGTGGCCCTGATTGGCCGCCGTACTGACGATATTTTTTCCGTAATCCGCATGTCTATTCGAAATAAAATGTGAACACCACCATATTCGACTTCACCTTCTTCAGCGACTGCGTCACCTTTATGGTCTCCGTGTCGTCCACCAGGTCGGGACGGTCATGCTTGAGGATGTCGGTGAGTCCGAAACAGAACTTCACTTCCGGATTGAGTTTGAAAAACGGAAGATAGAAGTCCACCCCGAAGCCTACGGAGAGATAGAAGTCGGCAGCATTGAACATGAGGCTCTCGCTCCTCTTCTTGCTGACGTCGTAGGTGGCCATGCCGCCTACAGTGGCATACGGACGGCAGTTGCCGAGCCTGTCACCCGATATCTTGAGGTCGAGAGGCACCACCACATAGGCACTCTTCACGTCCTGCGTCCGCTTTTGGTCGCTCAGATAATCCACCATCGTCACTGTCTTGCTTCCGAAATACATGCCGGGCGAGAGACGGAGGTTGAAATACTTGTGCAGGCGAAGGTCGCCGAGCACGTTGACGCAGAAGCCCGGGGAAAAGCCCGGCACCTCCGCCACCCACCTCTGCCCGTCGGGGGTAAGGAAGCCGTTGTGGGTGAAGTTAAGGTCCTGGAGATGCATCCCGACGGAAAATCCGAGATGCATTCTTTTCATATCGGCATACGGGCGGTTGAGAAGCTTGTCGCCGGGTTTGGCCGAGGCGGCGGGCGCGGCGGCAAGCAGCAACAGACACGCCAGAACGGCGGTCAGCAGCCTGCTTCCGCCTGAATGGTATGATATGCCGTTGAAAATTCGTTTCATATGCAACAATAACGGAAATGCGAGCGGGCTTATTGCCGTGAGACGACGGTTTCACATTATTTGACACATCCTCATCATCTTTGGCGCACGCTCCGGCATCCGGCATACCGGAGACTGAGCAAACATTATCGCCGCCCCGCGTGTTGAAACAACAACCAGCACCCGTAATACGCCAATGGAAATTCTCAATACCGTCAACGACATACTCTGGACCTATATCCTCATAGCGGTGCTTCTGGCCGCTGCCGTATGGTTCACTATCCGCACGCGCGGCGTGCAGTTCCGAATGTTCATGGAAATGCTAAGGCTTCTCTGATCCTCGGGGAAACGCGAGAACGCCGACGGAGCCGACAGGCGTCACAGCGTCAGCTCCTTCCAGGCGTTCGCCGTCTCCATCGCATCGCGTGTCGGCACCGGCAATCTCGCCGGCGTAGCCACGGCCATAGCCATAGGCGGCCCGGGCTCGGTGTTCTGGATGTGGGTCATAGCCCTTCTCGGCGCGTCCTCCGCATTCGTGGAGTCCACCCTGGCCCAGCTATTCAAGACTAAGGCATCCGACTCTTTCCGTGGCGGTCCGGCCTACTATATACAGAAAGGCATGGGCAAGAGATGGTTCGCGATAGTTTTCGCCATCCTCATATCGCTTACGTTCGGACTCGCCTTCAATTCGGTGCAGGCCAACACCATCACGGCAGCCCTCGACAAGTCGTTCGGGCTGCCTGTATATCCGGTGGGGGTGGTCCTGGCAGTCATGACGGCGGTGGTGATATGGGGAGGCATCCACCGTATCTCACGCTTCAGCGAGATTGTAGTGCCTGTGATGGCAGGGCTATACATCCTGTTGGCCATAGTCATCCTGGTGATGAGCGCCGGAAAGATTCCCTATGTCCTGCAGGCCATAGTGACCGATGCTTTCAGCGGCGATTCCGTGGTGGGCGGCGGACTGGGAATGACGATAATGATGGGTGTGAAACGTGGCCTGTTCAGCAACGAGGCCGGTGAGGGTTCGGCTCCGAACGTCGCGGCCACGGCGGCTGTGAGCCATCCTGTGAAGCAGGGTCTGATACAGGCATTCGCCGTCTTCACCGACACTCTCCTTATCTGCACATGCACCGCCATCATAATCCTGTGTTCCGGGGTGTATACCTCGGGCGAGTCAGGCATCCGGCTGACCCAGCTGTCGCTGGAGAGCGAGATCGGAGCGGCAGGCTCTGCCTTCGTTTCTGTGGCCGTATTCTTCTTCGCCTTCACAAGTATCGTCTCCAATTACTATTACGGGGAGACCAACCTCCGGTTTATCAAGGATTCCGACACTGCTGTGAATGTATATAAATTCGCGGTCTCTGCGATGGTGTTCACCGGAGCGGTCACTTCCCTGGACCTCGCCTGGGGACTGGCCGACATATTCATGGGGCTGATGACCCTGGTCAACCTCACGGCCTTGGCATTCCTCTGGAAATACGCCGTCATCCTGCTCAAAGACTACGAACAGCAGAAACGACTGGGACGCAACCCCGTCTACCGACGCTCCACCATCCCGAAAATCGCCTCCGAAACCGAATGCTGGCCCGACTGAAGCCGATTCCGCAAATCAAGATTCCAGAATAAAATGTAGATTTGCCGACAATCACGCCTGAAGAAAAGGCAGAACCTATTTGCCGGAATGGCGTTTTTATTGTAACTTTGGGCAGACTAAGGATACCCGCGGCCTCGGGCTGCGGATGCCGGATTACACGTTTCTATCATAGGCAAAAGGAATGGACTGGAGCAGACTCATAAGCGACAAAAGACTGGGCATGGAGCGTTTTCATGACCCTCGCAACCACACGCGCAGCGATTTTCAGCGCGATTACGACCGTATGGTCTTCTCCTCTCCTTTCCGGAGGCTGCAAAATAAGACACAGGTATTCCCCCTCCCGGGAAGCATCTTCGTCCACAACCGTCTGACCCACAGCCTGGAAGTCGCCTCAGTAGGACGCTCCATGGCCAAGGAGGCCGCGCTCAGGCTGCGGGATATGCACGGCGACAGCAGATGCGGAACCGGTTTCGACGACTTCCCAGACATAGTGGCGGCCGCATGCCTATGCCACGACCTCGGGAACCCTCCCTTCGGACACTCGGGAGAGAAGACAATCGCAACATACTTCAGCGAGGGGGAAGGACAGCAACTAAGGGAACGCCTGAGCGAAAGGCAATGGGCCGACCTGGTGAACTTCGAGGGGAACGCCAACTCTTTCCGCCTCCTTACCCACCAGTTTGTCGGACGCCGCCAGGGTGGCTTCGCAATGACCTACAGCACACTGGCCGCCATGGTGAAGTATCCCCGCACATCAATGCTCGCAGAGCCGAACCACCCCAAATTCGGATTCTTCGAGTCGGAAGAGTCCCTCTACCGCCGCATAGCCGCCGAACTCGGCATCCCGGAACTTGAGCCGGGCCGATTCGCGCGCCACCCTCTCGTATACCTGATGGAGGCCGCCGACGACATCTGCTATCAGATAATGGACATCGAGGATGCCCACCGCCTCGCGATACTCTCCCTCGACGAAGTGGCATCCCTCTTCCTCGGCTTCTTCGGAGAGGAGGACGCCGCACGCATGCGCCGCGGAATGGGACACCTCGACGACCCCAATGAGAAAGTGGGCTACCTGCGCTCAAACGTCATCGGGGCCCTCGTCGGCGATTGCGCCCGCGTATTCGCCGAAAACGAGACAAGTCTCCTCAGGGGAGAGCTTGAAGGCTCCCTCATCGACCAGGCATCACCGCGCCTGAGGGAGGGCTACGGACGCTGCGCCGCCATAGCCCGCAAAAAAATCTACATGGCTCCCGACGTGATTGACGTGGAGATTGCCGGCAACCGGATTATCACCTATCTGCTGAATTCACTCATGGAGGCCGTGATTCATCCCGAAAGAAACTTCTCGCGGCTGCTGCTCGAGACCATTCCCGGACAATACGACATAGGTTCCGACTCGTTATATACAAGGATACAGGGCGTCCTCGACCATGTCTCGGGCATGACCGACGTCTACGCGCTGAATCTTTTCAGAAAACTTAACGGCCACTCCCTGCCGGCCGTATAAAAAATTATCCCGGATATGAGAAACAGACTGACAATACTTCTCCTCGCCATATGCGCCCTGCTCTGCTGCGGCGCCAGGGCAGAGCGCGTCTACACCCCATCGCAGATGGAAAACGTAAACGTAGCCAACCGATATGATTTCGTCTCCGACCCCGGAGGATACATGAGCGCCGGAGCGAAAAACAGTGTCAACGAACGGCTCTGGCGTCTGCGCCAGTCAACATCCGCTGAGGTGGCAGTGGCAATAGTCCCCTCTATAGGCGACATGCCGATAGAGGATTTCTCCGAGAAGCTCTTCACAGACTGGGGGCTCGGGAAATCAGACAAGGACAACGGAGTGCTGCTGGTCATCGCCATGGAGCAGCGCCGGGCACGCATACAGACGGGCTACGGCGCGGAGGGGGTGCTTCCCGATGTCTCGTGCGCGAAAATCATACGCAACAGCATTGTTCCGGCCATGAAGGAAGGGAATCTGGACAAAGCCGTGGAGGAAACCACGGCCGACATATATGCCGCCATGACCGACCCGGCTGTGGCCGCCGAACTGAAGTCTGACCAGTCGGACAACTTCGCGGGCGCGACAAAAGTGCTTTCCACAGAGGTGATATGGCAGTTTATCGAGATTGTGGCATTCTGCGCGTTTCTGTTCGCGCTGGGGCTCTTCGTCTACGACATGCGCGCCGGACGCCGCCTCGACCCCTACGAGAAAACCCTGATGTGGCGCAGACATCTGCCTACGTATTGGGGTGCGGCAGCACTATCGCTCGGCGCGGGACTGGTTTTCGCCCTGCTCGCCCTGTGGAGATACCGCACGGTCAGGACAAGGCCGCGCAAATGCGACACGTGCGGCCATAAGATGAAACGCCTCGGCGAGGAGGAGGACAACGCTCTTCTTTCACCCTCGCAGGATTTCGAGGAGAAGCTCAAGACCGTGGATTATGACGTATGGGAATGTCCGCACTGCGGCACGGTGGAGCGTTTCCCCTTCAAGGCCCGCCAGGTGAAATACAGCAAATGCCCGTCGTGTGGCACGATTGCCATGGGATTGAAATATGACAAGACTGTCGTGCCGCCCACCACACGCCATGCCGGAGAGGGGGAGCGCGTCTATGAATGTCTCTTCTGCCATCACCAGCAACGCTCACGCTACCGAATACCGAAAAAGGACGACGGTGCCGCCACAGCGGCAATTCTCGGAGCGGCGGTAGGCTCAGCCCTCGGCAGCCGCCGTGGCGGGGGCGGCGGCTTCGGGGGCGGCGGCTTCGGCGGAGGTGGTTTCGGAGGCGGCTCCACCGGTGGCGGAGGCGCGTCGGGCGGCTGGTAAACCCCTCCGCATCCAAGGCAAGCCATTCGTCAGATTGTATGGAAACGCTTGACAATCTGACCCTTACCACACATTAACCATATTTTATATTTTACATTTTTCAGAACATCATGTTCTGAAAAATGTAAATCAAAAAACGACAATGGACTTTATTGACAGAGAGCGGGAAACATGAAAATGGGGGATACTGTTTCATTGAGTGTG